>DATEID010000108.1:0-2965 GCA_035279245.1 Reyranella sp.
CATCGCCGTGAAGATGCCGACGAAATCGTCGCGCTGGTAGGGCAGCAGCTCCGCGAGCGCCTTCTCGCGCTCAGCCGTCGATTCCGCGAGGATCATCTTCCGCATCGAGCGGATGCGGTCGCCCTCGAAGAACATGTGCTCGGTGCGGCAGAGCCCGATCCCCTCGGCGCCGAACTTGCGCGCGGTCGCGGCGTCGGACGGCGTCTCGGCGTTGGTGCGCACCTTCAGCCGCCGCACGCCGTCGGCCCACTCCATCAGCTCGGCGAAGTCACCCGAGAGCTCGGGCTGGATGGTGGGCACGACGCCCAGCATCACCTCGCCGGTCGAGCCGTCGAGCGTGATCGCCTCGCCTGCCTTCACCGTGGTGCCACGCACGGTGAGCGTGCCGGCCTTTCCGTCGATGCGCACGTCACCGGCGCCGGCGACGCAGGGCTTGCCCATGCCGCGCGCCACCACCGCAGCGTGGCTGGTCATGCCGCCCGTCGAGGTGAGAATGCCCTGGGCGGCGTGCATGCCGTGGATGTCCTCGGGGCTGGTCTCGCGCCGCACCAGGATCACCTTCTCGCCGTCGCGCGCCATCTTCTCGGCGGCATCGGCGGTGAACACCACCTTGCCGAAGGCGGCGCCGGGTGACGCCGGCAGGCCCTTGGCCAGCACCTTGCGCTCGGCCTTGGGATCGAGCGTGGGATGCAGCAGCTGATCGAGCGATGCCGGCGCGATGCGCGTCACCGCTTCCTTGCGGTCAATCAGGCCCTCGCGCACCATGTCGACGGCGATCTTCAGCGCCGCCTTTGCGGTGCGCTTGCCGTTGCGCGTCTGCAGCATGTAGAGCTTGCCCGACTGCACGGTGAACTCGATGTCCTGCATGTCGTGGTAATGCCGCTCCAGCCGGGCGCGGATCTCGGCCAGCTGGCGGTAGACCTCGGGCATCACCTCTTCCATCGCGGGCTTGTCGGACTTCTGTGCCTCCTTGCCCTGGATCGTGAGCTGCTGCGGCGTGCGGATGCCGGCCACCACGTCCTCGCCCTGCGCGTTCACCAAGTACTCGCCGTAGAACAGGTTCTCGCCGGTCGACGGGTTGCGCGTGAAGGCAACGCCTGTGGCGCAGTCATCGCCCATGTTGCCGAACACCATGGCCTGCACGTTGACCGCGGTGCCCCAGCTCTCGGGGATATCGTGCAGCTTGCGATAGGTAATGGCGCGCTGGTTCATCCACGAGCCGAACACGGCACCGACGGCGCCCCACAGCTGCTCCTGCGGATCCTGCGGGAAGGGCTTGCCCAGCTCGCGCTCGATCACCTTCTTGTACTGCTTGATGACGTCCTTCCAGTCGGCCGCCTTCAGCTCGGTGTCGAGATGGATGTCGAGGTCGTTCTTCTTCTGCTCCAGCACTTCCTCGAAATTGTGGTGGTCGATCTCGAGCACCACGTTGCAATACATCTGGATAAAGCGCCGGTAGGAATCATAAGCGAAGCGCTCGTCACCCGAGGAGCGCGCCAGGCCCAGCACCGTGGTGTCGTTGAGGCCGAGATTGAGGACGGTGTCCATCATGCCCGGCATCGAGGCGCGCGCGCCGGAGCGCACCGAGACCAGCAGCGGATTTTCCGCATCGCCGAATTTGCGGCCGACGATCTTCTCGACCTGCGCCAGCGCCGCGCTCACCTGCGCCTTCAGCTCCTTGGGATAGGCGCGGTTGTTGGCGTAGTAGTAGGTGCAGACCTCGGTCGTCACCGTGAAGCCGGGCGGCACCGGCAGCCCGATGCTCGACATCTCCGCCAGGTTGGCGCCCTTGCCACCCAGCAGGTCGCGCATGTCGGCCTTGCCGTCCGCCGTGCCGTTGCCGAAGCCGTAGACCCATTTCGTCATCGATCGTCTCTCACGATTGTCGCGGTGCCTATCCCTCGATCTTCGAGAAATCGGCGACGCGGTCGATTGTCGCGCGGATGCTGTTCAAGAGCTTGAGGCGATTCAGCCGCAGGCCGGAATCGTCGGCGTTGACCGTTACCCGGTCGAAGAAAACGTCGATCGGCGCCCGAAGTTCCGCCAGCGCGGTCATGGCCCCGGTAAAGTCCTCACGCGACAATGCCGGTTTTGCCTTGGCATCGACCGAGGTCAGCGCCGCGGCCATCGTCTTTTCTTCGGCGGCCTGCAGCAATGCCGCATCGACATCGCCCGCGAGCCTGGCGCCCAACCCTTTTTCCTTCTTCTCCTCGGCGCGCACGATGTTGGCAGCGCGGTTGTAGGCGACGAGAAGATTCTTGCCGTCGTCGGTATCGACGAAATCCTGCAGCGCCGTCACGCGCGCCAGCAAGCGCACGAGATCGTCCTCGCCGCCCAACGCGAACACGGCGTCGACCAGGTCATGGCGCATGCCCTGCTCGCGCACCTGCACCTTCAGCCGATCGGCGAAGAAGCCCAGCAAGTCGCCGCTCTTGGCTTTGAGGGACGCGAGGATCTGCAGCAGCGGCAGGCGGACCTGGTTTTCGACGATGAGCCGGATCGCGCCGAGCGCTGCGCGCCGCAGCCCGAAGGGATCGCGCGATCCCGTGGGCTTCTCGTCAATGGACCAGAAGGACACGAGAAGATCGAGCTTGTCGGCCAGCGCCACGGCCACGGACGCCGGCGCCGTCGGGCACGTGTCGTTCGGACCTTGCGGTGCGTAGTGCTCGCCGATGGCGTCGGCAACCGCAGCCGGCAGGCCCTCGCCGCGCGCGTAGTAGCGGCCCATCGTGCCCTGCAGCTCGGGGAACTCGCCCACCATGCCGCTGACCAAATCGGCCTTGCACAGACGCGCCGCCTGCTCGACATGCGCGATGTCGACGCCCTTGAAGAAGCCACCCTTCTCCTGCGCGACGATTTCTTTCGCCAGTGCCACGATTCGCTCAACGCGTTCGTACTGCGTGCCGAGCCTGGCGTGGAAGACGACGTCCTTCAGCGCCGGCAACCGGTCGGCAAGCTTCACCTT
>DATEID010000109.1:0-22226 GCA_035279245.1 Reyranella sp.
GGGTGCGGCCGCTCCGGCAGCCGCGGCAGGTGCGGCGCCGGCAGCGGGCGCCGCGGCAGCACCAGCGAAGAAGTAGGCGGGTCTCGGCACCCCGCCCTTCCCATGCTGCTGCTGGTCGGCCTCGGCAATCCCGGGCCGCGCTACGCGGGGCACCGGCACAACGTCGGATTCATGGCGGTGGACGAAATCGTCCGCCGCCGTGTCTTCTCGCCCTGGCGCGCGCGCTTCAACGGCGAGATGGCGGAAGGCCATCTCGCCGGCGAGCGCACGCTCGTGCTGAAACCGATGACGTACATGAACGACTCGAGCAAGGCGGTCGGCGAGGCTGTGCGCTTCCTGAAGGTGCCGCTCGACCGGGTCGTGGTGTTCCACGACGAGCTCGATCTCGCGCCGGGCCGGGTGCGCATGAAGAAGGGCGGCGGCGCCGGCGGCCACAACGGCCTGCGCGACATCGATGCCCATGTCGGCAACGGCTATCGGCGTGTACGCATCGGCATCGGCCATCCCGGCCACAAGGATCTGGTGCTGCATTGGGTGCTGCGCGACTTCGAGCCCGACGAGCGCGATCCGAAAGAAGGCTGGCTGCCCAAGCTCCTAGAGGCGCTTGCCGAGGAATCGGCGCTGCTGGTCGACGGCACGGCCAGGAGTGACGAGAAGTACATGAGCAGGGTCGCCAATCTCGCACCGCCGCCCGGCCTGCCGGCCAGGCTGTCCCTCGAAGAGTAACGTCATGGGTTTCAATTGCGGAATCGTCGGCCTGCCGAATGTCGGCAAGTCGACCCTGTTCAACGCACTCACTGCCACGCAGGCGGCGCAGGCGGCCAACTATCCCTTCTGCACCATCGAACCCAATGTCGGTCGCGTCGCCGTGCCCGACCCGCGGCTCGACAAGCTGGCGGCGATCGCGCAGTCGGCGAAGATCGTCAATACGCAACTCGAATTCGTCGACATCGCGGGATTGGTGAAGGGCGCCAGCAAGGGCGAAGGGCTCGGCAACCAGTTCCTCGCCAATATCCGCGAAGTCGATGCGATCGCCCATGTCCTGCGCTGCTTCGAGGAAGGTGACGTCACCCATGTCGCCGGCAGCGTCGATCCCGTGCGCGACGCCGAGATCGTCGAGACCGAGCTGATGCTGGCCGACCTCGACAGTCTCGAGAAGCGCCTGCCCAACCTCGAGAAGCGGGCCAAGGGCGGCGACAAGGAAGCGGCCGTCGAAGCGCCCGTGGTGAGAAAGGCGCTCGAGGCGCTACGCGAGGGCAAGCCCGCGCGTGCCGCCGAGCTCACCGTCGAGGAGCGGCCGGTCTTCGCCCGGCTGCAGCTCATCACGGCGAAACCGATGATGTACGTCCTGAACGTCGAGGAAGCCTCGGCCGCCGGGGGCAACCAGCACAGCACCAGGGCGGAAGCCTGGGCGAAAGAGCGGAGCATCCCGTCGGTCGTGATCTCGGCCGCGATCGAGGCCGAGGTGGCTCAGCTTCCGCCGGAAGACCAGGCCGAGTATCTCGGTCATCTCGGCCTCGCGGAGACCGGCCTCGCCCGCGTCGTCCGCGCGGGCTACGCGCTGCTCGATCTCGTCACCTTCTTCACCGTCGGACCGAAGGAGGCGCGCGCCTGGACCGTGCGCCGCGAGGCGCGGGCGCCGGAAGCGGCCGGCGTGATCCATACCGACTTCGAGAAGGGTTTCATCCGCGCCGAGACCATCGCCTACGATGACTACGTCGCCCTGAACGGCGAAGCGGGCGCGCGCGATGCCGGGAAGCTTCGACTCGAAGGCAAGGACTACGCCGTCAAGGACGGCGACGTCTTCCATTTCCGCTTCAACGTCTGAGCAGCGGCTCTTTACCTCCACCGGCGCCAGGAGGAAGGTGCGGAGCCCCTCTCGGGGCTTCTGCCAGGGAGCCGCCTTTGACCGTCACTTTCTCCAATCCCAACACCATGCCGCGTCGTGCGGGCTACTCGCAGGTCTGCGAGGTGACGACCGGCAAGCTGGTGCTGATCGCGGGCCAGGTGCCGCACGATGCGAACGACAGGCTCGTCGGCGAGAACGACTTCGCCGCCCAGGTCGAGCAGGTGTTCAAGAACCTCGACGCCGCCCTCGAGGCGGCAGGCGGCAGCTTCAAGAACCTCGTCAAGATCAACAACTACTGCGTCGCCTCCGTGACGCCAGAGCAGCGGACGGCCTTCTCCAAGGTCCGGGACCGCTACGTCGATACGGCGTCGCCGCCGGTCAGCACCTTCATCTTCGTCAGCCGCCTCGCCCAGCCCGGCTGGCTGTTCGAGATGGACGCGATGGCGGTGATCGATGCCTGAGCGTCGCGACCGGCCGGTCGACTAAGGCAGCACCTTCTTCATCCAGAGCGCCGTCGCTTGCGCGTCCTGGCTGTCGCTGGTTTCGAGCCTCGCGATCACACGGTGGCGATCCTCAAGGTCGCGATTCTGGCTGAGCTTCGCCTTGGCCTCGATGCGGCTGATTGGCATGCGAAAGGCGACGATGCCCCGGCTCTGCGCCTCCGCGTTGCCCGGCGGCAGCCGATCGAGCGACCAAGCATCGGCACCGTGGCCTTCGTAGGTCGCAACGAGCTTGGCCAACACATCGAGCACCGCCTTCGTGTCGTCGACGATCTCGGGCCGGCCGTAGGCATGGACCGTCAGGTAGTTCCAGGTCGGCACCTTCGGCCCGGGCGTGTACCAGGTCGGCGAGACATAAGCGTGCGGGCCCCAGAACATGGCCATCGACTCGGCGCTGCCGTCGAACAGCTTCCAGTGGCTGTTGGCGCGGGCCATGTGACCGATCAGGTGGCCGTGCGGGCTCCCGTCCTCCTCCCATAGCAGCGCCAGATGGCTGGCGAACGGTGCGCCGCCGGGGCCGGTGGTGACGAGCAGCGCCCAGCTATGGGCCTGCATGATCTCGCGACCGATGGTCTCGGACGCTTCGAAGTGCTTGGGAATATACATCTCTGCCTGCGTATGGCCCGCTCTGCGGGCCGACGGGTTGAACGGCGTCGCATTACCATGTCAGATGCGGCCCGCAACCGGGAGGTTTTCTCATGGGTGAAGATATCCGTCTTAAGTCGGCGGCCGGCGAGATCGGCGCCTACCTCGCCACCCCGAAGGGCACGCCCCGAGGCGGCGTCGTGGTCATCCAGGAGATCTTCGGGGTCAACCACCACATCAGGTCGGTGACCGACAAATTCGCGGCCGACGGGTACATCGCGCTGGCGCCGAGGTTCTTCGACCACATCAAGGCCGGCATCGAACTCGGCTACACACCCGACACGATCGCCGAAGGCCGCAAGTACGTGACCGAGCTCGGCCTCGACAAGCCGGTGCAGGACGTCGATGCAGCGATCGCCGAGCTGAAGAAGCGCGGCGCCAAGAAGGTGGCGGTCACCGGCTTCTGCTGGGGTGGCACCATCACCTGGCTTTCGGCGACTCGCCTGCAGCCCGATGCCGCCATCGCCTACTACGGCGGCGGTATCTACGGCACCAAGAACGAGAAGCCCAAGGCGCCGACCATGATGCATTTCGGCGACAAGGACATGCATATCCCGATGGAGCATGTGAACGAGATCCGCAAGTTGCACCCCGACGTGCAGGTCTTCGACTATCCGGCCGACCATGGCTTCCATTGCGACGAGCGCGGCTCCTACGATGCCGCGGCCTCCAAGCAGGCGATGGGCCGGACACTGGATTTCATGAAGAAGCACGTGGGGTAGCGTCTATCGTCGTCCCGACCGGAGCGCCAAAGGCGCGAAGTGGAGGGACCTTCTTTCAACTCGAAGGGCCTTCACGAGGAAAGAAGGCCCTTCGACTTCGCTTCGCCTCGCTCAGGGCGACGAGAATTGGGAATGCCCAAACGTCCCGCACATAAATCCTTCACGCCCGACGCGCCCGGACCGCTGAACGGCGTGCGCGTCGTCGACTTGTCGCGGCTCGTGGCGGGCAATGTGCTCACCCTGCAGCTCGCCGATTTCGGTGCCGAGGTGATCAAGATCGAGCCGCCCGAAGGCGACACCCTGCGCTCCTGGCGCGTGAAGGGCGTCGAGACGGCATGGAAGGTCTACAGCCGCAACAAGAAGAGCATCGCCCTCGACCTTCGGTCGGAGGAAGGCCGCGTGATCGTGCGCCGGCTGGCTGCGTCGGCCGAGATCCTGGTGGAGAGCTTCCGGCCCGGCGTGCTCGAGGATATGAATCTCGCGCCGCGCGATCTGCATGCACTCAACCCAAAACTGGTGATCGTGCGCATCTCGGGTTGGGGCCAGGACGGACGCTATCGGCACAAGCCGGGCTTCGGCACGCTGATCGAGGGCTATAGCGGCTTCGCCTCGATGAACGGCTTTGCCGACCGTGAGCCGGTGCTGCCGCCGATGTATCTCGCCGACTGCATGGCGGCGCTCAACGGTTATGGCGCGGTCATGGTCGCCCTGCGCGAGGTCGAGGTGAATGGCGGCAAGGGCCAGGTGCTCGACCTGCCGCTGTTCGATCCGCTTTTCTCCATGCTGGGCCCGCAGGCCGCCAACTATCGGCTCACGGGCGAGGTCAAGGTACGTACCGGCAGCCGCTCGACCAACGCCGCGCCGCGCAATGTCTACCAGACGAAGGACGGCCACTGGGTATGCCTCTCGGCTTCGACGCAGGGGATGGCCGAGCGCGTGCTGGCCAAGATCGGCAGACCCGAGCTCGCGAAGGATCCGCGCTTCGCCACCAACATCGAGCGGGTGAGGAACGGCGTCGAGCTGGACCGTTTGATCGGCGCCTTCATCGGCGAGCGCGATCTCGCCGAGAACCTCCGCTATTTCGACGAGGCCGGTGTCACCATCGGGCCGGTCTACGACATCTCGCAAATCGTGCAGGACGACTACGTGCTGGAGCGCGAGGCGGTGATCGAGATCCCCGACGCGGAGATGGGCGAGCTGCCGACACACCCCGTCGTGCCGCGCCTCTCCGGCACGCCCGGCGCCCTGAAGTCGGCGGCGCCGACGATCGGCGAGCACAACGAGGCGCTCCTGCGACCGCTGCTGGGCGAGGCGGAGTACGCCAAGCTCTGCCGGTCCGGTGTGATCTCGAAGGGAAGGAAGAAGTGACCGCCAACCGCCCCACGCCGCCTGTCTGGCGCTCCATCCTCTATGTCCCGGGCAACGTGCCGAAGTTCATCGACAAGGCGCACGAGCGCGGCGCGGACTGCGTGCTGGTCGACCTGGAGGACAGCGTGACGCCGGCGGAAAAGCCCGGTGCGCGCGCGATGTTGGCCGAAACCATGAAGAAGGTGGCGCGCGGCGGTGCCGATGTCGCGGTGCGCATCAACCGTCCGCTCCGGCTCGCCATCCCCGATATCGAGGCGGCGGTCCGGCCCGGTCTTTCGGCGCTCTTCGTCACCAAGACCGAGAGCGTGCAGCATCTGCGCCTGCTCGACGAGGTTGTGAGCGATCTGGAACGCGAGCGCGGCATGCCGGTCGGCAGCGTCGGTTTCGGCGGCATGATCGAGCATCCGCGTGCGCTTGCCGAGGTGAACGACATTGCCGCGCGCGCACCCCGGCTCGTCGCGCTGATGCTGGGCGGCGAGGATTTCGCGCTCGAGACCGGCTCGGTGCCGGGCGACGAAACGCTCGAGCTGCCCAAGCGCCTGGTCGCTTTCGCCGCCCAGGCGCACGGTGTGCCGATGATCGGCATCCTGGGCACCGTCGCCGACTATTCCGACCCGGAAGCCTATCGCAGGAGTGCCGAGCGGGCGCGCCGCTTCGGCTTCTCGGGCGGAACCTGCATCCATCCCGGGCTGGTCGCGGCGCTGAATGCGGCTTTCACGCCGACGTCCGACGAGATCGTCTATGCCCGCAAGGTGATCGAGGCGGACCGCCGGGCGGCCGCCGAAGGACGCGGCTCCTTCTCGCTGGACGGCAAGATGATCGACATTCCCGTCGTCGACCGAGCGCGCCGGCTGATCGCCCGCCACGAGGCGATCGAGCGTCGGCGAGCCCCGCGCCAGCCTGGTTCCTGAGCTACTTCCGGGGCAGCTTGTCCTTCTCCGCCTCGATCGCCCGGTCGATCACCGTGAACAGGTAGGCATCGGGCGCGAGCGTACAGCCGCCACGCACCAGCATCGCAAGCTGACCGCCACGCTCGTCGTTGGGCAATGCGACGCCGCGATAGCGTGCCGAATGCTCCGCCAGCATGATCGCCAGCCGCTTGCGCGCCTCGGGTTGCATCGCCTGCGCCTCGCGGCACGTGACATACACCGCCTGGTCGAAGCTGGTGGGCGACGGAACCTGGGCCTGGGCTGACGACGCCACGGCCAGCAGACCGAGAACGCCGATGGTGGTTGCGCCTCTCATGCCGGCCTCCTCACTTGTTGTTGTCGATGGCCGTGCCGCCGAGATAGCCGACGGCGCCGCCGATAAGGCCCGCGCCCACGACCGTCCCGAAGCTGCTGCCGGTGACGAGTCCGATGCCCGTGCCGATCGCACTGCCGGCCGCCGCACCCTTCTCTGCATTCGACCACGGACGATCACACGCCGAAAGCAGGCACATCGCTGCGAGCATCATGATCGAGGTTGCCTTGGTCATCCTCCCCTCCTCTCCGTCGCTGCCAAGCCTGATCGTAACCCAATCCATTGGCGCCAGAAACGGCTCATGGGCCAAGCAGTCGGGCGGCCGGGGTCCAAAAGCAAACGCGCGGCCTGAAGGCCGCGCGCTCGATGCGATGACGGGAAGCGCCTCGCGCTCAGTGAGCGTCGGCCCAGACCGCACGCTTCACAGCGTACATGAGCGCGCCCATCGCCAGCAGGAACAGGATCACGCGCCAGCCCGTACGGTTGCGCGCTTCGAGATGCGGCTCCGACGCCCAGGCCAGGAACTGCACCACGTCGGACGCTTCCTGTTGCAGCGTGTTCTTGGTGCCGTCGACATAGTTCACCGTGCCGTCCTGGAGCGGCGGCGGCATCGCGATGCGATGACCCGGGAAGTACAGATTGAAGTGATCGTCCTTCTTGACGTTGAACTCCTTGATCTGCTCGGGCGTGAGCTTCTCGTACGGCACGAAACCGGTGAGGATGCCGTAGACGTAGTCCGCCCCGCCCTCGCGCGCCTTGATGATCACGCTGAGGTCGGGCGGCGCCTTGCCGCCGTTGGCGGCGGCGGCCGCAGCTTCGTTGGGAAACGGCTTCTTGAAGTGATCCGAAGGCCGCGCCGGCCGTTCGATCGCCGAACCGTCGTCGCCGATGTCCGGCACCTGGAAGTCGGCAGCGATGCCCTTCACCTGGTTCTCGGTAAGGCCGAGCTCCTCCAGGTTGCGATAGGCGAGCAGCTCCATCGAATGGCAGGCCGAGCAGACGTCCTTGTAGACCTGGAACCCGCGCTGTGCGGCGGCGCGATCGTAGGTGCCGAACGGGCCCTGGAAGCTCCATTCGTGCTTGGGCAGTTTCGGAGCATCCTCCGCTGCGGTGGCGATGGTGCCGGCCGAGAAGGCGGCAAGCGCGACCGCGCCCGCCAGGATAAGCTTGTTCGGGGAAAGCTTCATGGACATGGACTCAGGCCGCCTTCTTCTTGAGCACCGCTTCGGCGATGCTGGATGGCAACGGCAGCGGCCGTTCGATCTTGCCCAGGATCGGCAGCAGGACGAGGAAGTGGAAGAAATAATAGGCCGTGCCGAGCCGCGCCGCCGGCACGTACCAGCCTTCCGGCGGATGGGCGCCGCAGTAGCCCAGCAGAAAGGTATCGGCGACCAGCAGGAACACGAACCACTTGTAGATCGGCCGGAAGGTGCAGGACCGCACTCGCGAGGTGTCGAGCCAGGGCAGCACGAACAGCACGGCGATGGCGCCGAACATGCAGATCACGCCGCCCAGCTTGTCGGGGATCGCGCGCAGGATGGCGTAGAACGGCAGGAAGTACCATTCGGGCACGATCTCGTTGGGCGTCACCAGGGGATTGGCCGGGATGTAGTTGGCCACGTCGCCCAGCACGTTCGGCATGAAGAACACGAAGATCGCATAGATGAGCAGGAAGCAGATGACGCCGAAGCCGTCCTTCATCGTGTAATAGGGATGGAACGGCACGGTGTCCTGCGGCCCCTTCGGGTCGATGCCCAGCGGGTTGTTCGAGCCGTGCACATGCAGCGCCACGACGTGCAGCGCCACGACGCCGACGATCACGAACGGCAGCAGGTAGTGCAGCGCGAAGAAGCGGTTGAGCGTCGGGTTGGCAACCGCGAAGCCGCCCCACAGCCAGGTCACGATCGACTCGCCGACCACCGGGATGGCGGAGAACAGGTTCGTGATCACGGTCGCGCCCCAGAACGACATCTGCCCCCAGGGCAGCACGTAGCCCATGAACGCGGTGGCCATCATCAGGAGCAGGATGACCACGCCCAGCATCCACAGAAGCTCGCGCGGCGCCTTGTAGGATCCGTAGTAGAGGCCGCGGAAGATGTGGATGTACACGGCCATGAAGAAGAACGACGCGCCGTTCATGTGCATGTAGCGCATCAACCACCCGGACGGCACGTCTCGCATGATGCGCTCGACAGAATTGAAGGCGAGGTCCGAGCTGGGTGTGTAATTGGTCGCCAGGATCACGCCGGTGGCGATCATCAGCACCAGCATCACGGTCGCGATCGCGCCGAAATTCCAGAAGTAGTTGAAATTCCGGGGCGTCGGGAAGGTGTGATATTCCTTCTCGAGATAGGAGAAGATCGGCAGGCGGTGATCGATCCATGCGATCACCTTGTTGTTGAAGACCGGCGGGGCGCCGTGAGACGAGGCCATTGCTGCGAGCTCCAGTGGCAATCGATAAGGCGATCAGCCGATGCGAACGAGGGTGTCTGCTGTGAACAGATAGTCAGGCACCGCGAGGTTCAGGGGTGCGGGACCTTTGCGGATCCGGCCCGACGTGTCGTACTGCGAACCGTGGCAGGGGCAGAACCAGCCGTCATATTCGCCGCGCGGATCGCCCTGCTTGGTGCCGAGCGGCACGCAGCCCAGGTGGGTGCAGACGCCGACCACGATCAGCCATTCCCGGCGCACCTTCTTGGCGGTGTCGGTCACGCGCGCATCGTCGGTCTGGGGATCGCGCAATTCCGAAAGCGGGACTGCCTCGGCCTCCTTGATCTCCTTCTCGGTACGGTGGCGGATGAAGACCGGCTTGCCGCGCCAGTTCACCGTGATCGCCTGGCCGACCGGGATCGCCTTCACATTGACCTCGACGGTGCTGAGCGCGAGCGTGTCGGCTGCCGGATTGAGATTGTTGATGAAGGGCCAGGCGACGGCGATGGCGCCGACGGCGCCCATGGCGCCGGTCGCGACCATCAGGAAGTCGCGCCGTGTCGGATCGCCGTGACCGCCGGCCGGGATGCTGCTTGAAGCCATTGCGAGATACTTCCCCCGAGGAGTTAAGGCTTATAGACGAGAAAGCGCCTTTTGTTTCAAGGCTCTGTTGGTCGCAGGCGCAAACCCGCGCGCGCTGTGACAGCGTGCCGCACGAAGCCGCTTCTTATAGCGTCGCATTTGATTAGGCGGCCGCTCCGCAATTGATTCGGCCGCATTTACCGGAAACTGGCCCTTTTCCGCCAGCGGGCGGTTTCGAAGTGCGAAGAGGAGATCTGCCCCTGGCCCGTTCGGAGCGAACGGGCCAGGGGGTGGTTCTTAGACTCGCAGCCGGATAACGAAGTGTCCGGCTGCGCCACTATCTAGTTGTGCGTCGAAGTCCAGCCGCCGTCGTCACTTCGCTGGCGGTCTGTCGTTGCCGTTGGTCTCAACGAGTCGTGCCGCTCGTTCCAGATGTCCCGCCGTTATTCATCCCTGGTGTCGATGTCGTTGGCGGGTTGGTGCCGCTGGCGCCCGTTCCGGGGCTGGTGCTGTTGACGGGATTGCCCGGCGCCCCCGTGCCATTGTTTATGGAGCCGGGCGCCATGGAACCCGGCGTTGTGGAACTCGGCACCCCGGTTCCGGTGCCTGGGGCGGCACCGGCGCCCATACCGGTACCTGCGCCGCCGGACCCGCCGGGCGCGGCGCCGCCAGCACCTGATCCACCGCCGGCTCCGCCACCAGCCTGCGCGAAGGCGAGGGACGTGCACGCAAGCAACGCCGCCGCAGCCAAGGTTATAACCCTCATCGTCCTTCTCCTCGTTTGCTCTGAGAAGAGAACGTGCGGCTGCGAAGGCGTGTTGCCGCTACTGCCATCCGGATGGAGGCTTGTTGGAAAGCGCGCAATGAAGGCAGAACAGCCCTGCCTTCCGTCGCGGAGGCGATAGAAAGAATGCCATGCGCCTTGCTCTCTACCAGCCGGATATACCTCAAAATCTCGGTGCTCTTATCCGTCTGGCGGCCTGCCTGGCGGTGCCGCTCGATATCATCGAGCCCTGCGGTTTCCCGCTGGACGACCGGCGCATCCGACGCGCGGCGATGGACTACTACGGGCTCGCGCGCATTGTCCGTCACGTCTCGTGGCAAAGCTTCCATCGGGACCGGCCGGCCGGGCGGCTGCTGCTGTTGACCACCGCGGGCAAGGAGACATTTCCCGACATCGACTTCCGGCCGGACGATATCCTGCTGCTGGGGCGCGAGAGCGCCGGCGTGCCGGCCGACGTGCACGATGCAGCCGATCTGCGCCTTCGTATCCCCTTGCAAGCCGGGGCACGCTCGCTCAATGTCGCGCTCGCCGCGGCAATAGTATTGGCTGAGGGCCTGCGCCAGACGAAGGGATTTGCCGCCCTCTCATGACTCTTTCCTCACGTCACGCCACGGGACCGGCTGGTCCGACGCCGCTGCCATCCGACAAAATGGTCGCCGAACGCAAGGATCAGGCGCGCGCCTGGTTCGAGGACTTGCGTGATCGCATCTGTGCCGAATTCGAGCAGATCGAGACGGAAATCAGTGGAACGCATCGCGAGCTGCCGCCAGGCCGCTTTGTCCGCAAGGAATGGCAGCGCGAGCGCGGCCCTAGCGGCGAAGACCGCGGCGGCGGCGTCATGTCCATCCTGCGCGGGCGCGTGTTCGAGAAGGTGGGCGTCAATGTCTCGACCGTCCATGGCGAGTTCAGTCCGGACTTCCGCAGCCAGATTCCGGGAGCGGCGGAGGATCCGCGGTTCTTCGCTTCCGGCATCTCGCTGGTCGCCCATATGCGCTCGCCGCGCGTGCCCGCCGTGCACATGAACACGCGCTTCATCGTCACCACGCGCGCCTGGTTCGGCGGCGGCGCCGATCTCACGCCGATGACGGCCAACGAAGCGGACACGCGCGACTTCCATGCTGCGCTCAAGGCCGCCTGCGACGCGCACGACACGGGCTACTACCCGCGCTTCAAGGATTGGTGCGACGAATACTTCTATCTGCCGCACCGGAGCGAACCGCGCGGCGTGGGCGGCATCTTCTACGACTATCTCGACAGCGGCGACTTCGACCGCGACTTCGCCTTCACCCGCGCGGTCGGGGAGGCTTTCCTCGGCATCTATCCCAAGCTGGTGCGCCGGCACATGAACGAGACGTGGACCGCAGCCGAACGCGAGCATCAGCTCATGCGCCGCGGCCGCTATGTCGAGTTCAACCTGCTGCACGACCGCGGCACCAGGTTCGGGCTCATGACCGGCGGCAATGTCGAGGCGATCCTGATGTCGCTGCCGCCCGAGGCGCGTTGGCCTTAGACCATGTCCACGATCGGCTACCTTCTCGACCGGATGGGATGCTGGCTGCTCCTTAACGCGCCTGTCCTCGGCAGGCTCTATGCGCGGAGCCTTTCCCGCCGACCGCGTGTAGCGCCGGTGCCGGGCTGGTCGTTCGCCGGAGAATTCTACATCGAGCGCCGGTGGCTCGCGGTGCGCCGCGGCACGCTCTGGGAATGGGCCACGCGGAAAGGGCTGAAGGTCCCGCTCGTCGTCCCCTGGCTGGCGAAGACGAGGATCGAGACGATGCTCGGCACCGATACCAGCCTTTGCGTCTATGTCGCGGGCTCGTTCGAGCCCAACGAGTTCGCCTTCCTCCGCGGCACACTGCGTCCGGGCATGACCTTCGTCGATATCGGCGCCAACGAAGGCCTCTTCACCCTGTTCGCCGCCCGCCGTGTCGGCCCTTCGGGAAAGGTGATCGCCGTCGAGCCCAGCAGCCGCGAGCGCCAGATCCTCGACCGCAACATCGCCCGCAACGGCCTCGGCAACGTCACCGTGGTGCCGCACGCCCTGGCTGCCGAACCCGGCACGGCCGAGCTGCGCATCGCGCCCAAGCAGCACGGCCTGCACAACACGCTCGGCGATTTCATCTATGAGTACGAAAACGAGATCGCGATCGTGCGCGAGCCGGTCGCGGTCGAGACGCTCGACGCACTGCAGACGCGCCTAGCGCTCGGCCGCGTCGACATGATCAAGATCGACGTCGAGGGCGCCGAGGTGAAAGTCCTCACCGGCGCAAAAGAACTGCTTTCGACATCACGCCCGATCCTGCTGGTCGAGGCCAACGAGGAAGCCCTGAGGTGCCAAGGCACGAGCCGCAAGGCGCTGCTCGACCTGCTGCAAGGTCTCGATTACCGGATCCATATCTTCAACGAACACGGCCTGGTCGTGCCCTGGATCGAAGGCAAGCCCTTGTCCGCCAACATCGTGGCGCTGCCCACCGAGAGCCGAACGCCGTTGTCTACGTAGCCGCGAAGCCAGCGTCGATCACCGCACTGGGCAGGTGTGGCGGCCGCGCAGCTGGCCGGCCTGGCCAGGACAATTACTCAAACTTATTTTGCTCGGTTCGCTCAAGCGACAGGCCTTTACCGAAGCCCAGCGCTACCACCTGAGCAAAATCAAGCTGACGCCGAATTCGGCCGGCATCTGCGCGCCCAATATCAAGATGCCAAACGTACCCGTTCTTCTGAATAAGCGTGAAGATGACCGGTACGCCATCCACATCGTAAAGACTGCCCTCTCCAAGAGCCGATCTCGTTGTGACCAAGGGTAAGTCGGCGAGCACGTTGAACTCAAGAACGAGGCCATCCTCCAATTCGGTCACCGTCGAGTTTTCCAACTGTCTCTTCAGCGTTCCCTGTTCGGGAAAGTCAGGGCCAACGAGCTTCAGGGCAAGCTCGATCTCTTCGTTCGTGGGACGGCGTGGCATGAATGCCTCTATTACGGGAAATACACTCTCACGTTACGTCCAAATAGTAACAGGGCGCACATCGCAGCAAGCGGTAACCCGACCCGCCGAGCCGACTCCCTGCTCATCGATGCGCGAGCAGCCTTCCGGCCACCAGTGGCGCGGCGAACAGCACGACGATCAGCAGCGGATAGGGTGCGCCCCACCAGACGGCGAAGCGGTCGAGGAAGGCGGCGGAGCCGGACCCGAAGGTGAGGAAACCGTAGAGGTAGTCGACAAAGACGGTCGAGGGCGGCCACAGCATCGCTGCAAACAGCGCCGCTTCGAGCCAGCGCGGTCCCGTGGTGCGCCGCGCATGGATGATCGCCATCGAGACGACATACGGCAGCGGCACCAGCACCTTGTACCATTCGACGGTGCGCACCGAGAGCGCCATCGCGATCCAGGTGTCGCCGATCACGTTGTTCACGACGACCATGGCCGCGATCGCAAGCCACAGCAGAAGCGTCAGGCCCGGTCGGATCATGCGGCAGGGATCACGATGCCTGGGCGAGACGTTCGAGCTCGGCGAGGCAGGCCGCGCGGTCGGCGGTGAAATCGCCGGCGATCCACCACTCCTCGACCGCCGAGATCAACGCGCCGATCCGCGGACCGGGCGCCAAACCGATCCGCCGGACGTCGCCGCCGCCTATCGGCAGCTCGGGCGGCGTCCAACCCTCGGCAAGCGCCAGCGCTTCGCGCCAATTGCCCGGCGTTTCCACGGCGAGCAGCAGACGATCGATGTAGAGCCTGTTGCCGAGACGATAGATGGCGGCGCGCCATGTGCGCGGGCCGCCCGAAAGATCGAGCACCGGCTCGTGCGCGACCATCACGCCCAGGCGAAGCGAGTCCTGCGTCGAGAGCTTGAGCCGCTTGCCGATCGCCGTCGTGTCGGCATCGGCCGGCAGGACCGCGGCCAGCCGACGCAGCTTGTCGGGCGCGGGCTCGCGCAGGATCAGCGCCCTGAGCCGCGCCGTGCCGACATATTCCGGCAGCCAGCGGTCGAGTGCGCCCGCCTCGACCATCGCTTCGAGCGCATCGGCCGGCGCCGGCGCCTCGAGGAGGCGCAGCAGTTCCTTCGCGACGCGCTCGCCGGACAAGGCGCCGAGCGTCCCGGCATTGCGGCGGCAGGCATCGAAGCCCGACGCATCCAGGGGCGGCCGTCCGAACCAGGCATGGAAACGGAAGAAGCGCAGCACGCGCAGGCGATCCTCGGCGATGCGCCGGTCGGCATCACCGATGAAGCGCACGCGGCCAGCCGCCAGATCGGCCCGGCCGTCGAACGGGTCGTACAGCGTGCCGTCGCGGTCGGCGTAGAGGGCGTTGAAGGTGAAATCGCGTCGGGCCGCATCCTCCAGCCAATCGTCGGTGAAGGCGACGACCGCGCGGCGGCCATCGGTCTCGACATCGCGCCGCAGCGTGGTGAGCTCGAAGAAGCGGCCGTCGGCGATGGCCGTCACCGTGCCATGCTTCATGCCGGTCGGGATGACCTTGATGTCGCCGGCCTCGAGCGCGGCCATCACGGCCTTGGGCGGCTTGTCGACCGCAAGGTCGATATCGTCGATCGCGCGGCCCACAACCGCATTGCGCACGCAGCCACCGACGAAGCGCGCAATGATGCCGGCTCCATCGAGGGCCGCGAACAGGCGCTGCGCCGGACCGTCATCCATCCAAGCAGCGGCGGCGAGGCGACCAGCCGGCTTCATGGCGCGAAGAGACCGCCATAGCCCTGGCTCTGGGTGAAGAACATCACGATCACGCCGACAATGACGCAGACGAGCCCGGCGATGGCGAGCCAGGTCAGCGGCAGGTCTTGCCACTCCGGCAGGGTGCCGGCGAGCCTGCGTTCTTCCTTGATCTTCACGGCCCATGCCCAAAGAAAGAAAGCCGCGGTCGGCGCCGTCACCAGGACGATCACCAACAGGACGATGCGCATGACACTTTCCCTTCGGGCTCAACGGGCACTGGTCAAGATGAAGTGCAGGTTCTTCAGCATACCGGCAGTCGCGCCCCAGATGTAGCGTTCACCGTAGGGCATCGCGTAATAACGTCGCTCGCGGCCCTGATAAATGCGGCTGCCGATCTTGTGGTTCACCTCATCCAGGAAATGTTCGAGCGGCACCTCGAAGACGTCGGCCACCTCGCGGGGGTCCGCATGGATCATGAATCCCGGCCTGACGATGCCGACGATGGGCGTGATCTCGTAGCCCGTCCCGGTGCGATAGGAATCGATGGCGCCGACCACGTCGACGAATTGCCGCGAAAGCCCTACTTCCTCCTCGGTCTCCCGCAGCGCCGTGGCGACAGCATCGGCATCGCCCGCCTGGCGACGGCCGCCGGGAAAGGCGATCTGCCCGGCATGGCTCGGCATATCGTCGGTGCGCTGGGTCAGCAGGACGGTTATCCCGGGCGCCCGATCGACCAGCGGCACGAGGACGGACGCCGGCCGCCAGCTTTGCGGCTCCGAGGCGATGCCGCTCAGGGAGAGGTCGCTGCCGAGCGGAAGTGGATCGACGGGCAAGCCCGATGCCAGGCGGACGCTTCGCTGCCGCACCCGCCGCACAATTTCGTCAATTGTCATGCCCTTGTTCCGGCCTCAATTCTGGGCTTCCCTCAGCCTCGATCCCATCGACAACAGGAGCGCCTCGTGGCCCCCGACACATCGACCGCCACCGACGCCGACGCCCAAGCCGCCCTGGCCGATATCGAGCGGTTGGGCGGCCAGTTGCGTGCCGCCCGGACTGCCATCGGCAAAGTCATTTATGGCCAGCAGGATGTCATCGATCAAACGCTGGTTGCGCTCCTCTCGGGAGGTCACCTCCTGCTGATCGGCGTGCCGGGACTGGCCAAGACCAAGCTGGTGGAGACGCTCGGCACGGTGCTGGGCATGGATGCCAAGCGCATCCAGTTCACGCCCGACCTGATGCCGGCCGACATCCTGGGCTCGGAGGTGATGGAGGAAACGGACACCGGCCGGCGCTCCTTCCGGTTCATCCAGGGCCCCGTCTTCGCGCAGCTCCTGATGGCCGACGAGATCAACCGCGCCAGCCCGCGCACCCAGTCGGCGCTCCTGCAAAGCATGCAGGAACGGCACGTCACCGTGGCCGGCAAGCGCTATGACCTGCCCCTCCCCTTCCACGTGCTGGCGACCCAGAATCCCCTGGAGCAGGAAGGCACCTATCCGCTGCCCGAGGCCCAGCTCGACCGCTTCCTGCTGCAGGTCGATGTCGGCTATCCCGACGAGGAGGCCGAGCGCCAGATCATGGTCGCCACAACCGGAGCCAACATTCCTGTTGCGAGCCAGGCGCTGACGCCCGGGGACCTGATGGCCGCCCAGGCGCTGGTGCGGCGCCTGCCGATCGGCCAGAGCGTGGTCGATGCGATCGTGAAGTTGGTCCGCGCCGGCCGTCCGGAGTCGACTGATCTCGACATCGTGCGCCAGCGCGTCGCCTGGGGGCCGGGACCGCGCGCCAGCCAGGCCTTCATGCTGGCCTGCCGAGCGCGAGCGATCATTCAGGGCCGCCTCGCGCCGTCCGTCGACGATGTCGCGGCGCTGGCCGGACCGATCCTGCGCCACCGCATGGCGGTGAACTTCTCCGCACGCGCCGAAGGCATCACGGTCGAGTCGGTGATCGGCCAGATGTGCGCGCGTCTTGGCTAGGCATTTGCAGCATTCGACCTGATGGCCCAACCGACATTCAACCGCTCGCTCGAACTTGCCGGCACCCTCCCCGCCTTGATGCTGGCGGCCGACCGCGTCGCTGCGACCGTGATCCAGGGCGTGCATGGCCGTCGCCGCGTCGGCCAGGGCGATGCCTTCTGGCAGTATAGGCAATATCGCGACGGCGACAGCGCGAGCCGCATCGACTGGCGGCAGAGCGCGCGCAGCCGCAGCCTGTTCGTGCGCGAGACGGAATGGGAAGCGGCGGCCAGCGTGTGGCTGTGGCGTGATGCCTCGCCGTCCATGCACTACGCGTCGCTGCGTAACCTCGACAGCAAGGCCCAGCGCGCCGAGCTGATCACATTGGCACTCGCCAACCTCCTGGCCGACGCCAGCGAGCGCGTCGCCATCCTTGGCAGCGGCATGCGGCCGAGCACAGGCCGCATCGCCGTCCGGCGCATGGCCGAAGCGATGTTCGCCGAGACGCAGAAGAACGCCGCGAAGCTATCGAGCCTGCCGCCGCTGGTGCCGCTGCCAGCCTACGGCACCGTGGTGCTGGTATCGGACTGGCTCGATCCGCTCGACAAGATCGAGGCCGTCGTGCGCCACTATGCGAGCGCGGGCGTGCGCGGACATCTGGTGCAGATACTCGATCCGGCCGAAGAGGACCTGCCGTTCGACGGCCATGTGAAGTTCGAGGGTCTCGAAGCCGAAGGCCAACATACGATCCGTCGCGTCGAGACGGTGCGCGACGCCTACGGCGCGCGGCTTGCCGCCCAGCGCGAGGGGCTGCAGCGGCTGGCGCGTCCGGCCAACTGGACGGTACATCTGCACCGCACCGACCGGCCGCCGCAGACCGTGCTCCTTTCCCTTTATCTGGCGATGGCCGACCTCCGTCGCCTGAATGCGGCTTGATGGCCAAGATGAATCTCCGCGTCGCCATCCTTCGAGACGCCACGCTGCGCGCGGCTCCTCAGGATGAGGCCAAAGTAAAACCTCACCCTGAGGAGCGGTCCGCAGGATCGCGTCTCGAAGGGTGGCAACACACCAAGTGCCCATGCTGAGCTTCGGCGCCTTCGCCTTTGCGGCGCCGGGCATGCTGGCGCTCCTGCTCGTGCTGCCGGTGATCTACTGGCTTCTGCGCATGATCCCGCCGCTGCCGCGGCTGGTGCGCTTCCCGGCGATCCGTCTCCTGATCGGGCTGGAGCCGACCGAGCAGACGCCGAGGAAGATGCCGTGGTGGCTGCTGCTGCTGCGGCTCCTGCTCGCCATCGCCCTGATCGTCGCCATGGCGAAACCCATCCTCAATCCGCAGGCCGACTTGCCGGGCAAGGGACCGCTCCTGCTGGTGATCGACGACGGCTGGGCATCGGCGCCCGGATGGACGGCGCGCCTCGCCCATGCCGAGCGCCTGATCGATCGCGCCGAGCGCGGCGGCCGTTCGGTCGTCCTGATGGGCACGGCTCCGCCTCCGGTCGACGCCCCGGCGATGAAGCAGGGCGCCTTGCGGCCCGAAGAAGCGCGCACGCTCTTGCGCGCGATGCGGCCCAAGCCGTGGCCGACCGACCGCGCCAATGCCGTCAACCAGCTTGATCGCATGCAGGTCGACCCGAGTGCCTATGCCGTCTGGCTGAGCGACGGGCTCGAGGATCCGGGCGCGGACAAGCTGAGCGCGCGCCTGCGCCAGTTCGCCGGGCTCGAAGTCGTGCTGCCGGATCAGGCGACCACACCGCTGGTGCTGCTGCCACCGGCGGCCGAGGGTCGCGATCTCAAGGTGCAGGCGCTGCGCCCGCAGGCCAACGGCCCGCGCAAAGCGGCGGTACGCGCCGAGGACGAGCAGGGCCGGGTTGTGGCCCGCATCGACCTCGACTTTCCCGCGACCGGCACCAAGGGCGAAGGCATGCTTGCCGCACCAGTCGAGCTGCGCAACCGCATCGCGCGGCTCGACATCGAAGGTCAGGGCGGCGCAGGCAGCACCGTGCTGCTCGACGAGCGCAGCCGCCGCCGGCCGGTCTCGATCCTGGGTGAACGCGCCACAGCCACCGGTCAGCCGCTGCTGCAAGAGGTGTACTTCCTCCAGCGTGCGCTCGAGCCCTATGTGAGCCTGACCATCGGCGATCGCGAGAAGGTGGTGACTCACAACACCGCCGTTCTGCTGATTCCCGACAGCTCCGCACCCTCACCCGGCGACCGCGAGGAGATCGCCAAATGGATCGAGCAGGGCGGCGTCGCCGTACGCTTCGCCGGCCCCAACCTCGCCGCCGCCGGCGGCGACAATCTCGTGCCCGTGCCGCTGCGGCTGGGCGATCGTTCCCTGGGCGGCGTCATGAGCTGGGGCACGCCGGCGACGCTCGCCGACTTTCCCCCCGAGAGCCCCTTCTTCGGCATCCCCATCCCCAAGGACGTGCGCATCTCGCAGCAGGTGCTGGCCGAGCCGACGCCCGACCTCGCCGACAAGACCTGGGCGCGGCTGAGCGACGGCACGCCGCTGGTCACGGCCGAGAAGCGCGGCAAGGGATACCTCGTGCTGGTGCACACAACCGCCAACACGAACTGGAGCAACCTGGCGATCTCCGGTCTTTTCGTCGACATGCTGCAGCGGCTCGTGCTCCTGTCGCGCGGCATCGCCGGCGACGGCGTCAACAAGGCCTTGAAGCCCTGGCGCACCCTCGACGGCTTCGGCCGGCTCGGCGCGCCTCCGGCCGGCGTGCAGATGCTTCCGGCGGATGCGAGCAGGACCTTCAAACCCAAGCCGACCACTCCGCCCGGTCTTTATGGTGACGAGAACGCGCATGTGGCGTTCAATCTGGGAGACCATGTCGACGCCCCCAAACCGCTCGTCCTGCCTGCCGGAGTGGCCACCGACCGCCTGTCCGAAGGCGGCGAGACCGACCTCGCACGCTGGTGCCTGCTCGCGGCGGCGATCTTGCTGTTGAGCGATTTCCTGATTTCCCTCTGGTTGCGCGGTATGCTGCCACGCGCCATCCGGCTGCGCCGTGCCGCGACCGCTGCCCTTGGCGTAATCGCCTTCGTCGGCCTGTTCGCAAGCCCACCCAACGTGCATGCGCAGAGTGCCACGACGCACGAACGGCAAATCCAGATGGCGGCCGCGCCGAACGACGACAAGGCCCCGCCCCCTCTGTCGGAGGAAGAAGCCTTGCGCGGCGCGCTCGATGTGCGTCTCGCCTACATCGTCACCGGCAACAAGGATGTCGACGATACCAGCCGCGCGGGCCTCGAAGGGCTGAGCGAGGTGCTGCGCAGCCGCACGTCGGTCGAGCCGGCCGACCCGGTCGGCCTCGATCTCGATCATGACGAACCGCGGCTCTTTCCGCTGATCTACTGGCCCATCACCTCGACCCAGCCCAACCTGTCGCCGCACGCCTCGGCCGCGCTCGACCGCTACTTGCGGACCGGTGGCATCGTCTTCGTCGATACGCGCGACCAGCAAATGAGCTTCGACCGGCCGGCCAACGGCAATCCCGACCTGAAGCGGCTCCTGAGCGGCATCGAACTGCCGCCGCTGATCGCCATGCCGTCCGACTACGTGCTGACCAAGTCGTTCTATCTCCTGTCCGACATGCCGGGCCGCTGGCAGGGCGGCAAGATCTGGATCGAGGCCGGCAACGGCCGCGTGAATGACGGCGTCGCCACCATCATGATCGGCTCCAACGACTATGCCGGCGCCTGGGCGGTCGATCAGCGCGGCCGCGGCCTGCTGCCGGTGTCGCCGGGCGGCGAGACGCAGCGCGAGATGGCGTTCCGCTTCGGCGTCAACCTCGTGATGGTGGCGCTTACCGGCAACTACAAGGACGATGCCGTCCACGTGCAGGACATCATGCAGAGGCTGCGCCGATGAACATGTCGTCGGCCGTTTCCGTCGCCTTCGATCCGCTGCTGTCCTGGACGGTGCTGGCGGTGCTGGGCGGCATCGGCCTCCTGCTCGTGCTGGCGGGCCTGCGTGCCGGTGCACGCGGCGCGTTGTGGCGTCTCGGAGCGGTCGCCGTCGTGCTGGCTGCGCTCTCCAACCCGTCGCTGGTCGAGGAAAAGCGCAAGCCGATCTCCGACGTGGTGCAGATCATGGTCGACGACAGCGATTCGATGTCGATCGGCGACCGCCGCCAGCAGGTGCAGGCCGCGCGCGAGATGCTGAAGCGCAAGTTCGGCCAGGAGCAAGGACTCGAAGTGCGCGAGGCGGTGCTGCCGCCGTCGCACATCCAGCTCGGCAGCGAGCGGCCCGGCGGAACACGGCTGATCGAGGCGATGCGCTCGGCGCTGGTCGACGTGCCGCCCGAGCGCCTGGCCGGCGTCGTGCTGCTGACCGACGGCCAGGTCCACGACGTCCCGCCCGCGCTGCCGCCCGAGCTGGGCGGCGCGCCGCTGCACGCCCTGATCGCCGGCAAGAAGGGCGAGCGCGACCGCCTGATCACCGTCGAGCAGGCGCCGCGCTTCGGCGTGGTCGGCCACGAGGTGACGGCCAAGTTCCGGGTCGACGATCCCGCGGGCGGCACCGCGCCGGTCACCGTCACGGTGGGCGGCGAGGTGGTGCGGCGCATGCAGGTGCCTGTCGGCAAGCCGGTCGAGCTGCCGCTCACGGTCACCAATCCCGGCGAGAATATCGTCGAGCTGGAAACGGCGCCCGGACCGAGCGAGCTCACGCTCGACAACAACCGGGCAATCTTCACCATCAACGGTGTGCGCGATCGGCTGCGGGTGCTGCTGGTGTCGGGCGAGCCCTACCAGGGCGAGCGGGCGTGGCGAAACCTGCTGAAGAGCGACCCGGCCGTCGACCTGGTTCACTTCACCATCCTGCGCACCCCGCAGAAGGACGACTTCACGCCGGTCCGCGAACTGTCGCTGATCGTCTTCCCGATGCGCGAGCTGTTCGAGCAGAAGCTGAAGGAATTCGATCTCATCATCTTCGACCGCTACGAGTCGGGGAACCTGATCACCCGCGAGTATTTCCGCAACATCGCCGACTACGTGAAGAACGGCGGCGCGCTGCTGGTTTCCGTGGGTCCGGTCTTCGCCACCCAGCGCTCGCTCTATCGCTCGCCGCTCGGCGCCATCCTGCCGGCCGAGCCCACCGGCGACGTGCTCGAGCAGGGCTTCAAGCCGAAAGTCACCGATATCGGCCGCCGCCATCCCGTGACGGCCGACCTGCCACAGGAAGGCGCGCCCGGCAAGGAGCCGCAATGGGGTCGCTGGTTCCGCCTTGTCACCTCGCATGCCAACAAGGGCCACACAATCCTTTCCGGCGCCAACGACCAGCCGCTGGTCGTGCTCGACCGCGTCGGCAAGGGCCGCGTCGCGGAGGTGCTGTCCGACCAGCTCTGGCTCTGGAACCGCGGCATCGACGGCGGCGGCCCGCAGCCGGAGCTGGTGCGTCGCACGGCGCATTGGCTGATGAAGGAGCCCGATCTCGAGGAAGAAGCGCTACGCGCCAAGGCGGTCGGCGGCCATAT
>DATEID010000110.1:0-4925 GCA_035279245.1 Reyranella sp.
GGCCTTGATGATGGGCGTCAGCATCTGGATCAAATCGTCCGCCGCCTCGCGCTGCTTCTCGTCGGGATGGCGATGTGCCTCGTCGATCAGCATGCCGACCCAGAGCGCAAGCGCGCGGGCCGCCTCGGTGAACGACTTCTGCGTCATCAGCATGCGCCGCACGTCGGGATGCACGATGATGGGATCTGCGGGCCCGGACGCATTCTTGGGGCCGGTGAGCGAACGGCCCTGCAGGCGGTCGCGCGCGTAGGCGACGGCGCTCTGGTAGGCGCATTCGGCGATGCCCAGCCCCTGCATGCCGACGCCGAGTCGCGCGGCGTTCATCATCACGAACATGGCCGGCATGCCCTTGTTCGCCTCGCCGACCAGCCAGCCCTTCGCCCCATCGAGGTTCATGACACAGGTCGAGGAGGCCTTGATGCCCATCTTGTGCTCGATGGCGCCGCAGCGGATGCCGTTGCGCTCGCCCGGCTTGCCGTCGGCGGTCGGGATGAACTTCGGCACCAGGAAGAGCGAGATTCCCTTTGTCCCGCCCGGCGCATCGGGCAGCCGCGCCAGCACGAGATGAATGATGTTCTCGGTAAGATCGTGCTCGCCGGCCGAGATGAAGATCTTGGTGCCGGTGATCGCGTAGCTGCCGTCGGCTTGCGGCTCGGCGCGAGTGCGGATCAGGCCGAGATCGGTGCCGCACTGGGGCTCGGTAAGGCACATCGTGCCCGACCACGTGCCGTCGGTGAGCTTGGGCAGATAAAGCTTCTTCAGCTCCTCCGAACCGTGCGTATTGAGCGCCTCGTAGGCGCCGTGGCTCAGGCCAGGATACATGCCAAACGACTGGTTGGCCGCGGTGATCATCTCGGTGATCGCAAAGCCCACCGTCGCCGGCAGCCCCTGCCCGCCATAGGCCGGATCGCAGGTCGTCGCCGTCCAGCCGCCTTCGCGAAACTGCTGGTAGGCTTCCTTGAAGCCCTTGGGCGTGCGAACGATGCCGTTCTCGTAGGTGCAGCCCTCTTCGTCACCGCTGCGGTTCAGCGGAAACAGCACGTTCTCGCAAAGCTTGGCCGCTTCCTCGAGGATCGCCTGGATGGTGTCCGGCGTCGCGTCCTCGTAACCCGGCAGCCTGGCGAGGCTCGACACGTCCAGCACCTCGTTCAGCACGAACTGGATGTCCTTCAACGGCGCCTTGTAGACGGCCATGGCTTCCTCCTCAGTCGGGATCGACGCCGCGCTTCCTGAGCTCGGACGTCACATGCGCTTCCACGTCCTTGAACTCCTGGATCTGGGCATCGAGATCGCGCCGGCGGCGCTGCAGATCGTCGATATGCAGGCGACTGCGGCGCAGGAGCTCGCGCAGTTGCTGCACGCCGGTGCGGTCCACCTGGTAAAGGTCGAGCAGCTCCTTGATCTCGGCGAGCGAGAAGCCCAGCCGCTTGCCGCGCAGGATCCAGGAAAGCCGCGTGCGGTCGCCGGCGCTGTAGAGCCGCGTCAGCCCCTGCCGGCGTGGCTTGATCAGCCCCTCGTCCTCGTAGAAGCGGATGGTGCGCGCCGTGATGCCGAACTCCCGCGCCAATTCGGCGATGCTATAGATGCGCTGAAGATCGCGCTCGGTCTGAGAGGCGGCGGGAGCGGCGGCGGACATGACGGGATTGTCATAGTTAACGTTTACGTAAACGTCAACTAGAGTTACGTTCGCGTCGACTTCTGTGCGCCACCGGTCCTTACGATTAGGGATCGAGGAAGGTTGTCAATTGCGCGCCTTCGTCGGCGACGAAGACAGCGATCAGTTCGGCCATCTCGGTGTTGCTCGCATTGGCGGAAACGGCGTGGATCGCGCCCGGCGGCTCGAAGAACGACTGGCCGACCTCGAATGTCTCCAGCGGACCGCCTTCCAGCTGCGACCGGATGTGCCCCTTGGTGATGTAGGCCGTCACCGTGCCGGCGTGACGGTGCGGCGGCGTGAAGCCGCCAGGTCCGTAGGTCACGCGGACGATCGTCACCCTCTTGCCAGGTATATCCGGCAAGGCATGCGATGTGATCACCTCGACCTTGTTGAGCGATGAGCCGGATGAGGCATCGGCGGCGCATATCGGCAATGGAAAGTCCGATATCGCGCCCATCGTCGCCGGCAACGCCCTCGCGATCGCCGCTGTGCAAATGATGCCGGTGACGATGGCGAGCGACAACCGGAGCCTGCCCCGATCCGCGAGCGACGCCGTCATTTCCAGCGCAGTGCTCATCGACCTCTCCTGTTCGAGCTCAAATATTAGCCGTCAGCGATCCAGCTCAAAATTCACTCAATCGTGTCATCGGCTACGGCGAGCAGTCCAGCCGGCACCTCGAGCCCCAGCGTCCTAGCGGTCTTGAGGTTGATGACCGTCTCGAACCGTGTCGGCTGAACGATCGGCAGGTCCTGCGGCTTCTCGCCCTTCAGGATACGGCCGACATACAGCCCTGCCTGCCGCCACGTGTCGGTAAGCACGCTGCCGTAACTGATGAGCCCGCCCTTTTCCACATAATCGCGCGAGTCGTAGAGCGCCGGGAGCTTGTACCGAGCTGCAAGCCCAACGATGCGGTCGCGGAACACCAAGCCGTAACTGGGATCGACGCCCACCAGCAATGCCTCCAACTTTTGCCGCTTCATCTCGGCAAATGCAGCGTCGATTTCGTCGGCACCGTTCGCGTCGATGACCTGCACCTTTTGCCCGAGCACCGGCGCGGCGCTCCGGGCGTCGCGGATCTGGCCTTCGGCCAGCGTCGCCTTGGGATTGAGCATCAGCGCCACGTCGACGATCCGTGGCAAAAGCTGCTTCAGCACCTGCAGGCGCTTGGATGTAAACGAAGCCCCCATGAAGGAGGCGCCCGTGACATTGCCGTCCGGTCGGTTGAAGCTTGCGACCAACCCGTCGCTCACTGGATCGCCACCACAAGCGAAGACGATGGGAATGGTCGATGTGGCGGACTTCGCGGCACGGGTTGGCACTGGGCCGCCGATCGCCACGATGACATCAACCTTCCGGCTCACCAGATCCTGAGCCAATGCCGGAAGCTTCTCGAACTGCCCTGCAGCACTGCGCCTCACGACAGTGAGGTTGTGGCCCTCTTCGAACCCCATGGCGGTCAAGCCCTTGAAGAAGGCCCGCGTCAGGCTGTCGACGCCACCCGTGCTGAGCAAGCCGATGGTCGGTGCCGCGCCCTCTGCGAAAGTCACCTTTCCGCCGGCGACGATTCCCCCGATGCCCGCGATGAAGGTGCGTCTCCGGATCATCATGCAAACCTCGTATCTGTCTCACGCCTGCTTCAGCGACGTGAGATTGCGCACGGCGACAGGGCGCGCCATGCCGCGAATCGGGCGCTCGCCAAGGTCCTCGATTTCGGCGATATCCTCGACCGCTGCGGCAAGGCGGCCGCTGGCCAGGATCTGGCCGTCGCTCGCTTCGCTGCAGAGGCGGGACGCGAGATTCACCACCGCCCCGATCGCCGTGTAGTCGAAGCGATCCTCGAAGCCGATTCGGCCAAGCGTGGCGTAGCCCTGCGCCATGCCGATGCCGAAGCCCAGACTGTGGCCGCGCTTGGTCCAAATCGGCACGAGGCTCGCCACCGCGTCGCGCATTTCCAGAGCAAGCCTGGCGGCCCGCGCCGCCGGATCGGGGCAAGGCAAGGGATCGTTGAAGAAAACCAGCATGCCATCGCCGGTGAAGCGGTCGAGCGTTCCCTCATGCTTGCGGATCAGAGGACCGACTGCCCCGTGATATTCGGCCAGCAGGGACATGATGTCCTCCGGCTCCGCCGTTTCGGCGAAGGAGGTGAAGCCACGCAGGTCGCAGAACATGGCGGCGATCTCGCGTCGATGATTGTCGAGAACCTTCTCGTCGCCCGCCGAAACCAAGGCCTGTGCGAGCTGCGGCGCCAGAAAGCGGCGCAACCGGCTCACCCGCTCCAGCTCTTCGACCTGCGCCTTGACCTTGGCTTCGAGTCCCTGGTTCAGGGTCTGGACTTCGTCGTGCAGCGCCTTGATGCGCAACATGGCGCGCACGCGGGCGACCAGCGCGCCATGCTCGATCGGCTTGGTGAGGTAGTCGTCGCCGCCGGCATCGAGGCCAGCCACCACGTCCTTGGGCGTGGCTTTGGCCGTCACCAGGATCACCGGAATGAAGGGCAGCGACTTGTCGGCTTTCAATCGGCGCACGACCTCGAGGCCGTCGATCTTGGGCATCATGATGTCCAGCAGAACGAGATCCGGCGGGGCGGCGGCGATCTTGACGAGCGCCTGCTCGCCGTCGCTGGCCTCATCGACATCGTAGCCCAGCGCGGTGAGACGCACGCGCAAGATCTCGACGTTGTCGGCGACGTCGTCGACCACGAGGATGCGGGCAGGATCGCGCATCTTCTTCTCTAGGCTCCCAGGATCTCGCGGACCTTGGCCAGCATCTGGCGCGGGCTGTAGGGCTTGGCGATGTAGCCGTCGCAGCCCGCGGCGCGCGTCTTTTCCTCGTCGCCGGAAAGCGCATAAGACGTCACGGCGACGATCGGAATTGATTTCAGCTCGGGATTGGTCCTGATGCGCCGGGTCGCCTCGTAGCCGTCCATCACCGGCATCTGGATGTCCATCAGGATCAAGTCGGGCCTGTGCTCGGTAGCCTTGGCCACCCCCTCGGCGCCGTCACGCGCCTCGACCATCTCGTAGCCCGCCATGCCCAGCAGGTCGCGCAGGATCTGTCGATTGTCCTCGGTATCCTCCACGACAAGAATCTTCTTGCTCATTGCGCGGCTTCCTTCGTTCGCGAGGCATCGATGGGAATCGTAATTTTAAAGTTCGAGCCCTTGCCCACCTCGGACTCGACCGTGATGTAGCCGCCATGCAGCTCGACGATCTTGCGCGAGATCGACAGGCCGAGGCCGGTGCCGCCCTTCTTGCGCGTGCTGGTGTT
>DATEID010000111.1:0-5821 GCA_035279245.1 Reyranella sp.
GGCGTTGACGAGGCCTGGGACCGCTTCTCCGATTTCGAGGAATACGACCGCTTCACCCGCGCCTGGCTCAAGGCGGCGCGCCGTGTGCTGCGCGACGACGGCACGCTGTGGGTGATCGGCAGCTACCACAACATCTTCCGCATCGGCACGGCGCTGCAGGACCAGGGCTACTGGATCCTGAACGACATCGTCTGGCGCAAGTCGAACCCGATGCCGAACTTCAAGGGCAAACGCTTCACCAATGCGCACGAGACGCTGATCTGGGCGGCGCGCGACCGCCGCACCAAGCGCTACACCTTCAATTACGATTCGATGAAGGCGCTGAACGAGGGCATCCAGATGCGCTCCGACTGGCTGCTGCCGCTTTGCACCGGCGGCGAGCGCCTGAAGGGCGAGGACGGCAAGAAGGCGCATCCGACGCAGAAGCCCGAATCGCTGCTGTTCCGCTGCCTGATGGCCGCCTCCAACCCCGGCGACACGATTCTCGACCCCTTCTTCGGCACCGGCACGACGGGTGCGGTGGCTAAGCGCCTCGGCCGTCATTTCGTCGGGCTGGAGCGCGACCGGACCTATGCCGCCCTCGCCCGCAAGCGCATCGCCGAGGTGACGCCGCTCGCCGCCGAGGACGTGACGCCGACCCTGGGCAAGCGCCAGGAGCCGCGCATCCCGTTCGGCGTGCTGATCGAGGCGGGGCTGCTGCGACCCGGTACCGTGCTGAGCGATCTCAGCGGCCGCTTGCGGGCACGCGTGCGCGCCGACGGCACGCTCTCGGCCGCCAACGCCCGTGGTGAACATCGCGGCTCGATCCATCAGGTCGGCGCCGCCGTGCAGGGCGCGCCCGCCTGCAACGGCTGGACCTTCTGGCATTTCGAGGGCGAGGGCGGCCGTCGGCCGATCGATCACCTGCGCCAGCAGGTGCGGGCCGGGCTTTAAGCCTTCACCGCGTGGGCGATCACCTTCCGCATGACCGTCGGCAGGGCGCGCTCGGTCATCCGGTCGATCGTGCACCAGGCGCTTCCCGGAGCGAGCCTGGCGAGGCCCGAGGTCGCGGCATGGGCACGGGCGACGGTCAGCTCGAGGTGAAAGTGGGTGAAGGTATGGCGCACGCCGCCATCCAGCACCTTCCAGCGCGCGGGAACGGGCGCCTGCCTCAGCGCCTCGGCGACTGACAGCGCACCTTCGCGCCAGTCGCTCGACGGCACCTCGTCCATGCCGCCCAGCAGGCCCTTGGTGGGCCGCTTGCGCAACAGGACGGCGCCGTCCCTGCGCGTCAGCACGAACGCAAGCCCGCGCCGCGTCGGCTTGAGAGCCTTGGGGGCGCGCCGCGGCAATTCCTCGGCAATCCCGCGCTTGCGCGCCTCGCAACCGGCCATCAGCGGACAGATCACGCAGCGCGGGCTCTTCGGCGTGCAGACGGTGGCGCCGAGATCCATCATCGCCTGCGCGTAGTCGCCGGCGCGCTGCCGTGGCACCAGCGCGGCCGCGCGCGTGTCGATCTCGGCCTTGGCGTCGGGCAGCGGCGTTTCGATGGCGAACAGGCGGGTGATCACGCGCTCGACATTGCCGTCGACGGCCGAGGCCGGCTCGTCGAAGGCGATGGCGCGGATGGCGGCCGCCGTGTAGCGACCGATGCCGGGCAGCGCCCGCAATTCCTCTTCGCTCCGAGGGAAAATGCCGTCGTACTGTTCCTTCACGGCGCGTGCGCAGGCGTGCAGGTTACGGGCGCGGGCGTAGTAGCCGAGACCCGCCCAGGCCGAAAGGACATCGTCGATCGGCGCCGCCGCGAGCGCCTCGACCGTGGGCCAGCGTTTCACAAAGCGGTGAAAGTAGTCCCCGACGGTGGCGACGGTCGTCTGCTGCAGCATGATCTCCGACAGCCAGACGAGATAAGGCGCACTGCGTTTTCCAGGCGGCGCGCGCCAGGGCAGGGTGCGGCGATGACGGTCGTACCAGTCGAGCAGATGCGCAGCGTGGGTCATGGTCATGCGAAGGGCGGTGGCCTAGCATAAGGAGCAGGCTTTGAAAGGGTCCATGCGGGAAAATGGCTTTCGCGCGCTGGGCGGACTGACTCGGCAGCTGACCTCGGGGCTTACCCCGAAGGGGAGCCGAGGCGGCGCCAAGGGACGCGGCGCGCCGCTTGCGCGGCTCAAGGCCGAGTGGCCCGCCATCGTCGGCACCGAGGTCGCACGCGTATCGCGTCCGGAGGCGTTGCTCGCCGGCCGCGCGGGACGCACCGCGCAAGGTGCAGGCCAAGGCGCCGGCAAGATCCTGCGCCTGCAGGTGGCCGGTGCCGCCTCGCTCGAGATCCAGCACATGGCCAATCGACTGGTCGAGCGCGTGAATGGCTACTTCGGACATCGTTTCATCGACGACATCCGGTTGGTGCAGGGCGGCATCGTCGCCGTGCCCTCTGCCCCGCCGAAACTTCCCGTCCCCGATGCGGCGAGCGCGCAGCGTATCGCCGAGCGTGTCGAGACGGTGAAGGACCCCGAGCTCAAAGCGGCCTTGGCGCGCCTCGGGACCCGCATCGCGGCCAGTCGGCGCGGTATATTGCTGGCGGGTTTGGGCACGTTCCTGTTTGCGCGCCGGCCTCGCGCGCAGCAGTTGTCCGAGGAGCAGAAAAAAGCATTGGCCGTTCGGCCCGGCGATCATGTGCTGGGCGAACCCGACGCGCCCAACCTGATCATCGATTATTTTTCACTGACCTGCCCGCACTGTGCCAACTTCGCGGTCGCCGTGCTGCCCGGCGTGCACAAGCAATTCGTCGATACCGGCGTGGCGCGCTTCGTCTATCGCCACTTCCCGTCCGATTCGGTCGCCACCCACGCCAGCCAGCTCGCCGAATGCGCCGGCCCGAACGGATTCTTCGACACGATCGATGCCCTGTTCCGCTCCCAGGTCGATTGGCTCACCGCTGCCGATCCCGAAGCGGAGATGGTGAAGATTCTGGAGAAGAGGGGCATGGCGACCGGCCAGTGCTTCAGCGACAACCGGTTTTTGGACAAGATCGTCTCGGATGTGGAGACCGGCCAGACGCTTGGCGTCCATCAGACGCCGACCCTGTTCATCAACGGCCAGAATTGGGGGAACCCCGGCGGCACGGACGCCATCGGCAAGATTCTGCGGGATATCGACCGGTAAAGGTTTGACTCCCCACAGGCTGAATTCCCAAGATGTAGTAGAGAGGAAGTTGGGATGCGGAACATGTTGATCGTCGCCGGCGGGCTTGTCGCCGTGGCTGCGATTGCGGCTGGCGTCTATTTCGGGACGCGGCCGGCGTCGCCCGGGCCGACGCCCACTCCGGCGGCCGCCACCACGGCGTCGCCGGACAAGGCGGCGATCCTGAGCGTCCAGCCCAACGACCATGTCGAGGGCGATCCCAACGCGCCTATCACGTTGATCGAGTACGCCTCGTTCACCTGCCCGCACTGCGCTCACTTCAACACGGTCGAGCTGCCCAAAATCAAGGAGAAGTGGATCGACACCGGGAAGGTGAAGCTGGTCTATCGCGACTTTCCGCTCGACCAGACGGCAGCCAGGGCTGCGGAACTCGCGCAATGCTCGGGCAAGGAAAAGTATTTCGCCGTGGTCGACATGATCTTCCGCACCCAATCCAATTGGGCGACGGCCTCCGACCCGATCGCCGAACTCTCCAAGTCGCTGCGCATCGCCGGCATGGGCGAGAAAGAGGTCAAGGCCTGCCTCGCCGACCCGAAGGTGGCCGACGGCGTGATCGCCTCCTATCGCAGCGGCGAGCAGGTGGGCGTGGATTCGACGCCGACCCTTTTCATCAACGGCGAGAAGTTCGCCGGCGCCCGGCCTGTCGAAGAGCTCGAGGCGACGTTCAACAAGCTGCTCAAGAAGTAACCCGGAACCAAACAGGCGTGGTGTAGATGGTGCAGTTCGACAAGCTCCGGCTCTCCGGCTTCAAGTCCTTCGTCGACCCGACGGAGCTCGCGATCGAGCCCGGCATGACCGGGATCGTCGGCCCCAACGGCTGCGGCAAGTCGAACCTCGTCGAGGCACTGAAGTGGGTGATGGGCGAAACCTCGGCCAAGCAGATGCGCGGCAGCGAGATGGAGGACGTGATCTTCTCCGGCGCAGGCACTCGTCCGGCGCGCAACATCGCCGAGGTCATGCTGTCGCTCGACAACAAGACACGCACTGCGCCCGCCATGGTGAACGACGCCGATCAGCTCGACGTCGTGCGGCGCATCGAACGCGGCCAGGGCTCGGCCTACTCGGTGAACGGCCGCGAGATTCGCGCCCGTGACGTGCAGACGCTGTTCGCCGATGCCGCGACGGGCGCGCGCTCGACGGCGCTGGTGAGCCAGGGCCGCATCGGCGCGCTGATCAATGCCAAACCGGCCGACCGGCGCACCATTATCGACGAGGCGGCCGGCATCACGGGTCTCTACGCCCGCCGTCACGAGGCCGAGCTGCGCCTGCGCGCGGCCGAGCAGAACCTCGCGCGCGTGCAGGATGTATTGGTGGCGCTCGAGGAGCAGCACAAGGGCCTCAAGCGCCAGGCGCGACAGGCCAGCCGCTATCGCAACCTCTCCGACCATATCCGGCGTGCCGAGGCGGCCGTTCTGGCGCTGAGGCTCGCGGCGGCCGAGAGCGAGCTCGCCGAAGCCGGCGAACGGCTGAAGGAAGCCGAGGCCCAGGTCGCCGACCTCACGCGCCTGGTCGGCCTGGCGACCACCGCGCAGGCCGACGCCGCCACGGCGTTGCCGCCGCTGCGCAACGAGGAGGCCGCGGCGGCGGCGGCCCTGCAGCGGCTGCGCGTGGCGCATGACGCGCTAACCGCCGAGGCGGAGCGCATCGCGACGGCACAGCAGGATGCCGAGACGCGCCTGCAGCAGACCGAGTCCGATCTCGCGCGCGAGCGCGGCCGCAAGGGCGATGCCGAAGCCGCGATCGCCGATCTCGACAGCCAGTGCGACCGGCTCGAGCAGGAACGGGTGGGCGAGGACGATCGCGCGGCCGCCGCCCAGCAGGCGCGCGACGAGGCTCGTGCCGCCACCGATGCGGCCGAGGCCGAGCACGATCGGCTGACGCGACAGATCGCCGACGACGAGGCCTCGCGCGCGAGCGTGAGCCGCGAGATTGCCGAGTTGCAGGAGCGTCTGCGCCGCCTCGAGGCGCGCCGGGCCGAAGCGGTCGGCCAGCAGCGGCAGATCGAGGATGAGCTCAAGGCCTTGCCGGCTCTGTCGGAAGTCGAAACGGCGCTCGAGGCCGCTCGGCTTGCGCTCGAGGAGACGCGACGCCACAGCGCTCAGGCGCTCGAAAGTGCGCGCGAGACCGAGCGCTATCAATCGGACGCCGCCCGTGCCGCCGTCGCCCAGGCCGAGGCCGAGCGCATCGAGATGGAGCAGGCGCGTGCTGCCGAGCGGCAGGCCGCCGAGCGGAGCCATGCCGCCGCGGCCGAGCTGCTGCAGAAGGCGAACGCCCGCCTCACCAAGCTGCGCGCCGAGGAAGCGGGCGTCGCGGCGGCGCTGAAGTCGGCAGCGACATCGCTTTGGCCGCCGCTGCTCGATGCCCTGACGGTCGAGCCGGGCTTCGAGAAGGCGCTGGGCGCGGCGTTCGGCGAGGAACTCGAGGCGTCATCCGATCGCGGCGCGCCGCTGCACTGGCTGCCGCTCGGCCCGATCGCCGATGCGCCGGCATTGCCCGAAGGCGTGACACCGCTCTCGGCGCACGTCCAGGCCTTGCCCGAGCTGGAGCGCCGCCTCGCCTTCATCGGCATCGTCGCCGACGAGGCGACCGGAGAGGCGATGCAGCCGACCCTGAAGCCCGGCCAGCAGCTCGTCACGGTCGA
>DATEID010000112.1:0-27647 GCA_035279245.1 Reyranella sp.
GGCGTAGGCCGTCATGATCAGCACGCCGAGGTCGGGCCGGATCCGGCGCGCGCGCTCGCGCAACCCGCGTCCGTCGAGCCCGCCCGGCAGACCGAGGTCGGTGAGCAGCAGGTGCAGGCCGGGCTCGCGCTCGATGAGCCCGAGCGCTTCGATGCCGTCGCCGGCCGCGAGCACCCTGTAGCCGAGATCGATCAGGGTGCCGACGGCATAGCGGCGGACATCCTCGTCGTCCTCGACGACCAGGATCAGCTCGCCCGAGCTGGCGCGCGCTTCGGCCAACGGCGGGGCGGTGGGCAGCGCGGGCCCGGGTTCCGGCGCCGGCATCGTCTCGGCCTTGGGCAGGTAGATGCGGGCGGCGGTGCCGCGCCCCGGCGCGCTCTGCAGGGCCACCGTGCCGCCGCTTTGCGTGGCAAAGCCATAGACCTGGCTCAGTCCCAGCCCGGTGCCGCGTCCGCCCTTGGTCGTGAAGAACGGCTCGAAGACCTGCTTCAGGATCTCCTCGCCCATCCCGACGCCGGAATCCTCGATCATGATCGCGACGTAGGCGCCCGGCCTGACGTTGAGCTGGGCCGCCTGCGCCTCGTCGTAGGGGCCGACATTCGCGGTCACGATCCTGAGGTCGCCGCCCTCCGGCATGGCGTCGCGCGCATTGACGGCAAGATTCAGGATCGCGGCTTCGAGCTCCGTCGGGTCCACGTCGACGGCCCAAAGCCCGCGGCCGAGCGTCGTGCTCACCCGGATTTCCTCGCCGAGCGTGCGCTGCAGGAGATCGGACATGCCCTCGACCAGCGCATTGACGTCGACCGATCGCGGCTCGAGCGGCTGGCGGCGTGCGAACGCCAGCAGGCGGTTGGTGAGCCCGGCGGCGCGCTCGGCGCCGCGCATGGCGTTGTCGAGCGCGCGACCGAGCGAGGCCTCGCTCGAGGCGAGCTGCCGCTGCGCCGTTTGCAGGTTGCCCAGCACCACGGTCAGGAGGTTGTTGAAGTCGTGGGCAATGCCGGCCGTCAGCCGGCCCACCGCCTCCATCTTGGCGGTGTGGCGCATGCGCTCCTCCATCGCCTTGCGCGCGGAGACATCGCGCAGGCTGGCGAGCCGCGCCGGCGCGTGGTTCCAGACCGTCTCGACGACGCGGATCTCGGCCTCGACCAGCCGGCCGTCGGGCCGGCGGATCGAGATCTCCGTCGTCTCGCCGGTCGTGACCGGGATGCCGATCGGCGCGCCGACGATGACGGCTGGTGGGCGGCCGAAGATCTCCTCGGCCGCCGGATTGGCGAACAGCACGACGCCGTCGCCGTCGATGACGATGATGCCGTCCGCGTTCTTCTCGACGAGGAAGCGCAGCTCCGTCTGGTCGAGGCTGCCGCTCGTGGCGATCATCGCGTGTAATCGCCGTCGTTGCCCGAGAACACGCTGGGGGCATGGCGGAAAGGCTCGCCGAGATGCATGCCGGCGCCGTCGATGGTGAAGCGGCGGATCTCCTTGGCGTGCTCGCTGCCACGCATCTTCAGCACCATCAGGCCGCGATGCATCGTGTCCTGCTCCTGGATGTAGCGCAGCAGGATGATCGAATCGGTCAAGGTGGAGATGTGCTGCTCGCTGGCGCTCTGGCCGCCGACCAGAGACTTGCTGGTGGCGGTGCAGAGACCGGCGATCTCGCGCTTCTTGATGAACGAGGTGAGGCTGATCAGGAACTCGCGGAAACCGGTGTCGGGCGCGATGCGCTCGAGCGCGGAGAGGCTGTCGACGGCGATGCGGCTGGGCTGGAACTCGTCGACCAGCGCCTGGATGGTGAGCAGATGGTCGGGCAGGCCCTGCGCCTCGGGATAGAGGCAGATCACGCGCAGCTTGCCTTCCTCCTCCATGCGGGCGAAGTCGACGCCCCAGCCGCTGGCGTTGCGGAAGAGCTGGCCGCGGCTTTCCTCGTAGCCGAACAGGATCGCCTTCTCGCCGGCCGCCACGCCGCCGGCCAGGAAGTTGGTGACGAGCAGTGTCTTGCCGGTGCCGGTGGCGCCGCTCACCAGCGTGACGCTGTCGCGGAAGAAGCCGCCGCCGCACATGTCGTCGATCGCCCGGTTGCCGCTCGTCACGCGGACCATGCTCGACTGCTGCTCGAGGCGGAGCGAGGAGAGCGGGATGGCGACGACGCCCTGGTTGGCCAGCAGCGTGAACGGCGCCTCGCCCTCGGCATGATGGCTGCCGCGCATCTTCAGCACCTCGATGGTGCGGCGACGCTTCTCGCGATGCAGGACGTTGCGCAGGATCACCACGTTGTCGGCCACGAACTCCTCGAGCCGGTGGCGCGTGATCTCGCCGTACTCGCTGTTGCGCTCGGCGGTCATCAGCACCGTGAGCCCGGCCTGCTTCAGCGCGTTGCTGATGTGGAACAGCTCGCGCCGCAGGATCTTGGGATCGCCGATGAAATGGTCGAACAGCTGGGTGAGCGAATCGAGCACCACGCGGCGGGCGCCGACCGTCTTCACCGAATGCAGGATGCGCGACAGCAGGCCGCTCAGGTCGAAGTCGCCGACCACCATCTCGTCGTTGGCGGGAGGGCTCGCGTCGACGAAGGCAAGCTTCCCCTCGCGCCGCCAGCGCGGCAGGTCCCAGCCGAAGCCGCGCATGTTCGCCTCGATGTCGCGCGGCGGCTCCTCGAAGGTCACGAGCACGCCGGTCTCGCCGTACATGGTGATGCCGTGCGCCAGGAACTGCGTGGCGAACACGGTCTTGCCGCTGCCCGGCGTGCCACCGACGATGGTGGTGCGCGCGCGCGGCAGGCCGCCCATGACCAGCTCGTCGAAGGCCTTCACGCCGGTCTGGACGCGCTCGAGGACCTCCGAGGTATCGACGTCGACAGCGTTCATGCGATCTCACCGTTCGGCTCGATGCCAAGGAACTCCAGCACCCGCCTGGTGTCGCTGAGATCGCCGATGATCCGCCGCGGCCGGGGGGACAGGTCGTAGGAAAGGGTCGGGGTGGCGAGGATGCCCGCCTTCTCGGCAAGGTCGGGCCGGAGCAGGACGTCGATGACCTCGATCTTCCACTCGCCGCGCTTCATTTGCTTTCGCAACTGATCAAGATTCTGCTCGGCCCGTCGCGAACTGGCGGAATTGCCGGCGATGTAGAGACGGAGCATTGCCCATCGAACCGCCGATGCCGGTTCGCGGCAAGAGAGAGAAAAGGACTAGTCGCCTAGTAGCCGCTGCGCCTGCCGCGCGCGTTCGCGGTTGCGGCCGGCGCGGCCGACCGCGATCGAGTCGCGGCCGACGACACCGCGCTCGCGCGCCCAGATGATCGCGCCCGAGCGGCGGTTGACGCCGATCTTGCGATAGAGCGAGGCGATGTGGTTGCGCACGGTGTTCTCCGACAGGCCGAGGATGTCGCCGATCATGACGCCGCTCTTGCCTTCGCAGATGAGACCCAGCACTTCGCACTCGCGATCGGTCAGCAGATCGAGATCTCGGCCGCGTTCCGCGTTCGTCGCGTCGTTCGATGCCACCGGCCGGCCGATCGCCTTGAGCTTGTCGAGCACGGTGCGGGTGAACCACGACGCGCTGTCGGTCATGATGCCTTCGAGCGCGGCGAGCAGATCCTGGCCGTCGCTGTCGGAAGGAACGGCGGCCTCCTGCAGGACACAGAGGGTCGTCCGTTCGCCGTTGACCGTGAGCTCGACGGGGGCGACGAAGCAATCGACCGCATGCCCGGGTGGCCGCGGCAGCGGCAGGTCGAGCTTGCCGAGCTCGCCGTCGATACGCCGCCGGGTCGCGCGATCGATCCATCGGATCTCGCCGCTTCGGTCTACGAGGACGACGCCATTGCCCAATGCCTTGGCGACCTCCTCCAGCCGCCCATGGTCGCGCACGTCCTCGTCAATGACGTGGTCCATCTCTCCCTCTGTCGGCTCGTGCAGATCTTCGCCCTGTCAACGCCGACCCGGCCGACTGGTTGCTTTCTACCAGTCGTTGGTATTTCCGCCCCATGCCTGCCCCGATTCTGCCATCAAGCGCATCGTGTTTGGCCAAAGGACGATGTCATCCCGGCCCGTCGTTGCGTACGGGATCGCACCCATGGTTTCGATCTACCAGTCGGTTAGTAGTTCCGACCTGTTGTCCATCCGGCACACTCGCCGCAAATCGCCATGACGATGCGGATCGAAGGGTGATCCTCGCGGCGGCCGCTGTATCATCGCGGAAACAATCGCGGGCGAGAAACCGGTCGACGCAACAGCTCGGGTTCATTCTCTCCACCCATTCATTGAAGGATTGCCGCACATGAAGAAAGCCCTGCTCGGCGCAGCAGCCCTCATCGCCTTGCCGATGGCGGGCGCCAATGCACAGTCGGATTGGTTCACGCCGCATCAAACCTTCCCGGGCGCCTATATCGGCCTGGAAGGCGGCGCGAACTGGATGCTGAACTACAATATGGGCGTCGCCAACGGCTATCCGACGACCGGCTGGGCCGCGGGCGCCGTGGTGGGCTACGACTTCGTCGGTCCACGCCTCGAGCTCGAGGGTGTCTTCCGGCAGAACAACACATACATGACCGGATTGGGGACGTTCGGCGCGTTCAACACGAGCCGGAACGTCAACCAGGTCGGCGTCATGGTGAATGCCTTGTACGACTTCCTGCCTGGCGCGACGGTGACGCCCTACATCGGTGCGGGCGCAGGCGTCGGCTTCGTCGACGGGGTCGATATCTTCGGCGCCACCACCTCGCTCAGCAACACGGTCTTTGCCTATCAGGGCATCATCGGTGTCGGGTGGAATGTCGACAACAACTTCCGCGTCAATCTGGACGGCCGTTACTACGGCACGACGAACCCGGCGACCGCCTACGGCAACTGGAACAACAACAACTTCAGCGTGATGCTCGGCATCAGCTACAAGTTCGGTCAGCCGGAAGCGGTTGCGCCGCCGCCGCCGCCACCGACGGCGCCGACCGCGCCGTCCTTCATGGTGTTCTTCGACTGGGATCGCTCGAACCTGTCGCAGCAGGCCCTGAGCACGATCCAGCAGGCGGCCGAAGCCTACCGGACCAAGGGCAGCGCCCGCATCACGGCGACCGGCCACACCGATACGTCGGGCCCGGCGAGCTACAACATGGCGCTGTCGTTGCGCCGCGCCAACGCGGTCAAGGATGCGCTCGTGCGCGACGGCGTGCCGGCGACGGCGATCTCGGTCATCGGCAAGGGCGAGACGCAGCCGCTGGTTCCGACCGGCGACGGCGTGCGCGAGCCGCAGAATCGCCGCGTCGAGATCGTGATCCAGTAGACGACGCACATACCGAAGACGGGGAAGGCGGCCGGATCGGCCGCCTTTTTCGTTCATGCCCTCCGCTTGCCCGGTGTCAATTCGCCGATCATCGCCGCGATCTCCGACGAGCCGACGGTCGAGCCGTCGGGAAGCCGCAGGGTGAGAACGAGGCATTTTCTCTGCTTGAGGTCGTCGGCGAACGACAGGGCGTCGGCGCGGCGCTCGAAGGTCCGGGTGAGATCGCGGCGATTCTGGAGGTCGTAGAAGCTGAGCGTGAACATCGGCCGGCGCATCCGTTCCCGCCGACAGTAGCCAAGCCGCTCCCCTCTTGTGAACAGGTCGTTATCTACCAGCCCCTGGTACTTCCCGCCTACGCTTTCAAGAGCGCGCGCCACCGACAAGAAACACGGTCGGCCGCCCAGCCACCGTGTCATCCCGAGCGCAGCGAGGGATGTTTAGCGGCGTCGATCAAGGATCCCTCGCTACGCTCGGGATGACACTGGACTTACCGTAACGTACTCGTCCCCCCATGCTCGGCGACGCCGATGAGCGGATGCGAGCCGGCTCAATCGAAGCCGAACCGCACCGATCGCAGCGAGGAGTCCTCCACCGCCTGGACCACGCGCTGGAACGAGCGTTCGGCGGCCGTGGCGCGCTCCTCGGTGCGCGTCGGCTGGAGCACGAACAGCACCAGCGAGCGCGCCGCCACCGGATAGGCATGACCGAACCGCGATCCGGTCAGCTCGTGCGCCTGCGGCTCGTTGGTGTCGACGAGGCGGACCCAGCGGCTGCCGCCGACCGCGCGCGGCAGCTTGAACGGCACGACGTCGGTATGGGCGTTGACGAGAATCAGCAACGTCGAGTCGGACCCGATGCGACGGATGCCGGTTTCCTGCGCGCGGCCGTCGAGCAGCACGCCGAGGCAGCGGCCGTGCGGGTTGTCCCAGTCCTGCGGCGTCATCTCGCGAGCGGCGGGCGTGAGCCAGGCGACGTCCTTCACGCCCAGCTCCTCGTCATAGGCGCCGGTCAGGAAGCGGCCGCGCCGCAGCATCGGCAGCGCGCGGCGGACCATCACCAGCTTGCGCACGAACTCGGCCTGTGTCCGGCCGTGCGGGCCGATGCCTTCCCAGTCGATCCACGAGATCTCGTTGTCCTGGCAGTAGGCGTTGTTGTTGCCTTGCTGGCTGCGGCCGAACTCGTCGCCGCCCAGCAGCATCGGCGTGCCGCGCGACAGGATCAGCGTCGCCAGCACGTTGCGCACCTGGCGCAGGCGCGTTGCGACGATGGTCGGATCGTCGGTCGGGCCCTCGGCGCCGTGGTTGCACGAGAGGTTGTGCGCATGGCCGTCGCCGTTGTCCTCGGCGTTGGCCTCGTTGTGCTTGTCGTTGTAGGAGACGAGATCGGCCAGAGTGAAGCCGTCGTGCGCCGTCACGAAGTTGATGGAGGCCCACGGCTTGCGGCCGCGCTTGGCGAACAGGTCGGCCGAGCCCGACAGGCGGGCGGCGAGTCTCGGCAGCATGCCGTCGTCGCCGCGCCAGTAGGCGCGCACCGTATCGCGGTAGGCGTCGTTCCATTCCGCCCAGCCGGGCGAGAAGTGACCGACCTGGTAGCCGCCCGGCCCGAGATCCCACGGTTCGGCGATCAGCTTGATCTCGGCGAGCGCCGGATCCTGCCGGCAGGCGTCGAGGAAGCGTCCCGCCTCCTCGAAGCCGTGCGGCTCGCGCCCCAGGATCGTGGCGAGATCGAAGCGGAAACCGTCGACCCGCATGTCGCCGGCCCAGTAGCGCAGGCTGTCCATCACCATCTGCAGCACGCGCGAGTTGCTGAGGTTCACGGTGTTGCCGGTGCCGGTGTCGTTGATGTAGTAGCGCGGCTCGGGCGCAAGGCGATAGTAGGAGGCGTTGTCGATCCCCCTGAAGGACAGCGTCGGCCCGAGCTGGTTGCCCTCGGCGGTGTGGTTGTAGACGACGTCCAGGATCACCTCGAGGCCGGCCTCGTGCAGGTGCGCCACCATCTCCTTGACCTCGGCGAAGGCGAAATCGGGATTGGCGGCATAGCGGCGCGCCGGCGCGAAGAAGGCGATGGTGTTGTAGCCCCAGTAGTTCTTCAGTCCCTTGTCGAGCAGGTAGCTGTCGTCGACGAACGTATGGATCGGCAGCAGCTCCACCGCGGTGATGCCGAGCGAGGCGAAGTAGCGGGTGATCTCGGGCGTCGCCAGTCCCGCATAGGTGCCGCGCAGCTCCGGAAGGATGGCCGGGTGGCGCTTGGTGAAGCCGCGCACATGGGCCTCGTAGATGACGGTGTTCTCCCACGCCGTGCGCGGCTTGCGCACCCGTCCCCAGGTGAAGGCGGGGTCGATCACGCAACTGCGGTAGGTGTAGGGCGCGCTGTCGCGCTCGTCGAAGGTGAGATCGTCGCCGGTCTCCATCTTGTGGCCGAACAGGGCCGGATTCCATTCGAGGTGGCCGACGATCTGCCGCGCATAGGGATCGAGCAGGAGCTTGTTGGGATTGAAGCGATGTCCGGCGGCCGGCTCGTAGGGACCGTGCACGCGATAGCCGTAGCGCGTACCCGGCCGCGCGTCGGGCAGGTAGCCGTGCCAGACCTCGTCGGTGTATTCGGGCAGCGCGATCCGCTCTGTCTCCTTCTGGCCGGTGCTGTCGAACAGGCAGAGCTCGACCTTGGTCGCGTTGGCGGAGAACAGCGCGAAATTCACGCCGAGCCCGTCCCATGTCGCGCCAAGGGGATAGGGCAGGCCTTCCGAAAGGCGGGACCGATAGCCTGATGGGTTGGACAAGGTGCCTCTAGAGCATGATGAGTTTGAGTTTCGTCGTCCCGACCGGAGCGAAGCCCAGCAACTGCGGTGTCATCCCGAGCGAAGCGAGGAATCTTTAGCAACGCCGATCAAAGATCCCTTCCTTCGGCTTCGCTCAGGGCAGGCGCTGCGCTCGGGATGACACAACCTTGTACCCATTTCATCCTCGACCGTCGCGACGCCGGTGGGCAATTCTAATGAGGCCGTGCGCGGTCAGTAGCGCGCGGGCACGTAGACGGTGGTCGGCGGCGGTGGCGGCGGCGGGTCGGTGACGACAACGGATGTCGGCTGGGCCGCCGGTGTGGGCCGTTCGACGACCGTCTCATGGCGGTAGGCGCAGCCGCCGATCAAGGCGCAAAGCGCGACAGCCAGTATGAATTTCTTCATCTCGGTCTCCTCCCTCGCGCGAACGATGCGCGGCGGGGAGGTGAACGCGCACGGTGTCGCGGCGTTCCGGCCGCCTCGAAATTGCCTTGTCGATTTTGCCGGCGAAACCGCGCCTAAAGGCCCGGAAATATCCTGGGGAACGGCGCAGGGGGCGGAGAGACGAAAACAATCGCGTCTTCGAGGGCCGGCCCGGCGTCCGGCGGCGCGGTGTCGCTGGTGTCGCCGCGCGGCCGGTTCGGCGGACCGGCGTCGCGCGGTCCTTCGCCCGTTCGAGGCACAGAGCGGACTTTGGACTCATCGACTTGAATCATCACGTCCTCCGTGGAGCAACATGCCGAAACAATCGGTGCGGGGCCCGAATGTGGCGCCCGGCGAAAACGATCTAGGACCGGTCACAATGTCGTCAAGACGTTCGCCTGCGAAATCAGTGCGTTGTCGCACGAACAGCCAGAGCGACTGCAACCGGACTTGAATTCGCCACGAATATGCCTAGCTCCTCGGTGCGAGGAACAACAAGGGGAGAGGAGGTCTTGCCGATGAAGATCGCTCAGATCGCGCCGCTCTGTGAACGGGTGCCGCCCAAGCTCTACGGCGGCACGGAGCGGGTGGTGTCCTATCTCACGGAGGAGCTCGTGCGGCAGGGGCACGACGTCACCCTGTTCGCCAGCGGCGATTCGAGAACGGCCGCCAAGCTCGTCCGCTGCAGCGATCTGGCGCTGAGGCTCAATCCCGCGGTCAAGGACCATCTGCCTTACCACATCGTGATGATGGACGAGGTCCGCCAGCGCGCCGACGCGTTCGACGTCCTGCACTTCCATACCGATCTTCTGCATTTTCCGCTGATCCGCGACTTCGCCGAGCGGACGATCACCACGACGCACGGCCGGCTCGATCTGCCCGATCTCAAGCCGTTCTTCGCGGCGTTCCCCGACGTTCCCCTGGTGTCGATCTCGCGCGAGCAGCGCCGGCCGCTGCCGCGGCGGCTCAACTGGGTCGGCAATGTCTATCACGGCCTGCCGCGCGACCTGCTGCCGTTCCAGGCTGCGCCGAGCGGCGACTATCTCGCGTTCCTGGGCCGCATCTCGCCCGAGAAGCGGCCGGACCGCGCGATCGAGATCGCGGCGCGCTCGGGGATGCGCCTCAAGATGGCGGCGAAGGTCGATGTCGCGGACCGGGCCTACTGGGAAAACGTCATCGCACCGATGGTCGAGGCTCATCCCAACGTCGAGTTCGTGGGCGAGATCGACGAGCGGCGGAAGGCCGAGTTCCTGGGCAATGCGCGGGCGCTCCTGTTTCCGATCGACTGGCCCGAGCCGTTCGGCCTCGTGACCATCGAGGCGATGGCCTGCGGCACGCCGGTGATCGCCTTCCGCGCCGGCGCCGTGCCCGAGGTGGTCGACGACGGGTTGACGGGCTTCGTGGTGCGCAGCGTCGAGGAGGCGGTGGAGGCGCTGCCGCGCCTCGACAGCCTCGATCGCAGGAAGGTGCGCGCCGTGTTCGAGCATCGCTTCACGGTCGAGCGCATGGCGCAGGATTATCTCGCCCTCTATCGCGGTCTCGGCGCGACACGAACCGAGGCGCCGCAGCCCGCTCGCTGGCAGGCCGCCCCGGCCGGCGCTTCCGCCGTCGCGTAGGAGTTGCGCGCGGCGCCAGGGCTATCGCATATGACGTCATTCCGTCATCCCGAGCGGAGCCAAGCGAAGTCGAGGGACCTCTTTTGTCGACGCTGGCATAAGTCCGAATGACGGCAAGCATTCTGTCGTCCGGAGCGGAGCGCCTGCCCTGAGCGAAGCCGAAGGGAAGGACCTCATGCCATTCCAACCGGCATATCGGTGCAATCGCCGTGAGATCCTTCGCTACGCTCAGGATGACAGTAGGGGATTTCTTCTGCCTCCGTCTGCAATGATCGGTGGTATGCGCTCCAGGAGAGGGTGAGCGGGGTTGCGCGCGGCGTCGGCGAGCGGCAGGCTCGCCGGATGGGGAGTGCGAACCTTGCGCCGGGCAAGCCCGGCATCCGCCCGACCTGGACGTCGAGCGCGAAGGATCTGGTCACCACGGCGCTGGGGCAGAGTCGCGTCTGGGTGACGATGGGCTTCGGCATCGTCAACGAGGTCTATTGGCCCGCGACCGGCACGCCGCAGATCCGCGACCTGGGCTTCATCGTGGCGACGCCCGGCGGCTGGTCGGAGGTGAAGCGCGTCGCGCACTACACGGTCTCGGTGCCCGAGCCCTACGTGCCGCTGCCGCGCGTCGTGCACGAGGGCGACGGCTATCGGCTCACGATCGAGCTGCTGCCCGCGCCGCTGCGCGACGCGCTGCTGATCTCCTGGCGGGTCGAGGGCGAGGGGGCAAGGCTCTATGCGCTGCTGTCGCCGCATCTCGGCAACAGCGGCGTCGGCAACAATGCCCGTGCCGGCGCCGATCTCGTGGCCTGGAAGGACGACAACACGCTCTGCCTCACGAGCGACACGGGCTTCCTGCGGACCAGCGCCGGCTATGTCGGCACCTCGGACGGCTGGCAGGATTTCGACCGCAACGGCGGCATGAGCTGGACCTATGACGAGGCGCTCGACGGCAATGTGGCGCTGATGGGCGAGCTCGCGGGCCAGGAGGGCGTTCTCGCTCTTGGCTTCTCCGAGCATATCGAGGGCGCGCGCACGCTCGCCCGTTCGGCGATCGCCGAGGGTTACGACACGATGCGCGAGCGCTTCATCCACGACTGGCGCGAATGGGGCCGCAAGCTTGTGATCCCCGGCGGCTCGCTCGCCGTCGAGCGCGAGGCCTATATCTCGGCGGTCGTGCTGAAGGTGCACGAGGATCGCAGCTTTCCCGGCTCGATCGTGGCGAGCCTCAGCGTGCCGTGGGGCAACGCGAGCGACAGCTCCGGCGGCTATCACCTCGTGTGGGCGCGCGATTGCGTCGAGGCGGGGCTCGCCCTGATCGGCGTCGGCGAGATCGAGGACGCGGTGTGGATGCTCTGCTACCTGATCGCCACGCAGCACGACGACGGGCACTGGAGCCAGAACACCTTCCCCGACGGCCGCCCGTTCTGGGAAGGCATCCAGCTCGACGAGGTCGGCTTCCCGATCGTGCTGGCGGCCAAGCTCGCCGAGCAGGGATCGCTCGCCGGTCTGACCGGCGTCGAGACGATGGTCCGGCGCGCGACGGATTATCTCGTCAACCACGGGCCGGTCAGTGCGCAGGACCGCTGGGAGGAGAATTCCGGCATCAGCCCGTTCACCATCGGCATCGAGATCGTGGCGCTGATCGCCGCGGCGGAGTTCCTCGACGACGAGGAGCGCGACTATGTGCTCTCGCTCGCCGACTGCTGGAACGAGCGGATCGAGGACTGGACCTATGTCGAGGACGGGCCGCTTGCCTCCAAAAACGGCGTGCGCGGCTACTATGTCCGGCTGGGGCCGGCGGTGCTCGACGGCGGCCTGCGCGGCCGGGTCAACGTGAAGAACCGCAACGGCGAATGGGTCGAGGCGGCGACGTTGGTCGGCATGGAGTTCCTCTATCTCGTGCGGCTCGGCCTGCGCAAAGCCGACGACCCGCGCATCCTCGACTCGCTCGAGGTCGCCGAGTCCCTGCTGCGCGTGGAGACGCCGAACGGCATCGCCTATCGCCGCTACAACGGCGACGGCTACGGCGAGAAGGAGGACGGCAGCCCGTTCGATGGCAGCGGCGTCGGCCGCGCCTGGCCGCTGCTGGCGGGCGAGCGCGGCCACTTCGATCTGCAGGCCGGCCGCGATCCCTTGCCGTGGCTCGAGACGATGGCGCGCATGACGGGACCGGCGGGGCTGATCCCGGAACAGGTCTGGGACAGCGCGCCGATTCCCGCGCGCATGCTCGAGCCCGGCAAGCCCTCGGGCAGCGCCATGCCGCTGGTGTGGGCTCACGCCGAGTTCCTGAAGCTCATGATCGCGCGCGAGAAGAAGCGGCCGATGGAGCTGCTGGCGAGCGTCGAGGAGCATCTCGCGGCGACCGGCGGTCGGGCCAAGGCGTGGTACTGGCGGCTCGACACGCCGTTCGACGCGTTGCCGGCCGGACGCGAGATGGTGATCGATCTCGGCGAGCCGTTCGTCCTGCATTTCGGCTTCGACGGTTGGCAGGCCACGACCGACCGCGAGTCGGCGCCGCTGCCGTTCGGCCGGCACGGCGTGCGCCTCGGCGCCGCCGACCTCGCCGACCATCGCACCCTCGACTTCACCTTGTACCTGTCGACCGAGCGCCGCTGGGAGGGCAAGGACCAGCACGTGACGCTGGCCTGAGCGCTGCCTTCCAACCTCTCCCTCTAACGGACAGGGCAATCGCATATGGGCAAAAAACTCCGTCATCCCGAGCGGACCGAGCGAAGCGCCCGCCCTGAGCGAAGTCGAAGGGAACGAAGTCGAGCGACCTTTTTTGCCGTGCCGCGCCGCGACCAGCCGCTGACAAAAGAGGTCCCTCGACTACGCTTCGCTCCGCTCGGGATGACGAAACTGGCTTATATGCGATAACCCTGCCGGTAGGGGGAGAGGTTAGGTAAGGGGGAACCATCGGGCGTCGAGAGCCATTGGCTTCGAGCGCCCATGAGCCAGTATGTTCTGTTCCTCGTCGGTGGACTCCTGGTCGTGATCGCGGCTTGGGTGCCGCTGTTCCTGCGCGATATGCCGCTGTCGCTGCCGATGATCGCGCTCGGGATCGGCCTGGCGGTCGGCGCGACCGGGACGATGGAGAACACGCTGGCGGCCTACAGCGTGACGGCGCAGGCCGTCGCGCAGTTCGCGCTCCTGGTGGCGGTGTTGGGCGCGGGGTTGAGACTCGATCGGCCGTTCAGTCTCGCCGGTTGGGCGAGCGCCTGGCGGCTCCTGTTCATCGTGATGCCGCTTACTATCGCCGCGGCAGCGGCCATCGCCTGGGGCCTGCTGGGCTTCCCGCTCGGGCTGGCGGTCCTCGTCGGTGCGATCCTGTCGCCGACCGACCCCGTCCTTGCCGCGGGCGTGCAGGCCGGGCCCCCCGGCGTCGGCGAGGAGGGCGAGGCCAAGTTCGCGCTGACGGCGGAAGCCGGTGTCAATGACGGCCTGGCCTTTCCCTTCGTGCATCTCGGCCTGCTGCTCGCGGCAAGCCCGGCGCTGGACGCACGGGCGCTGATCGACTGGTTCGCGGTCGATCTCGTCTGGAACATCGCCGGCGGGATCGGCATCGGTGTCGCCGTGGCGGCGCTGCTGGTCGGCGTCAACCGCCTGCTGCCCGCCGAGTGGCAGCTCTCCAGCAGCAACAGCGGTATCGTCTCGGTCGGCCTCGCCCTGATCGCCTACGGCGCGGCCGAGTCGGTCGGCGCCAACGGCTTCGTCGCCGTGTTCTGCGAAGCCGTCGCGATCCGCAATTTCGTGCGCCGATACGAGTACAGCCGCCGCCTGACGCTGAGCGCCGAGCAGCTCGAGCGCGTGGCGATGGTCGTGCTGATGGTGTTTCTCGGCCTCAGCCTGGCGCACGGGCTGATCGCGCAGGTGGGCTGGCGGGAGATCGTCTTCGTCGTGCTGCTGGTCGCGATACGGCCGATCCTCGTCGCGGCGGCCTTCGTACGCTCGGGCCACGATCGGCGGACGCAGATCGGGCTCGGCTACTTCGGCATCCGCGGCATCGCCTCGCTGTTCTATGCGAGCTTCCTGATCAACCAGCTCGGCATCGATCCCGACCGCCGGCTGACGGCGATCGTGGGCCTCGCCGTGCTGGTCTCCATCGTGCTCTACGGCACCACCACCGACGCCGTCGCCAAGCGCCTGTTGCACCACCCGCCGGAGGAAACGACGGACTAGCCGCCGAAGCTGTGGCCTTTCCGAACGATATAGACTATGCAGTCTAGACGATATAGTCATAACGGAGAATCGAAATGCGCGACGACGTGGATGTGGCGCGCCTGCTGGCCGGTGCGGCGAAGGCGGTGAAAGGCGTGAACTATTGCTGGCTTGCGACGACGACGGAGGCCGGGGCGATCGAGGCGCGGCCGATGGGACGGCTGCTGCACGATCCGGGCGAGGACGAGTGGACGATCCGCTTCGTCACCGACGGCCGCTCGCGCAAGGCGGCCGAGCTGCGGCACGGTCGGGAGGTCGCGCTCGTGTTCCAGGACGATCCGGCAGAGGCGTACGTCGTGCTGAAGGGCAGGGCCGCGCTGCGACCGGACGCGGCGGAGGTCCGGCGACGCTGGAAACCCGGCTACGACGTCTATTTCCCGCGCGAGGAGGATCGCGCCAGCGCGCTCTTCGTCGAGATCGCGGTCGAGCGCATGTCGCTCTGGATCCGCGGCGTCACGCCCGAGCCGTTCGGCCTGCAGACGACGCGGCTCGAACGCGACCCTGTGACAGGCTGGCGCATGGCGCGCGGGTGACGATTCTCCTTGCGTCGCTTCCGCCTCTCCGCCTCAATTGCGGTAAGGGAGGCGAACATGAAAGAACAAGAATCGACGACATGTGTACGCCAGGTCGGGAGCCGCGGTTGAGATGGCCGCGGGTCCCTGTCGGTCACGAACGAAGGTCCTGAAGGCCAGCGCACAGACGACAAGAAGGGAAAGTCGGTCCGATCGCGACTTTTCCGTCATGCTGCCGCCAGCGACGGTGGAGGCACTCGACAGATGGGCCGAGCGGTCCGGCGTTTCGCGATCGCAGGCAGCGCGCGTCCTGATCGAGGCGGCGCTTCGCCGCTTCGAGGGCTATGCCGTGATCGAAGGGCCGCAGTGAACGACCCGCCGCCGCTGGTGCTGCGCGTGCTGCGGGCAGTGCGCGCGGCGACGGGAGACAGAAAGCCGCCGCAATGGATCGGCCTCGACGCGCTGACCCTGCGGATCGACCAGTTCCGCTTGGGCCAGGCGATCGCGCTCGCCGAGCGCGCGGGCTGGCTCAAGGTCGCCGGCCATCCGCCGCTCACCGTCGCCATCACGCCGGCCGGTCTCGGCGCGCTCGAGCGCGGCGGCAGCGAACAACGGCAGGAACAGGAATAGGCACGCGACTCCACTGCCGGCCCCCGGGCCGATGTCCAGCGCAATCGGCGCGCCGCGTCGGGATAAAATGCCGATGGCACCCCCTGACAAGCGGCGTGCGGAGTGCCATATCGGGATGAGCGCCGCTCGTGCGCGACCGGCTGACGAACGCCGCATCTTCCCGTCGATCCCGAAACCGAGGCGAGGCCCTCCGATGTCGCTTTCCCGGCACATGCCCGAAGGCTATGCGCTGCACCGCGCCACGGCGGCCGAGGCATTCCACGTGGGCGTGCGCATGCGCCCCGTCGATCGTGACGAGATCGAGGCGCTGGAGGGGCGAGCGGTGCAGGAGTTCCTCGGCGAGGCGATCGCGCAGGGCGCGCGCACCCTCACCATCCGCGGCGAACCGGCGGTCGTCTTCGGCATCGTGCCCTGCCACGGCCTGACCGGCCATGCCATTCCCTGGCTCGCGACCACGTCGGGGATCGGGCACGACGAGTTGATGATCGTCATGTGGATGTCGCGCCTGCAGGTCGAGCTGTGGCAGCGCCGAACGCCGGTCCTGCAAGCGCTGTGCGACAGGCGCAACGGCTTTCGCCGCCAGTGGCTGGAATGGCTGGGCTTCGAGCACGGCGGCCGTCTCGGCGCCTTCGGCGCCGCGGGCCTGCCGTTCGATCTCTATGTCCGCCATGCCGAAGCTGTTTTTCACCGTCGAACCCTCGGAGATCCGCAATGACCCTTTCCGCCAACGGCAACCCCGCAAGCAGCCTGACCGACGAGGAGGAGGTCACGCTGCGGCGCGTGGCGTTCGGCGAATCGGAGGTGAAGGTGATGCGGGCGCGCGACCTCGCGCGCCTGCGCACGCTGCGACTGATCGAGGACGCCAAGGACGGGCCCCAGCTCACCGCGGCCGGCCGCACCGTGTTCGACAGCTTGCCCAAGCCGATCGGACGGGAGAATCCGCGGGGCAGCGAAAGCCTGCTGCGGCAGATCGAGCAGCGGCTCGATGCACCACGGCGACGATAGCGGCGAGGCCCGTGATGATGTCCGAGCATCGCGAACCCGGCACGCTGGCCTCGTGCGAGTACGGACTGTTCCTGCCCAACGCGACCGACGCCCGCATCGCCTTCACGCTGGGCGACATGGCGCACGAATCGGCCGAAGCCCGCTTCGCCCGCAGCCTCGGCGCGACGCGCTACGGCAGCATCTCGATCCGCAACGTCGCCGACGGCCCGCGCCAGCCGATCGTCTGGAGCCTGCACGAAGATATGGTCGCCTTGACGACCATGCGCGGCGACGTCGACGCCTCGGCCGACCTCAGGCAGCGGATCGTGCGGCTGCTGGTCGTGTTCTTCCACGAGATTCGCGACATTGCGCCGGAACTTTCCGAGCTGAGCTTCACCGTCGCCAACGACGAGCGGCTGCACTGAAGCGAGGCCCATCGGATCATCGTGCCTTCTCATCGCCGAGCGCGATGGGGAGGTGCCCGCGTCTTCGCGGCCACCTTCCCAGCTTCGCTGGAGAGGAGATGATTCGGCGCGCCGCCTTCACTCGTCGTGGCCGTCGATCATGCGCACGACATCGAGATGCTGCCAGCAAAGCTACCGCACATGACGAAGAAAGCTGGTTGCAAGAAACGGTGCGCGTCTGGCTTCGGCCGCTTTCGAGGCTTGCCCCAGCTCCCGCCAGAGCTGCGCCGTCTTCAGCAGCGTGATGCGGTTCGACGGCTCCTGGCATGCGCGAGCCAATTCCTCGCAATGAGCGGACTTCGTGAAGCATTCGAGCGCCGACATCATCGCGCCCTCCGTCACCAGGTGTGAGCGGGAGCGCGGGACATTCTTTTATCAGATGCCGCTGTCTCTCAGCCGCTGGCGCTCGACAATGCCGGCCAACGATGAACGAATCTACCGCGTCGGACCGGGACTGTCTAATCCACATCGACGAAGTCCCGGCGATCGCGATCGCCCGCTCGCATCATTGCTGCCGCGCGAAGCCGGAGGAAAATGATGCCAAGGGATCGCGGCCTTCACCGGATGATCGTGCCTCCCCATCGCGGAGCGCGATGGGGAGGTGCCCGCGAAGCGGGCGGAGGGGTCATGGCAACGACCACGTTGCTGCCCATGACCCCTCCGTCCCTTCGGGACACCTCCCCAGCGTCGCGGGAGAGGAGATGATTAGACCAACCGCGTTCACTCGCCGTCGTGGCCGTCGATCATGCGCACGACGAAGGCCGCGATGCGGCGATGGGCGCGGGCGTTGGGGTGGGTGTCGAGCGGCGAGACGGTGTAGTCGGCCTCGCGAAAGCGATAGAACGGGATGACCGCCTCCAGCGGGATCGGCATGAGCCCGCCGGCGGCGAGCTGCGCCTCCATCGTGCGAACGACGCCGTCCGGCGCGCCGCCGTTGTGCCACGAGATGAGATGGACGCGGATGCCAGGATAGAGATTGCGAAGGTCGCGCGCCGCCTCGAGGAGGAGGGCCACGGTCAGGTCGGCCGCGTCGCCGTCGCTCATCGGATTGAGACCGATCAGCCGACGCAGGCTGAGCTTGTCGCGATCGCCGAGCCGCCCCTCGCGCACCGGGCGCCCGTCGGCGCCGAGCCGGTAGCGCGGGCCGTTCGTGTCCCAGGCGTTGTCGGCGCCGCTCGCGCGATAGATGTGCGTCGGGATCATCAGGTAGATCGCATCGGTCGGCCGGCAGGTGACGGCGCGCTGGAAGCGGCCCGATTGCAGGCCGGCGAGGAACTGGTGCGGCCCCCAGCCGCCGACCGCGAGATTCTCGGCGGCGATGCGACCCTTGCTCTGCTCGACGATCTGCGCGGCGAAGGTGTCGCCGTCGTTCACCCCGATGCCGAAGGTGAAGGAATCGCCGAACAGCAGCACGCAGGAGTCGGGATCGCCGTCCGCCTGCGGCACGACGCGGAACCGGTCACCGTCGGTCGTGTAGACGACGTCGTACAGCGTGCGCCTGCCCGCCACCTCGCGCGCCGTCACGGTGTCGTTGGCCTTCGGCATGTAGCCGACGTCGCTCGCCGGCTGGTAGAAGCCGTTGACCGAGCCCTCCACCTGCGTCGGCCGGGCGGGCGGCGGTTCGATCGCCTTCCAGGCGCCGAACGCCAGCATCGCGACCACGGCCGCGCCGAGATTCACCGCAACCGGCAATGCCCAGGATCGAAAGCATCGTAAGATGACTCGTTGCAATTTCATGCGCCTTTGTCTCGCCGACAGTCGGCCTAAGCATTCCTGTCGTCCTGAGCGGAGCGCCTGCCCTGAGCGAAGCCGAAGGGAAGGACCTCATGCCACTCCAACCAGCACATCGACGCAATCGCCATGAGATCCTTCGCTACGCTCAGGATGACAACAGAGGGAGTCCGCCTGACTCTATCTGCAATGATATCTGCAATGATCGTCGGGGCTAGAAGCCCATGCCGCCGCCCATGCCGCCCATACCACCGGGCATGGCGGGCGCGGGTGGCGCGGGCTCGGGCTTCTCGCCGATCATCGCCTCGGTGGTCAGCAGCAGGCCGGCCACTGACGCGGCACCTTCGAGCGCCGTGCGCACGACCTTGGTCGGATCGATGATGCCCGACTTGATCATGTCGACATACTCGGCCTTCTGCGCGTTGAAGCCGAGCTGGGCGTCCTTCTGATCGAGCAGGCGGCCGGCCACCACCGCGCCGTCGAAGCCGGCGTTCTCGGCGATCTGGCGCAGCGGCGCCTGCAGCGCGCGGCGCACGATGTCGATGCCGACCTGCTGGTCGTGGTTGCCGCCGCGCTTCCCGGCGAGGGCGCGCGTGGCATAGAGCAGGGCCGCGCCGCCGCCCGGGACCACGCCCTCCTCGACGGCGGCCTTGGTGGCGTGCATGGCGTCCTCGACGCGGTCGCGCCGCTCCTTGACCTCGGTCTCGGTGACGCCGCCCACCTTGATGATCGCCACGCCGCCCGCGAGCTTGGCCAGCCGCTCCTGCAGCTTCTCGCGGTCGTAGTCCGACGTCGTGTCCTCGATCTGCGTCCTGATCTGCGCCACGCGCGCCTGGATGTCCTTCTTCGCGCCGGCGCCGTCGATGATCGTGGTGTTGTCCTTGTCGATGCGCACCCGCCGCGCGTTGCCCAGCATGTCGAGCGTGACGCTTTCGAGCTTGATGCCGAGATCCTCGGACACGAGCTGGCCCGCCGTGAGGACCGCGAGATCCTCGAGCATCGCCTTGCGCCGGTCGCCGAAACCCGGCGCCTTGACCGCGGCCACCTTGAGCCCGCCGCGCAGCTTGTTCACGACCAGCGTGGCGAGCGCCTCGCCCTCGATCTCCTCGGCGATGATCAGCAGCGGCCGGCCCGACTGCGCCACCAGCTCGAGCAGCGGCAGCAGCGGCTGCAGGGCTCCAAGCTTCTTCTCGTGGATCAGCACGTACGGCCCCTCGAGCTCGCAGGTCATCTTCTCGACGTTGGTGATGAAGTAGGGCGAGAGGTAGCCGCGGTCGAACTGCATGCCCTCGACGATGTCGAGCTCGGTCTCCAGGCTCTTGGCCTCCTCGACGGTGATCACGCCGTCGGAGCCGACCTTGTCCATCGCCCTGGCGATCATGTCGCCGATCGACTTGTCGCCGTTGGCCGAGACGGTGCCCACCTGGGCGATCTCCTCGCGGGTCGAGACCTTGCGCGAACGCGCCTTCAGCTCCTCCACCACCCAGTCGGCGGCGATGTCGATGCCGCGCTTGAGATCCATCGGGTTCATGCCGGCGGCCACCGACTTGGCGCCCTCGCGCACGATCGCCTGGGCGAGCACCGTCGCCGTGGTGGTGCCGTCGCCGGCCGTGTCGGAGGTGCGGGTCGCGACCTCGCGCACGAGCTGGGCGCCCATGTTCTCGAACTTGTCGGAAAGCTCGATCTCCTTGGCGACGGTCACGCCGTCCTTGGTGATGCGCGGCGCGCCGAACGATTTCTCCAGGAGGACGTTCCGGCCCTTGGGCCCCAGCGTCACCTTCACCGAATCGGCCAGGACGTCGACGCCGTGCAGCATGCGGGCGCGGGCATCGTCACCGAAGCGCAGTTCCTTGGCAGCCATGTCGATCTTCCTTCGGGTTGGAGTAGGGCGGATTGGCGTGTGGGACGGCCGGCGGCATTGCGCCGCTTCGGTTTGGCCGATCGCTTGAACTCGAACGCGTTCCGGCCGCGAATGTCCAGCGCAATCGGAGGTCACGGTCGAAAGATATTCGCGCGCCGCCTGCCTTGTTCCCGGCCCGCCGAAGCGATTGTGCTTCCTGCCGGCGCGTGGAGGGCGCAGGATGGATCATCGCCGGTCGTATGACACTTGGGCGCCGGCGGCTGAGAGACAGCGCCGGGCAATCAACCCGCCACAGCACTCCCGCCTGGACCAGCGTGGGAGCATCGCATGCTATCTCCTCGGACACCGACGCTGCGAGCGAACCGGCCGGGTCTCGCCGGAAAGCATATCCTCATCGTCGAGGACAGCTTCCTGCTGGCGCTCGACGTCAGTCGTTTCATGGAGAGCCTCGGCTGCATCATGTTCGGACCGTTCTCCTCGACCCGCGAGGCCCTTGCCTGCCTGCGGCAACAGGACATCGACGGCGCCATCATCGACTTCGACCTGCGGGAGACCGGCGCGGCGGTCGCGGTGGAACTGGTCGAGCAGGGCATACCGTTCGTGGTGGTGAGCAGCTACGAGCACGATTTCCTGCCGGCCCACCTGCGCCAGGAGCACTACATCGCCAAACCGATCTCGCGAACCGGCCTCGCCGAGATCGCCCGCGCCCGCTTCGGCTAGGGCCTTTTCCTTTGTCATCCTGAGCGCAGCGAAGGATCTCATGGCGATCCAACCGGTATGCCGATTGAAATGCCATGAGGTCCTTCGCTTCGCTCAGGACGACAGAGGTGATCCACGTAACTGGAATTTGCGATTCCGGATACTAGCAGCAGGGCAATCGCAAATTCTCCGTCATCACGAGCGGAGCGCAGCGAAGCCCAGGGACCTTCTTGTCAACGCTTCGTCCTACGGCGGCGGAGCAAAAGAGGTCCCTCGACTTCGTTCCCTTCGACTTCGCTCAGGGCAGGCGCTTCGCTCACTCCGCTCGGGACGACGGAATTAGGTCGCTCAGTCGATCTTCTTGATGTTCTCGGCCGAGGCCTTGCCGGTGCGGCGGTCGGCGACGACCTCGTATTCGACCTTCTGGCCCTCGATCAGGCGATCGAGGCCAGCGCGCTCGACGGCGCTGATATGGACGAAGGCGTCCTTGCCGCCGGCGTCCGGCTGGATGAAGCCGAAGCCCTTGGTGGCGTTGAACCACTTCACGGTTCCCGTGGCCATGGGAATAACCTTTCACAACGTAGATATGCTGGCCCGCCCTGCTGAGGCAGGCCGTCGAAGGCGCATTTCTTTCGGGATCAAAGTCGAAGGCGGGCGCCAACTCACAGGGCGCAGCCAAATCATCGGTCCGTGTATCGACTGGACGGATATGGACGGTTCGACCCGCGATGGCAAGTTGCGATTGTGCGCGGCCGGGTAAAGGCGCACACACGAGGCAGGCAACACAGGCGGGAAAGGACTGCGCCATGCGACATCTCGGAGTCCTGCGTGGCGCCGGCACTCTCGTGAGCCATGGCGAGACGGTGGGGCGGGCCGACTACGAGTTCGACGGCTACCTCATGCGGCCGGGCGAGGTGGTCGCCTCCGGTGAGATCCGCATGTCGCCCGGCACGCTGCGCGAGGCCTACGGCCGCCGCGATCTCAGCCTGCGCACCGACGATGGCCGCGTGCTGGGGGTGCGCCTCAGCCCGCGCCGGCAGGATTCGCCCGACGATGCCGCCCATGCCGACGTCCATGACGGCCTGCCGGCGGAAAAGGACTGGCGCCGCTAGCTAGACGGACCGTTTCGCACAGGTAACCATTGCGGGCAACCATCGCGCGCCGGCGGCGTTTCCATTGATCGGCGGGAGGAGACAGGAAACCGAGAATGGATGTCGGGCTCGAGACCGATTTCCTGGCCGGCGGCGGAGAGATGGGGGCGCTCATCCGGGCGAAGGACTGGTCGAAGACGCCGATCGGCCCCATCGAAGGATGGTCGTTGAGCCTGCGCATGATGGTCAGCTTCCTGCTGGCCAACCGCTTCCCGCTGCTCCTGTGGTGGGGACCGCAGTACATTTCCCTTTACAACGATCCTTATCGGCCGGTGCTCGGCAGCAAGCATCCGTCGGCGCTCGGCCGACCGGTCAGCGAGTGCTGGTCCGAGATCTGGGATGTGCTGCAGCCGCTGATCGACGCGCCGTTCCAGGGCGGGCCGGCGACCTGGATGGACGACCTGCCGCTGGAGATCAACCGTCACGGCTTCGTCGAGGAGACGCATTTCACCGTGGCCTACAGCCCGGTGCCGGACGATACCGCGCCGCGCGGCATCGGCGGCGTGCTGGCGACGGTGCATGAGATCACCGAGAAGGTGGTGGGCGAGCGGCGGATCGTGGCGCTGCGCGACCTCGGCGCCCGCATCGGCGAGGCGCGCACCGCCGAGGAGGCGTGCCGGATCGCGGCCGAGGCGATGGCGCGGCACGACAAGGATATTCCCTTCGCGCTCGTCTACCTGATCGACGAGAGCGGCCGCGAGGCGCGGCTGGTCTGCACCGCGGGCATCGACAAGGGCGCGCCGATCGCGTGCGATGCGATCGCACTCGATGGCGCTGCCGCAGCGGACGCGCCGTGGCCGCTGGCGGAAGTGCTGCGGAGCGAGCATGCCGTGGCGGTCGATGAGCTGCCGCGTCGCTTCGCCGAGGTGCCGCGCGGTCCGTGGTCGGACCCGCCGCATACGGCGCTCGTCGTGCCCATCAAGTCGAACATGGCGCACCAGCTCGCCGGCTTCCTGGTGGCGGGCGCCAGTCCGCGGCTGCGGCTCGACGAGCAGTATCGCAGCTTCGTCGAGCTGGCCGCGGCGCAGATCGCGACGGCGATCGCCAGCGCGCGCGCCTGGGAGGAGGAGCGCAAGCGGGCCGAGGCGCTGGCCGAGATCGACCGTGCCAAGACCCTGTTCTTCTCCAATGTGAGCCACGAGTTCCGCACGCCGCTCACCCTGATGCTGGGCCCGCTGGAGGATGCGCTGGCGGCCAACGACCTGCCGATCATGGAGCGGCTGCGGCTCGAGCTGGCGCACCGCAACTCGCTCCGGCTGCTGAAGCTCGTGAACTCGCTGCTCGATTTCTCGCGCATCGAGGCCGGGCGCGCGCAGGCGTCCTACGCGCCGGTCGATCTCGCCGCGCTCACCGCCGACCTCGCGAGCAACTTCCGCGCCGCCTGCGACCGGGTGGGCATCGCGCTGGTGGTCGATTGCGAGCCGTTGCCCGAACCGACCTTCGTCGATCGCGACATGTGGGAGAAGATCGTCCTCAATCTTCTTTCCAACGCCTTCAAGTTCACCTTCGCCGGCGAGATCGTGGTCCGGTTGCGCGGCATCGACGGCCACGTCGAGCTCCTGGTGCGAGACACCGGCGTCGGCGTTCCGGCCGCCGAGCTGCCACGCCTGTTCGAACGCTTCCATCGCATCGAGGGACAGAAGAGCCGCACCTACGAGGGCAGCGGCATCGGTCTCGCGCTGGTGCAGGAGCTGGTGAAGCTGCACGGCGGCACCGTCCGTGCCGAGAGCGAGGAGGGGCGCGGCACGACATTCGTCGTGACGGTGCCGTTCGGCATGGCACACCTGCCGGCCGAGCATATCGACGCCGGGCGCCGGCTTGCCTCGACCGCGGTGCGCGCCGAGGCCTATGTCGAGGAGGCGCTGCGCTGGCTGAGCGACGAGGAAGCCGATGCGCTGGCCTTTCCCGAGGCGCGGCGCCAGGCCGAGGGCGCCGAGACGGCGGCGGGGCTGCCCAAAGGCACGCGGATCCTGCTGGCCGACGACAATGCCGACATGCGGGCCTACGTGCGCCGGCTGCTGGGATCGCGCTGCACCGTGCTGGCGGTGCCCGACGGTGGCGCGGCGCTCGAGGCGATGCGCGCGAAGCGGCCCGATCTCGTGCTGGCCGACGTGATGATGCCGGGCCTCGACGGGTTCGGCCTCCTGCGCGCGATCCGCAACGATCCGACACTGGCCGACATCCCGGTGATCATGCTGTCGGCCCGCGCCGGCGAGGAGAGCCGGGTCGAAGGACTGGAAGCCGGCGCCGACGACTATCTCGTGAAGCCCTTCTCCGCGCGCGAGCTGGTCGCGCGCGTGGCCGCGCATCTGCAGATCGCCAGCGCGCGCCAGCAGGCGACGGAGGCATTGCGGCGAAGCGAGGAGCGGCAGGCCTTCCTGCTGCAGCTCAGCGACGCGCTGCGGCCGCTCGCCCGTCCGGAGGAGATCAAGGAGGCGACGAGCCGGCTGCTGGGTCAGCGCCTGGGCGCGAGCCGCGTCGCCTATTTCACCGTGGCGGGCAGCGATTACGTGGTCGAAGGCGACTACGTTCACGGCGTGCCGCACATGTCGGGCCGCTTCCCGATCGCTTCGTTCGGCCCCAGGGTTTTCGCCGCCTTGAACGGCGGCCTTGCCGTCTGGTCGGACGATGTCGAGGCTGATGCGAACCTGACGCAGGCCGAGCAGGCCCGCTATCGCACTCTCCAGATCCGGGCCTATATCGGCGTCCCGCTGATCAAATCGGGCCGCTTCGTCGCCGGCCTCACGATCCACTCGGCAACGGTGCGCCACTGGACCGAGGAAGAGGTGGCGCTCGCGGAGGAGACCATCGAGCGGACCTGGGCGGCGGTCCAGCATGCGATGGCCGAGAACGCGCTGCGGGAAAGCGAGCTGCGCTTCCGCAGCCTCGTGACGGCCGGATCCGAGGCGGTCTATCGCATGAGCCCCGACTGGAGCGAGCTGCGGCAACTGATCGGCCGCGACTTCATTGCGGACACGACCGATCCGCTTCGTTCCTGGATGCAGAAGTACGTCCATCCGGACGACCAGCCGGCGGTGATGGCGGCGGCGGCGGAGGCGGTCCGCGCGAAAAGCGTGTTCGAGCTCGATCATCGCGTCATCCGGGCCGACGGCACGCTCGGCTGGACGCACTCGCGCGCGGTGCCGGTGCTCGACGTGGCCGGCGAGGTGATGGAATGGATCGGCACGGCGACCGACATCAGCGAGCGCAAGCGCACGGACGAGGCGAGAGCCCATCTCGCGGCGATCGTCGAATCGTCCGACGATGCGATCGTGGGCAAGGATCTCGAGGGCATCATCCGCACCTGGAACCAGGGGGCGGAGCGACTGTTCGGCTACACGGCCGAGGAGGTGGTCGGCCGGCCCGTCACCATGCTCATGCCGCCCGACCGCCAGCACGAGGAGCCGGGGATTCTGGCGCGGATCCGGCGCGGCGAGCGCATCGAGCACGACGAGACCGTCCGGCAGCGCAAGGACGGCACCCTGATCGATGTTTCCCTGACGATTTCTCCCATCGTCGGCGAGACGGGCCGGATCATCGGCGGGTCGAAGATCGCCCGCGACATCGGCAAGCGCAAACGCGACGAGGCGAAGGCGCTGGCCCAGCGGCGGATCCTGGAGATGGTGGCGACGGCGGCGCCGCTGGTGCAGATCCTCGACGCCGTGGTGCTGTTCCTGGAGGCGCAGGAACCGGGAACGCGTTGCGGCATCCTGCACCTCGACGACGAGGGCGGGCATCTTCGCCGCGGCAGCGGCCCGAGCCTGCCCGAGGCCTATCACGTGGCGCTCGACGGCGTGCCGATCACACCGCCATATGCGGGATCGTGCAGCGAGGCGGCGCACCGATGTGCGACCGTGCGCGTGACCGATACCGAGAACGAGACGCGCTACAGCGAGGAATGGCGCCGGCTGATGGCGGCCTGCGGCATCCGCGCCGGCCGCTCGACGCCGATCCGCGGCGCCGGCGGGCGGGTGCTGGGGTCGCTCGCGATCTACTACAGCCGGCCGTGCGATCCCGAGCCCGCCGATCCCGAGGTGATCGACATCGCCACCCATCTCGCCGCCATCGCCATCGAGCGCGACCGCGAGCGCGAGGCGCTGCAGGAGCGGGCGGCGCAATTGAAGGTGCTGGTCGACGAGTTGAACCATCGCGTCAAGAACACGCTGGCCACCGTGCAGTCGCTCGCCGTGCAGTCGATGCGCGAGGCGAAGAGCGCGGAGCAGGGACGGACGGCGCTCGATGCCCGGCTGCTGGCGCTGGCGCGGGCGCACGACGTGCTGACGCGCGAGCATTGGGCCAACGCGCCGATCAGCGAGATCGTGGCCGGCGCCACATCGGCCTATCGCGGGCGCGGGGTCGCGCCGGCGCGCGTCGAGAGCGGCGGCCCGGAGATCTTCCTGCGGCCCAAGGCGGCGCTTGCGATCTCGATGGCGCTGCACGAGCTCGCCACCAATGCGGTGAAGTACGGTGCGCTTTCGGACCCGCACGGACGCATCGCGATCACCTGGGCTCCGGCCGGCGAGAACGACAGCCGCTTCCGCCTCGAATGGCGCGAGATGGACGGACCGCCGGTGACGCCGCCGCGCCGGCGCGGCTTCGGCTCGCGCCTCCTGGAGAAAGGGCTGGCCTACGACCTCGGCGGCGAGGTGCGGCTTTCGTTCGAGCGCACCGGCCTCGTCTGCACGATCGAGGCGCCGATCGGCGAGTTGGGAGAGTTGGCATGGCGGACGACGCAGAGTTGAGCGACGGTCTGGCGGGCAAGCAGGTGCTGATCGTCGAGGACGAGTTCCTGGTCACGATGCTGATCGAGGATGCGCTCGACAATCTCGGCTGTCGCGTCGCGGGCACGGCCGGGCGCTTCGACGAGGCGCTGGAGAAGGCGCGCTCGCTTGCCTTCGACGTGGCCATCCTCGACGTCAACCTCGACGGCAAACGGACCTTTCCGATCGCCGAGCTGCTGGCCGAGCGCGGCCGCGCCTTCGTGTTCGCCACCGGCTACGGCGCCGACAACGTGCCGGACGCCCTCGCCGACGCGCCGATCCTGCCCAAGCCGTTCCAGCAAAGCGACCTCGAGCACGCCCTCCGCCAGGCCCTCGCCGCCGCCCCCTCACCCGACCTCTCCCCCTGAGCGGGGGAGAGGAGCAAGAGCGCGCCTCATGCTCCTCTCCCCGTTGGTAATCATCTCATGCTCCTCTCCCCATCGGGGAGAGGTTGGGTGAGGGGGCCGATGGCCGTCGCCATTTTCCCGAGCGACCGAACACGCTACGATGATGTGCGTTGGGGCGTGTCTTGGGGTTGTGGGGATAGTCGTGACGGAGATC
>DATEID010000113.1:0-6401 GCA_035279245.1 Reyranella sp.
GGAAGCCCGCGCCGTGGGCGGTCAATCTCGTCGTCCATCCCTCCAATCCGCGCTATCCCGGCGACCTCGAGCTGGTCGAGAAATACCGCGTTCCGGTGGTGCTCACCTCGAAGGGCGCGCCCGGCGACGCCATCGAGCGCATGCACAGCTGGGGCGCCGTGGCGCTGCACGACATCGCCAACCGCCGCCATGCCGAGAAGGCGCTGGAAGCGGGTGTCGACGGCATCATCGCCGTGGCCGGCGGCGCGGGTGGTCATACCGGCACGATCAACCCCTTCGCGCTGATGAACGAGGTGCGCCAGCTCGGCGATCATTTCGCGGTCGTGCTGGCCGGCGGCATGTCGACCGGTCGCGACGTGCTGGCCGCCGAGGCGATGGGCGCGGACCTCGCCTATATCGGCACGCGATTCATCGCCACGCGCGAGGCGATGGCCGCCGAGCCGCACAAGAAGATGATCCTCGACACGCGGGCGACCGACGTGTTCCTGACCGCGTCGATCGACGGTGCGCCGGCCAACTGGCTGGTGCCGAGCCTGCTCGCCGCCGGCATCGATCTCGACGTGCTGCGCACCACGCTGCCCGGCAAGATCGTCGCCGCGCAGGAGAGCAAGAAGCGCTGGAAGGACATCTACACGGCGGGCCACGGCGTCGGGAACATCGACGACATCCCGACCGCTGCCGAGCTCTGCCGCCGCCTGATCCAGCAATATCGCGAAGCGAAGTCTCGGATGGTCGGCGGCCGCGCAAAAGTGGCAGCGGCATAGACTGCGGCCGCCCCCCTGCTCTAGGCTTCGCCCCCTCAGCCCGGGAGCATAGCGTGAAGACGAAGGCGGCGGTCTGTTACGAAGCCGGCAAGCAGCTCGAAATCGAGACGGTCGATCTCGAAGGGCCGAAGTTCGGCGAGGTGCTGGTCGAGATCAAGGCATCGGGCGTCTGCCATACCGACGAGTTCACGCGCTCGGGCGGCGATCCCGAGGGCCTCTTTCCCGTGATCTTCGGCCATGAGGGCGCGGGCATCGTGGTCGATGTCGGGCCGGGCGTGGTGTCGCTCGAGAAAGGCGACCACGTGATCCCGCTCTACACGCCCGAATGCCGGCAGTGCAAATCCTGCCTCTCGGGCAAGACCAACCTCTGCACCGCGATCCGCGGCACGCAAGGCCAGGGCGTCATGCCCGACGGCACCTCGCGCTTCTCGATCAAGGGCAAGAAGATCCATCACTACATGGGCTGCTCGACCTTCTCGAACTACACGGTGCTGCCCGAGATCGCGCTCGCCAGGATCCGGTCCGACGCGCCGTTCGACAAGGTCTGCTACATCGGCTGCGGCGTAACGACCGGTATCGGTGCGGTCATCAACACTGCCAAGGTCGAGCCGGGAGCCAACGTCGTGGTGTTCGGCTTGGGCGGCATCGGGCTCAACGTCGTGCAGGGTGCGCGCCTGGCAGGCGCCAGCATGATCGTGGGCGTCGATCTCAATCCCGCGCGCGAGGCGCTGGCGCGCAAGTTCGGCCTCACGCACTTCGTCAATCCCGAGACGCTCGAAGGCAAGGATCTCGTGGCCCATCTCGTCGAGATGACCGACGGCGGCGCCGACTACAGCTTCGAGTGCGTCGGCAACACCAAGCTGATGCGTCAGGCGCTGGAATGTTGCCATCGCGGCTGGGGCAAGTCGGTGATCATCGGCGTGGCCGGCGCCGGCCAGGAGATCAGCACGCGGCCGTTCCAGCTCGTCACCGGCCGGCAGTGGCTCGGCACGGCGTTCGGCGGCGCCAAGGGCCGGCGCGACGTGCCGCGGATCGTCGACTGGTACATGAACGGCAAGATCGATATCGACTCGCTCATCACGCACACCATGCCGATCGAGCGCATCAACGATGCCTTCGACCTGATGCATCGCGGCGAATCGATCCGCAGCGTCGTCACCTTCTGAGAGGAACGGACCATCATGACCGTGCGCAAGCTGGGCAGCACCACCATCCAGAAGGTCGAGGAGATCTGCGGCCCCGGCTTCAAGCCGAGCCGCATGTTCCCCAGGTTCGACCAGCAAGCCTTCGATGCGCACAAATCCTGGATGGTGCCCGAGCATGTCGAGGCGGGCAGCGATCGGCTGGTCGGCAGCGTGCACACCTGGATCGTGAAGACGCCGCATCACACGATCCTGATCGACACCTGCCTCGGCAATCACAAGCAACGGCAGAATCCCGGCTGGAACAATCTCGACACGCCCTTCCTCGAGCGGCTGAAGGCCTGCGGCTGCCCGGCCGAATCGGTCGACTTCGTGATGTGCACCCATCTCCATGTCGACCATGTCGGCTGGAACACGCGGCTCGAGAACGGTCGCTGGGTACCGACCTTCCCCAACGCGAAGTACCTGTTCGCCAAGCGCGAGTACGCGCATTGGGAGCAGGAACGCAAGACGCAGGGACCGAACGTCAACGGCGGCTCGTTCGACGATTCGGTGCTGCCGGTCGTCGAGGCCGGCAAGGCGGTGATGATCGAGACCGACCACCAGCCCGATCCGCTGCTGACCCTGAAGGACTATCCCGGCCACACGCCGGGTTCCGTCGCGATCAACCTGAAGGATGGCGGCCGGCGCGCCTGCTTCTCCGGCGACATCATGCATCATCCGATCCAGGTCTATTATCCGGACTGGTCGAGCCAGTTCTGCTGGGACCAGGATCTGTCGGCCAAGAGCCGGCGGCTGCTCCTCGAGGACTGCGCCGAAAGCGGCGCGCTTCTCTGCCCGGCCCACTTCCCCGGCGCCAACGCCGGCTACATCAAGCGCCAGGGCGAGGCCTTCAAGATCGAGTGGGATCGATGACCAGGCAGCATCACTGTGGCCTTGAAGATCCCTCGGGCTTTGCCCTCGGGATGACACCGGAATTTTGGTCTGCGGTGCGCGTTCCCAGAGCCGTCTCATCCCGAGCGCAGCGAGGGATCCTTGTTCTTCGGTTCGAACGGTCATGAAACTCGAGCCCTTCCTCTCCGGTCTCTGTTTCGGCGAGGGACCGCGCTGGCATGATGGCCGGCTCTGGTTCTCGGACTTCTATGTGCATCAGGTCCGGGCGGTCGACGAAAGCGGCAAGGCCGAGACGATCGTCGAAGTGCCCGGCCGGCCCTCAGGCCTCGGCTGGCGACCGGATGGCACGCTTCTGATCGTCAGCATGACCGACCGCCGGCTCATGCGCTTCGGCAGCGGCAAGCTGGCCGTCGAGGCCGAGCTCGAATCGCTCGCGACGGGCCCTTGCAACGACATGGTGGTCGACGGTCTCGGCCGCGCCTATGTCGGGAATTTCGGCTACGACCGGCATGCCGGCGAGGAGCCACGCACCACCTGTCTGATCCGCGTCGATCCGGATGGGTCGGTGCACAAGGCGGCTGACGATCTTCTTTTTCCCAACGGTACCGTGATCACGCCCGACGGGCAGACGCTGATCGTAGGCGAGACCTTCGCCCACCGGCTCACCGCGTTCGACGTGGCGGCCGACGGCACGCTTTCCAACAAGCGGCTATGGGCGGCGATCGACGGTTGCTATCCCGACGGCATCTGCCTCGACGCCGAAGGCGGCATCTGGGTCGCCGATCCGTTCGGCCATCGTGTGCTGCGCGTGCTGAAGGGCGGCCGCGTCACGCACAGCGTCGATCTTGCCCCGCGCGGCGCCTACGCCTGCATGCTGGGCGGCGCGGACCGGCGCACCCTCTACGTCATCACCAATTCGAGCAGCGGGCCTGCCATCGCCGAAAGGCGCGACGGCCGAATCGAGACTGTGCGGGTGGACGTGCCGGGCGCTGGCTGGCCGTGAAACCGGTCGCAAAGGGGGAAGCGATGAAAGGTCCTGAGGACGATCCCGGCCTCGACGGCCGGGTGGCGATCGTGTCGGGCGGCGGCGCCGCGGGCGATGGCATCGGCAACGGTCGGGCGGCAGCGATCCTGCTGGCGCGCGCCGGCACCAAAGTCGTGGTGTCCGACCTCGACGTCAAGCTCGCGGAGCGCACCGTCGAGATGATCAAGGCCGAGGGCGGCGTCGCCGTCGCCGAGCCGTGCGACGCCACGAAGGAAGCCGACTGCCGACGCCTCATCGATGCCGCAGTCGACCATTGGGGCCGACTCGATTTCCTCGACAACAATGTCGGCATCGGCAGCCGTGGCAGTGTCGTCCAGGAGAGGCCGGAGGAATTCCGGCGCGTCATGCAGGTCAATGTCGAGACTATGTTCCTGCTCTCCAAGCACGCGATCCCGGCGATGATCAAGACCGCCAAGGGCGGAGCGATCGTCAACATCTCTTCGATCTCGGCGCTGCGCCCGCGCGGCCTCACGACCTACACGACCTCCAAGGCGGCCGTGATCGGGCTGACGCGTGCGATGGCCGTCGATCACGGCAAGGACCATATCCGGGTCAACTGCATCTGCCCCGGCCCGATGTACACGCCGATGGTCTATGCCCGCGGCATGAGCGAGGCCGCCCGCAGCCAGCGCGCCCGCGCCTCGACCCTGAAGCTCGAAGGCACCGGCTGGGACATCGGCCATGCGGTGCGGTTCCTGATGAGCAGCCACGCTCGCTACATCACCGGCCAGGTCCTGGTGGTCGATGGCGGCGTCACGCTGCAGGGGCCCGAGCGCGACTCACAGGATCATTGAGGAGACAGACAAGCATGGCCCGCCTGCCCTATCTCGAACCCGATCAGGTCGCGCCGGAATATCGCGACATGCTGAAGCGCAACACCAACCTGCACAAGCTGCTGGTGAACAGCCCCGACATGGCGAAGGCCTTCAACGGCATCGGCAACTTCATCCGCTTCAAGAGCAAGCTCGATCCGCGCCTGCGCGAACTGGCGATCCTGCAGGTCGGCTGGATGGAGAAGTCGGAATACGAATTCACCCACCACGTGAAGATCGGCAAGGATTTCGGCGTCACCGACGAAGACATCCAGGGGCTGATGGCAGAGACCGAAGGTAAGTCATCCGGGCTCGAGCCGCTCGCCAAGGCGATCCTGAAAGGGGCGCGCGAGATGGTGCGCGAGTTAGGCATGTCCGACGCGACCTTTGCCGAGATCAAGCAACACCTCTCCGACGAGCACATGACCGACCTCGTGCTGACGATCGCCTTCTACTGCGCGGTGGTGCGGGTGCTCGCGACGATGAAGATCGACAACGAACCTCATTACAAGGAAGTTCTGAAGCAATATCCGATGGCGTAGCCATCGCCCTGAGCGAAGCGGAGCGAAGTCGAAGGGCCTCTCTTCCACACGCCGAATGAAAGATCCCTCCACTGCGCGCTCCGCACTGCGGTGGGGATGACAAAAGGTATGGAGTGTCGTGACATGCGTCTCAAGGACAAGGTCGCCATCGTGGTCGGCGCAGGCCAGAGCCCCGGCGAGGGCATGGGCAACGGCCGCGCCACCGCTCTCACCTTCGCGCGCGAGGGCGCCAAGGTGGTCTGCGTCGATCGCGACCTCGGATCGGCGGAAGAGACCGTCAAGATGATCGCCGAGAAGCAGGGCACGGCCGTCGCCTGCAAGGCCGACGTCACCAAGGCTCGCGATATCAAGGCCATGGTGGCCGACACGCAGGCGCGCTGGGGCCGCGTCGACATTCTGCACAACAATGTCGGCGTGTCGCTGGCGGGCGGCGATGCCGAGCTGCTCGAGATCAGCGAGGAGGCGTTCGACCGTTGCGTTGCGATCAACCTCAAGAGCTGTATCCTCGCCTGCAAAGAGGTGATCCCGATCATGCGCCGTCAGCAGAGCGGCGCCATCATCAATATCTCCTCGATGGCCGTCATCACGACCTATCCCTATGTCGCCTACAAGGCGACCAAGGCGGCGATGGTGTCCTTCACCGAACAGCTCGCCTACCAGAACGCGAGCTACGGCATCCGCGCCAACGTGATCCTGCCCGGCCTGATGAATACGCCCATGGCGGTCGATACCCGCGCCCGCGAATTCAAGAAGACGCGCGCCGAGATCGAAGCCCAGCGCGACGCCCAGGTGCCGCTGCGCAAGAAGATGGGCACCGGCTGGGACGTCGCCAACGCCGCATTGTTCCTGGCCTCGGACGAGGCCAACTTCATCACCGGCGTGACGTTGCCGGTGGACGGCGGCGCAAGCGTGCGGCGGGGCTGAAAGAGGCATAGTCTTTGCCCCACGGGAGGCAAAAGAAGGGGATCGTGATGCGAAGCCTGTTGATTGCGGCGGCGGTGGCCGTCGTTCTTCCGAGCGCGGCGATGGCGCAGGACGCCGACCATCCCAAGGATAAGACAATGGTCGTCGGCTCCGACTTCGGCGTGGCGCCGTGGATGGTGCGCGGCGCCTCGGGCCCGGAAGGATTCGGCGTCGACATGGTGAAGGACATCGCCAAGCGGGTCGGCCGTCCGGGCGTGGAGATCGTCGACATCAACTTC
>DATEID010000114.1:0-7039 GCA_035279245.1 Reyranella sp.
TATCGACGCCTACCGCACGCGCTTCGACGTGAAGTCCAACAAGCCCTATATGCACATGGACTTGACGGGACCGGCGCTCGGTTTCGTCGACCTCGCCAGGGGCATGGGCATCGGCGGCACGCATGTAACCAAGGCCGACGACATCAAGGCCGCTGTCGCCGCCGCCTTCAAGTCCGGCAAGCCGCATCTCCTGGAGATCGAGATCGAAGGGAAGCGCTGAGTCTTTCCCTCCCCATCGTATGGGGAGGTGGCGCGCAGCGCCGGAGGGGTCATGAGCCCCATTGCGTTGCTCTGACCCCTCCGCCCCTGATTACACTTTCGCATTCACACATCTTTGTTGCGTGAGGATGTGATGACTGATTCTCTGTCTGTGAGGATGGAAGACGGAGAGATCAATGTTTTGCGTGGAGTACGGTCTGGGTCGGTTTGGCGACGGTCGGCTGGCAAAAGGGGGGCCCATCTTCATGCCGCATTGGTGGGTCGGCCTGGTTCGTGCATCCGGCGGCTTGGCGGGACGCGGGCGCGGGAGATGCAGTTCACGCGCTTTCTGCGCAACCGGTCGGTGACGCCGGCGGCGATGTCGGAGCATGCCGGCGAGCAGACGGGCCGGCGGGTGGCGGGGCGTGAGGTTGTTGCGATCCAGGACACCAGCGAGTTGGTGCTGGGCGGGCGACGGGCGGCGGCGGCTGGATACGGGATAGTCGGCAAGGGCGGCTCGACGCGCGGGCTGCTGCTGCATCCTGTGCTGGCGGTGGAGGTCGGCAGCGGGGCGCTGCTGGGCCTGGTGTCGATGGAGGTCTGGAACCGTGGCGCCGACGCGCTTGCGCTCCGGCGGAAGCGACAGACGTCGGCCAAGGAATCGCGGCGCTGGATCGAGGGGGTTCGGCAGGCCGGGGCGGTTCTGTCGGCAGCGCGAACGATCACAGCGTTGTCGGATCGCGAGAGCGACTTCTACGAGCTGTTTGCCGAGCGCCCGTCGAACGTCGACCTGATCGTGCGGGCCTGCCAGAACCGGCGCATCGATGCGCCGCCGGCCCAAGCGGCGGACGGGCTGTTGTTCGACTTCATCGACGGTCAGCCCGAGCAAGGGCGCTTCGTGACGACCATCCCGGCAGCCCCCGGCCGTCCGGAGCGCCGCACCGAGCTTGCCCTGCGCTTTGCAGCGGTGACGCTGCGCCGGCCGCTGCACGGTGCCGATCCGGCATTGCCGGCGACGCTTGACCTGACGCTGGTCGATGTGCGCGAGACCGTACCGCCGACGGATGGCAAACCCGTGCACTGGCGGCTGCTGACGACCCACGTCGTCGACAGCGTGGACCACGCCCGGCGCATCATCGACCTTTATCGCCAGCGCTGGACCATCGAGGAGTTCTTCCGAACCCTCAAGACCGCCGGCTTCGACATCGAGGCTGCTGACATCGCCCAGCCCCAGGCCATGATCAACCTGGTCGCGGCCGCCACCGTCGCCGCCGTCACCGTCAAGCAACTGGTCCAGGCCCGCGATGGCAACACCGCGCAACTCCTCGGCGACGCCTTCGCGCCAGACGACCGACCCGTCCTGGAGGCCGTCTCGGCACGGCTCGAAGGCAAGACCGAACGGCAGCGCAATCCCCATCCTAAAGGAACCTTGGCCTTCGCCGCCTGGGTCATCGCCAGGCTCGGCGGGTGGACTGGATACTACGGAAAACCAGGGCCCAAGGTCATGCGTATCGGCATCACCCAGTTCAACGCCATCAAATACGGCTCAACACTATGGATCCGAAATGTGTGAATCCGATAGCCCTGCAAGGGGGAGAGGCTAGGTGAGGGGGCGGGTCACATCGGCGGCATCATGCCGTCCTTGCCGACGTTGAGGTGGGTGACGGTCAGCGTGCCGTCGGCGGCTTTCAGCGCACCGAACATGACCTTGGCGCCGGGCCTGGCGTCCGATCGCTGGCCGGGCGCGAAGGTGACGACAGGGGTGCCGGGCTTCACATGGATCGTCTGCGTGCCGCCCTTGTAATCGAGCTTGAGACTCTGGCCGTCGCTCGCCTGCGCCACCGTCGCCACCGTGGCGTTGGTCATCATGCTTTGCGGCTTGAGGTCCCATGGATAGTGGCCCTCGCCGGTGCCGCGCATGGCCTCGGGGAAGACCAGAACCTCGAGCGCCTCGTTGCCGAGCGAGGCGATGCCCACGAACGCGCCGGGCTTGATCGCCGACATGGCGATCGGCTCGACCAGCGACACCGACCACTTGTCGCCGAGCTTGACCGTGTCGGTCGTGCCTTCGCGCGTGGCGACCGTGACGGTCTTGTCGTCGATCTTCGAGATCGTGCCGCGCACCAGCACCCGTGTCTGCGCGGTGGCCGCTGACGCGAAAAGGATGCCCAGCGCGGCGGCGAGGGCGAGGCGAAGGACCTTCATGTGTCGTCTCCCGAGATGAAGGCCGGGAGTGTGCCAGCGCGCCCGCCTCACGGTCGTTTACGATCGCGTGATGGGGACCGGCAAATCTGCAGCCGGGGGCCGAGCATTACCGGCGTGACGGCGGGCGCCCCGCGAGGCAGCTTTCGCGCGCCAACCCCCGGGGAAGCGGGGTCACGACGTCATTCCTGGTGCAACAGGCAGCAAGGTGCGGACATGGCTCGTCTTCGCTCCCCTCGTTCCGGTCCCTCGACATATCTGGCAGCGGCGCGTCAGGCGCGCGCGCAGGCGATCGGCGATGCGCTGCGATCGCTTGCCGTGCGCCGCCTCGTCTCGCGGGCCGCGATCGCGCTGGTGGTCGGGATGGCTTTCCTGGTCTGACGCTGGCGGGCGGCTCGGGCAGGCTGTCGCTCGACTGGATCGTCTGGCGCCGCCCTTTTCGGCGATCGCGATCGGAATCACAGCATGTAGGTAATGTCCGATGCCGCGGTCGGATAGCCATAGATCGACGATCGGAGCTGACCGGCGGTGAGACCGGTCCGGATGGCCAGCGCGAAGAGGTTGGTCGCTTCCTCGGCATGCGGGCCGATGAGATGCGCGCCGAGAATGAGATCGGTTCCCTCCTCGACCAGGACCTTGAAGCCGGCGCACTCTTCGCCGACGCGCCGTGCCGCGTACCAGGAGGACGTGTCCTTGTGCTGCACGCTGAACCGGCGGTTCTGTCGCCGCGCCTCCTCCTCGAGGAGACCGACGCGCGTCAGCGGCGGGAGCGTGAACACCACGCTCGGCACGCCGAGGTAGTTGGGCTTTTCACGGTTGCCTTCGAGCATGTTTGCGGCGGCGACCCTAGCGTCATGACTGGCCACCGGTGTCAGCGGCGGACCGCGCGATGCGGCATCGCCGGCGGCATAGACGGCTGGATTCGACGTGCTCTGCAGGAAGTCGTTGAGCTTGAGCCGCCCCTTTTCCTGCTCGACCTGGGCCGCCTCCAGGTTCAGGGGGCCGAGATCCGGCACCCGTCCGCCGGCGTGCACCACGAGATCCGCGTCGATCGTCGACTCGGCGCCGCTCGAGCGGATGCGCACGTGGCAGGACCCGCCCGCCTTCTCGATCGCCACGACCCTGGTCCCGAGTCGAAGGTCGATCCCCAGGCTCGCCGATTTCGCCTTGAGCAGGCCGACCAGGTCCGGATCGAATTGCGGGAGGATGTTGTCGGCCTGCTCCAGGACCGTCACCTCGGCGCCGCCACGAACCGCCACGTGCGAGAATTCGGCTGCGATATAACCGCCGCCGACGAAGACGATCCGGCGGGGAAGCTCGACGAGCTCGAGGAAGTCCGTGCTCGTGGCGAGATGCTCTTCGCCGGGAATCCCGAGCCGCATGGGCACGGCGCCCGCCGCGATCAGCACGAAGCGCGCCTCGATCGACTCGCCATTGACCTCGACCGTGCGCGGACCGGTGAAGCGGGCCCGGCCATGGAGCGCATCGATGCCGTTCTTCTTGAGCGTCTCTTCGCGTTCATGTGGCACGGGGTCGGTGAAGCTCCGCTTGAAGGCGATCGACTGCGGCCAGTCGATGGCCGGATCGCCCCCGGCGATACCCTTGCCGCGCATGCGGCGGGCGAGGTCGAGCGCCTCGGCGATTCCCACGAGCACCTTCTTGGGGTCGCAGCCGCGCAGCGCGCAGGTTCCCCCGAAGGGCAGATGGTCGATGACAACGACCCGCCATCCGGCGGCCCGGCAGCGATGGGCCGCGACCGACGCCGCCGTGCCCGTCCCGACGACCGCGAGATCGTACTGTCTGGGCATCTTCCCTCCGGTCGGCCGTGGGTGAGGCGCCAGCGCGTTCCCACACACCCACGGTCCATCGCCGCGCTGGCGCCCTGGCCGCGAAAGCAAGGGGAGTCCCGCGGCGGCGGCGATGCTGGGCAAACCGTCGCCCTGACGCCAGCATCGCGAGCGGAATTTCCACAGACTTATTTTTGTCGATGTCGCGGAACCGACGGCGGTGCATCGCGTAGCGATGCTTTCCGTCGTTGTGTGCGGTTGCGGGCAGACCGCAACTCGCGTCGGTTCGCCGAGTTGGAAGGACATGGCCTCTCCGCGCAAGACATCCGAGCGACCTTCGAACGTGACCGAGCTCAGGGCGCGCATCGACGCCGGCCGCACCGGCGACAAGGTGCCGGGCGCCGATCCGGCCGCGGCGCCGCTCGGCACCGACGAGGAGGCGGCCGGGACACCGGCCAAACCGGCGGAAATCGCGACTGCGCTCGAGGACGAGACGCGGCAGGGCAGGGCGCGGCCGGCGCCCGGTTTCACGCCGGCGCCGCAGGACAGCATCGCCCCCGACGCCGATCCGCGCCGGCCCCGCGGCAACTTCTGGATCGCCTTGATCGTCGCCGTGATTGCGATCGCCATCGTCTACCTGATCTGGACCGTTCGGCGCTGACGCGGAAGGGGCGGGGACGAAACGGAAACGCGACCGCTCCCGGAACGTTAGCATCGCGACCGATGCCCGATCTCGCGACGCTCCTCTCCGCCTTCGTGACGCTTCTGGTCACGATCGGGCCGTTCGAGACGGCGCCGGTGTTCGGCACCCTCACAGCCGGTATGACCCGGGTCGACCGGCGGCGTACGGCGCGCCGCGCAGTGGCGATCGCCGGCAGCGTGCTGCTGATCTTCGCGCTGGCCGGCGAGCGAGTGCTCGGGGTGCTGCATGTCTCGCTGCCGGCGCTGCGCACCGCGGGCGGCGTCCTGCTGTTCCTCGAGGCCGTCAACCTCATGACCGCCAGCCCGGGCACCTCGGCGATCAATCCGGAGGAACGTGCCGAGGCGCGGCCGCCGCGCGACATCACCGTCTTTCCGCTCGCTTTCCCGCTGATCGCCGGGCCCGGCTCGCTGATGGCCGTGATCCTGCTGATGAGCAACGCGCGGGGCAGCCTGCTGCTCCAGGTCGGCATCCTGCTGGTGCTGGCGCTCTGCCTCGGCATTACCCTCGCCGCCTACGTGATGGTCGACGGCCTGAAGCGCGTGCTGGGGGTCACCGGCACCGACGTCGTCGGCCGGATCTCCGGCCTGCTGCTCGCCGCCATGGCCATGCAGTTCGTGTTCGACGGCGTGACCGAAGGGTTGTTGAAGTGAGACCGGCGGCGGTGGCGCGCTCCCGGCAAAGACGGTAAGCTCCGCGCGTTCAGCGTCACAATTGGTCAGTCCTCGTAGCTTGGCGTGCAGAAGCGTTCCTTCCGGGGAGGCGATGTCATGCGAGTCGAGAAACTGTCGCGTCGGCGGCTGATGGCCGCGACGGCGGCCGCCGGTGTGGTCGGCGCTCCGTTCGTGCGCAGCGCGAACGCGGCCGGGAGCCTGAGCATCGGGCTGTGGGACCACTGGGTGCCCGGCGCCAACGAGGTCCAGTCGACGATCATCAAGGAATGGGCCGATCGCGAGAAGGTCGAGGTCAAGATCGACTTCATCACCAGCCAGGGCAACAAGCTCCTGATCACGCTGGCGGCGGAATCGCAGGCCAAGGCTGGCCACGACATCATGGAGTTCACGAACTGGGAGGCGGCGCAGTACAGCGCCGGCCTCGAGCCGGTCGACGACGTCGTGAAGAACGTCGTCGCCAAGAACGGCCCGATCGATCCCGCGGTCGAGTATCTCGGCAAGTTCGAGGGACATTGGACGTCGGTGCCGATGACGCGGGGCACGCTGCTGCTCGGCTGCTGCACGCGCTTCGACCTGATGAAGCAGCATGCCGGCATCGACGTGCAGGCGCTTTATCCCGCCGGCAAGCCGCCCGACGACGCGAGCTGGACGTGGGACGCCTTCCTGGCGGCGGCCGAGAAGTGCCAGAAGGCGGGCGCCGGTTTCGGCCTGCCGCTCGGCAACACCACCGACACCAACCAATGGGTCGGTGCCCTGTTCCTGGCGTTCGGCGCCGAGCTGATGGACGCCAAGGGCAATGTCACGGTGAAGTCGGACGCGGTGCGCCAGGTCCTCGAATACGGCAAGAAGCTTGCCGCATTCTGCCCGACCGATGCCACGGCCTGGGACGACGCCTCGAACAACAAGTGGCTGCTGTCCGGCAAGGGGGCGCTGATCTTCAATCCGCCCAGCGCCTGGGCGGTCGGCAAGCGCGACGCCCCGCAGGTCGCCGAGAAGTGCTGGACGATCGGCTTCCCCAAGGGACCGAAGGGTCGCTTCAACCCGATCCTGCCGCGCTTCTACGGTCTGTGGAGCTTCTCGAAGAACAAGCCGGCGGCCAGGAACCTGCTGGAATACCTCGCCAGCCGCGAGGTGGCCGAGAAGCAGGTGGCGGCGAGCCAAGGCTACGACATCCCGCCCTATCCGAAGTTCAACGACTTCAAGACCTGGGCCGAGGAGGGCCCGCCCAAGGGCACGCTCTATCACTATCCCATCAAGGGCGGCGACCAGAAGGCGGGCGTGGTCTGCTCGCCCGCGCCGCCCCTCATCGCCGCGCAGATGTGGGCCCAGTCCTTCCAGAGCCAGATGGTCGTCCGCCAGTTCCGGGGCGAGGCGATGGAGAAGACGCTGGCCTGGGCGGCCGGCGAGCTCGAGGGATTGAAACGGACATGATCTTACCCCGAAAGGGGTAAGCCTATCGGGTCGCCGAAGAGTCCTTA
>DATEID010000115.1:0-22494 GCA_035279245.1 Reyranella sp.
GGCCTTGTCGATGTCGAAGGAGTAGTTGTCCTTCATCAGGAACTCGCGACCGCGCATGACGCCGAAGCGCGGCCGCACCTCGTCGCGGAACTTCCACTGGATGTGATAGAGGTTCTTCGGAAGATCACGGTAGCTCTTCGCGCCGTCACGGAAGAGCACCGTGATCATCTCCTCGTTGGTCGGCCCGAACAGCATCTCGCGCTCGTGACGGTCCTTGATGCGCAGCATCTCGGGTCCGTACGCGTCGTACCGGCCACTCTCGCGCCACAGGTCGGCCGATTGCATCGTCGGCATCAGCACTTCCTGTGCGCCGGAGGCGTCCTGCTCCTCGCGAACGATGCGCTCGATATTCTTCAGCACCCGGAAGCCGAGCGGCAGCCAGGCATAGATTCCGGCGCTGGTCTGGCGGATCAACCCCGCGCGCAGCATCAGGCGGTGGGACACGATCTGCGCTTCCGCCGGGGTCTCCTTCAGGGTCGGCAGGAAATATTGGCTCATGCGCATGCTGGATCGGTCCTTGCTCGGGCAGTCGGAGATGGCCGCGGACTGTAGGGAACGGGCCTTCTAAAGGCAAACCCGAGCCTCTGCGACTGGTTTTGCACAGGTCCCTGGCTCACACTGCCGTCCTTCTCGGGGGAGATGCACAATGCTCGAACGGCTCTTCAAGCTGCACGAAAACAACACCAATGTGCGGACCGAGGTCGTCGCCGGCATCACGACCTTCCTGACCATGGCCTACATCATCTTCGTCAATCCGGAGATCCTCGGGCTTGCAAAAATGCCCGTCGAGGCGGTGTTCGTCGCGACCTGCGTCGCCGCAGCCATCGGCTGCTTCCTGATGGCCTTCGTCGCCAACTACCCGATCGCGCTGGCGCCCGGCATGGGACTCAACGCCTACTTCGCCTTCGGCGTCGTCGGCGGCATGGGCTATAGCTGGCAGGTGGCGCTGGGTTGCGTGTTCCTCTCCGGCATCATCTTCTTCCTGATCAGCGTGCTGCCGATCCGGGAATGGATCGTCAACGCGATCCCGAAGTCGCTAAAGATGGCGATCGCCGCCGGCATCGGCCTGTTCCTCGCGCTGATCGCCCTCAAGAACGCCGGCATCGTCGTGGCCAACGAGGCGACGCTCGTCACGCACGGCACCCTCGCCAGCTGGCCTGTCCTGATGGCCTCGCTGGGTTTCGCCCTGATCGTCGCCCTGGAGCATCGCCGGATCCTGGGCGGCGTCATCATTGGCGTCCTGGCCGTGACCGCCATCTCCGTCGTTGCCGGCTACCAGAAATTCGGCGGCATCTTCGACATGCCGCCTTCGATCGCGCCGGTCCTGTTCCAGATGGACCTCGTCGGCGCCTTCAAGGTCGGACTGGTGACAGTGGTCTTCGCTTTCCTGTTCGTCGATCTGTTCGACAACACGGGGACTTTGATCGCGCTTGCGCATCGCGGTGGCTTCATGCGGCCTGACGGCACGGTTCCCCGTCTCAATCGTGCGCTGATGTCCGACAGCGCCGCCGCCATGATCGGCGCGGCAATCGGCACCTCGACCACGACCAGCTACATCGAGAGCGCCTCCGGCATCAACGAAGGCGGCCGTACCGGGCTTACCGCCGTGACGGTCGGCGTGCTCTTCCTGCTGGCGCTCTTCGTTGCGCCGCTTGCCGGCTCCATCCCCCCTTACGCCACGGCGCCGGCCTTGCTCTACGTCGCCTGCCTCATGGCACGCGGCTTGACCGAGATCGAATGGAACGACGTCACGGAGGCCGCGCCGGCGGTGATTACTGCAATCGCCATGCCGTTCACCTTCTCGATCGCCGAAGGCATCGCCTTCGGCTTCATTTCCTACGCGGGCATCAAGCTCGTCGCCGGAAAATTCCGCGACATTCATCCTGCCGTAGGCATTCTCGCTGTCCTGTTCGTGATCAAATATCTGGTCATCGGATAGTCTGACGACGAGCGAGGACATTTGCTTGTGTTTGTTCCGGCGGAACTCATAACAATCGTTCCGTCAACCCCCTGCGCCAGAAAGAAAAGGTCTTGGCAAAGCAAAGTTGACAGGCTAGAGACACTGAGGCTTGGGCACAGTTCCGAGTTTAGGGAGGAGAGCGGCTTAAGCCGCCGGACTACGAGTTTCGGGGTTGGAGAAGCGGCGGGTGAAAGCCCGCCGTTTTCTTTCAGGGGCTTGGGCGAGCTTCTTGAACTGTCGTCAGTACCTGTCGGCCCATTGACGAAAATTGAAAATATCCGCCTGGTGCAGGAAGTAGAAGCCGATCCACACCACCGCGGCGACCAGCGACGTTATGACCACCTTGCGCAGGATCTGAGGATCTTCCGGTGCGCCCCGATCCTGACCCGGTCCGGGATTCTCGACCCGGCGTACGCCGAGTGGCAAAACAGCGAACAGCATGATCCACCAGACGACCAGGTAGACCATGATGCCGGTTGCCCAATCCATGATGCGCTCAGACCTGCTCGAGCTCGATCAGCGTCCCGGTGAAGTCCTTGGGATGCAGGAATAGCACCGGTTTATCGTGTGCGCCGATCTTGGGTTCGCCGTCGCCCAGCACGCGCGCTCCGCCGGCCTTGAGCTTGTCGCGCGCAGCGTAAATATCCTCGACCTCGTAGCAGACATGGTGAATGCCGCCATCGGCATTTCGCGCCAGGAAGTTGGCGATGGGAGACTTCTCGCCCAGCGGATGCAGCAGCTCGATCTTGGTGTTGGGCAGCTCGACGAACACAACGGTCACGCCGTGTGCCGGCTGCGCCTTGGGAGCGCTCACCTTCGCCCCCATCACGGTACGGTAGAGTTCCGACGCCTTGTCCAGATCGGGCACGGCGATGGCGATATGGTTCAGGCGTCCGATCATTCAGGGCTCCGTATCTCGAAGGTTAGATGCGGACGATGTGAACATCCGTCAATGGCTTCTTGCCGAGATGCGCGCGCACGACGCGGCGCACCGCCTGGCGCGCCGCCTCTTCGATCCGGCCGTCGTCGCGCCGTTCGGCGGCATTGAGGTCGGCCAGCGTTTCCTCGAGGGCGGTCACCGCGGCCCGCACGAGCTCGCCCTCGCTGTCGGCTATGCCGCGCAACGAGACCTTGGGGTTTGCCAGCGGCCGGCCTTGCGCATCGATGACCAGCGTGGCCGACGCCGCGCCGTTCCAGAGAAGCTTGCGCCGTTCCCGCAAGGCATCCCCTTCGACCGGCGTCACCACGTCCCCGTCGCGCGCCAGTCGGCCGGCATGAACATGATCGACGACCGTGGCCGGCCCCGGCGCCAGACGCACCAGCGTGCCGTTCGGTGCCAAAACCGTCTCCGGCACCTGACAAGTCTTGGCAAGGGCCGCATGCTCCACCATGTGGCGGATCTCACCGTGCACGGGGACGGCGATCTTCGGCCGCACCCACTGATAGACCCGAACCAGCTCGTCGCGCGCGGGATGACCGGAGACGTGGATGTCGACGTCCTGATCCGTGATCACCTCGACGCCGCGCGCCAGCAGCTCGTTTTGCAAGCGGCCGACAGCCCGCTCGTTGCCGGGGATGACGCGCGACGAGAAGACAGCGGTATCGCCGGCCTCGAGCACGACGTCGCGATGTTCCCCGCCGGCGATCTTCGCCATCGAAGCGCGCGGCTCGCCCTGGCTCCCGGTGCAAATGTAGAGAACCTTGTCGCGCGGCAGATAGCCCGCATCGCGTTCGGCGACGCATTCGGGAAAATCGACCAGGTAGCCGCATTCCTGGGCAGCCTCGACCATGCGCTGCACCGCGCGGCCGGCGAGGACCGGGTGCCGGCCGGCAGCGACGGCCGCCTTGGCGATGCTCTCGACGCGCGCGACATTCGAGGCAAAGCAGGTCACCGCCACGCGGCATTTGCGCGTCTTAACCAGCTTCTCGAGATTGGCGCGCACCGTCGCTTCCGACCCCGCCTCGCCCTCGACGAACACGTTGGTGCTGTCGCAGACCATGGCAAGCGCGCCTTCCTCCCCGAGACGCTTCAGCGTCGCTTCGTCCGTCCTCTCGCCGAGCAGCGGCTCGGGATCGATTTTCCAGTCTCCGGTATGGAACACCGTCCCGAGCCTGGTGCGGATGGCGAGCGCATTGGGTTCGGGAATCGAGTGCGTCATGGTGATCATCTCGAGTTCGAACGGCGCCACAGTGAACTTCGCGCCCAAGGCGACCTCGGTGATCGGCACCGCGTCCCTCAAGCCGGCCTCCGTGAGCTTGCGGCGCAGCACGGACGCGGCAAAGGGCGTGGCATAGACCGGCGCTTCGAGCCGTGGCCAGAGATCGGCCACGGCGCCCAGGTGATCCTCATGCGCGTGCGTGAGCACGATGCCGGCCAGATCGTTTCGTCGCTCCTCGATGAAGGCAGGGTCAGGCATCACGACATCGATGCCGGGCATGGTGTCGTCGCCGAATGCGATGCCGAGGTCCACCATCAACCATTTCCCGGCATGGCCGTAGAGATTGAGGTTCATGCCGATCTCGCCCGCGCCACCCAGGGCAAGGAACAGGAGCTCGTCGGCGCCGGGAACGGTCATGAGCGGTTGCGCCGGTGGATCTCGATCAGGCCGCGCGCCGTGATGTCCGGTACGATCTGCTCGATCACCGCGGTTGCTCCGTCGAACACCGGCGCCAGACCGCCCGTGGAGATCACGCGCATCGGCCGGCCGAACTCGGTGCGGATGCGCTGGACGATGCCCTCGATCAGGCCGACATAGCCCCAGAAGACGCCGGAGTGCATGCATTCGACGGTGTTGGTGCCGATGACCTGGCCCGGCTTCTCGACGACGATGCGCGGCAGAAGCGCGGTCGCATTGACGAGCGCCTCGATGCTGAGATTGATGCCCGGAGCGATGACACCGCCGCAGTAGCTGCCCTCCTCATCGACCACGTCGAAGGTCGTGGCGGTGCCGAAGTCGACCACGATCATCGGCGTCCGGGGGAAGAGCAGGGCGGCGCCGATCGTGTTGCAGATGCGATCGGCCCCCGCCCCCTGGCCCTTGATCTTTATGCCGTAGGAAACGTTCGGATCTCCCAGGACGAGCGGCATGCACTCGAAATAACGTGTGCATAGCCGCCGCAGGTTGAAGGTGGCCTGCGGCACCACGCTTGCGATGATGGCCTCGGTGATCGAGCTGGGCTCAATCCCTTCCATTGCCATGAGCTGGAACAGCCAGACGGCATGCTCGTCGGCGGTGCGCATCGCCGAAGTGTGCTGGCGCCACTCGCCGACGATGTTCTCGCCGTCGATGACGCCGAATTTGACGTTGGTGTTGTTGGCGTTGACGATGAGCAGCACGACGGTCTCCTTCTCAGGCGGCCCGACCCAGCAGTTCGCCTGCCACGATCTTGCGCGGACCGGCTGGCGTCTCCAGCAACAACGCGCCGTCGCCGTCTATCCCGGCGAAGCGCCCGCGCACCAGCTCCTCGCCGAGCTTCACGTCGACATCGAGACCGATGGGGCCTGCTTTGGCCAGCCAGTCGGCCCGGACGGTCTCGAAGCCGTTTTGTCGCCATTGGGCGAGGCGCGTGGCCAACGCGGCCGTGAGCTTCTCCAGCGCCCGTTCGACCGTACCTCCCAGCATCGCGGCCCGGTAACGCATCTCTGGAAGATCGGGCGCGAAGCCGACATTCACGCCGATGCCCATGACGACATGCTCGGTCTTGCCATCCTGGCCGATCGCACTTTCCGGCAGGATGCCCGCGACCTTGCCGCCATCGACCAGAACGTCGTTCGGCCATTTGACGCGCACGGCACGGCTTGGCGGCACGATATCCGCCACGGCAAGCGTCGCCACGAAGCCGAGCTCCGTTGCCCTCTGCGCCGGACAGTCGGGCCGCAGGATGGTCGAGCTGTAGAGGTTTCCGACCGGCGAGGCCCATCGGCGTCCACGCCGGCCACGCCCGCCGATCTGCTCGCGTGCCCACACCACCGTGCCTTCCGCCGCCCCGCTGTCGGCAAGGCGAGCCGCCTCGTCGTTCGTGCTGCCGACGCTTTGCAGCGCGACGAGGGTCCACCCGTCCGGCAGGACGGGCGTGGGGCTCACGGGAACAGGCCCTTTGCCGCCGCCGCAGCTACTGCGCTGAGCGGCTGGGGCGCGAGCGAGAAGATCGCAACGAGGAATGCCGCCGCCAGAGCCACGGCACGATTGGCGCCGAACGTCATGCGGTCGAGCGCTTCGGCCGGCTCGTCGAAATACATCGCCCTGACGATCCGCAGGTAATAGTACGACGCCACCACCGAGGCGAGGACGCCGAGCACGGCCGGCCAGAACAGCTTGGCCTCGATCGCGGCCATGAAGATGTAGAGCTTGGCCCAGAAGCCTGCGAGCGGAGGAATGCCGGCCAACGAAAACATCAGGATCAGCATGGCAAAGGCCATCATCGGCTGGGTGCGGCCGAGACCCGCCAGATCGGATACGTTCTCGACCATGATGTCGCGGCGCTTCATCAACAGGATGATCGCAAAGGCGCCAAGCGTCATGACCATGTAGACCGCGAGATAGAACACCATCGACTGGATGCCCTTCTCGGTGCCGCTTGCCACACCCAGAAGGATGTACCCGACATTGCTGATCGACGAATAGGCCATCAGCCGCTTGATGTTGGGCTGGCGAAGTGCTGCGAAGGCACCGAGCGCCATGGACAGCACGGAGACGACGACGATGATCTGCTGCCATTCGGCGAACAGCGGCTTGAACGGCCCCATGAGCACCGAGACGGTCAGCGAGATGGCGGCGATCTTGGGCGATATCGCGAAGAACGCCGTCACCGGGGTCGGCGCTCCCTCATAGACATCGGGCGTCCACATATGGAACGGCACCGCCGCGATCTTGAACGCGAGGCCCGCCACCACGAAGACGAGGCCGATGACCGTGCCGAGCTCGCCCGCCTTGCCGTCCAGCAGCGCCCGCGAGATCTGCACGAAGGCCGTCCCGCCGCAGAAGCCGTAGATCAGCGAGGCGCCGAACAGCAGCATGCCGGACGCCACCGATCCCAGCACGAAGTACTTAACGCCGGCCTCGGTCGAGCGCAGCGTGTCGCGCTGAAACGCGGCGATCACGTAAAGCGCCAGCGACTGCAGCTCCAGGCCGACATAGAGCGACATCAGGTCGTTGGCCGAGATCATCAGCATCATGCCGAGCGCCGAAAGCGCCACCAGCAGCGGATATTCGAACCGCCAGACCATCACGCGCTCGAAATAGGTGCGCGACATGGGGATGATGATCGCCGCTCCTACCAGCGTCAGGGCTTTCATCGTCGCCGTCAGCCGGTCGACGACGAAAAGCGAAGCGAAGGCGGTGCCCTCGCGATAAGGCACGAAGATCAGGATGGCCGCCGCCAGCAGCGCGACCGTCGTCGCGGCCGCGATGAAAGGCGCCGAACCCTCGCCGCGCAGCACGCCATAGACCAGCAGCAGCGCCGTCACCGCCGCGAGGAAGATCTCCGGCCGGGCCAGCGTCCAGGATTCGAGACCGATGGGCATGTTCGTCACTCTCCGCCGCTCATGGCTTCGCCGACGCCGTCTGCGCGAGCTTGATGGCCGCGTTGTAGTCGCCGATCAGCTTGTCGACGGCCGGCGCCATCGGTTCGAGGAAGGATGCGGGATAGACGCCCATCCACAAAGTGATCAGGACCAGCGGCAGGAAGACCGCGATCTCGCGGCGGTTCATGTCGAGGATTGCCTTCAGAGAATCCTTGGTCAGCTCGCCGAAGATGATCTTGCGATAGAGCCAGAGCGCATAGGCCGCGCCGGTGATCAGCGCCGTCGTGGCAAGGAAGGCGACCCAGGTGTTGGCCTTGAAGGTGCCGAGAATGACCAGGAATTCGCCGACGAAACCCGACAAACCCGGCAGGCCGACGCTCGCCAGCGTGAAGAACAGGAAGACGAAGGCATAGCGCGGCATGCGATGCACGAGACCGCCGTAGGCCGCGATCTCGCGGGTGTGCATGCGGTCGTAAATCACGCCGACGCAGAGGAAGAGCGCAGCCGATACGATGCCGTGGCTCAGCATCTGGAAGATCGAACCCTGCACCGCCTGCATGTTCATGACGTAGATGCCGATCGTCACGAAGCCCATATGGGCGATCGACGAATAGGCGATCAGCTTCTTCATGTCCTCCTGCACCAGCGCGACCAGCGAGGTGTAGATGATGGCGACGACGCTCAGCCCGAAGATCAGCGGCGCAAAATACTGCGTCGCCTCGGGCATCAGGGTCACCGAGAAGCGGATGAAGCCGTAGCCGCCCATCTTCAGGAGGATGGCCGCCAGGATCACGGAACCGGCGGTCGGCGCCTCGACGTGCGCGTCCGGCAGCCAGGTATGGACCGGCCACATCGGTATCTTGACCGCGAAGGATGCGAAGAACGCCAGCCACAGCCAGAACTGCCACTGGAACGGCAGGTTGAGCTTCTCGAACGCCGTCGGGAGGTCGGTCGTGCCGATCTGCCAGTAGATGGCGATGATCGCCAGCAGCATCAGCACCGAACCCAGCAGCGTGTAGAGGAAGAACTTGAAGGCGGCGTAAACGCGCCGCTTGCCTCCCCAGACGCCGATGATCAGGAACATCGGGATCAGCACGCCCTCGAAGAAGACGTAGAACAAGGCGAGATCGAGCGCGCAGAACATGCCGACCATGAAGGTCTCGAGCACGAGGAACGCGATCATGTACTCCTTGACGTGGGTCTGGACCGCCTCCCAGCTCGACAGGACGCAGATCGGCGTCAGAAGCGTCGACAGCAGCACGAAGAACAGCGAGATGCCGTCGATCCCCATGTGGTAGCCGATGTTGAGCGAGGGAATCCAGGCGAGCTTCTCCTCGAACTGGAAGCCGGCCTTGGCGGGATCGAACTGCGCCCACAGAACGAGGGAAAGCAAGAACGTCACGAGCGACGTGATCAAAGCGGCGCTGCGGCAATTGCGATCGACGGCTTCCTTCGGGCCGTTGACCACAAGACAGAACAGCGCCCCCACCAACGGCAGGAAGGTGACAAGCGAAAGGATGGGCCAGCTCGACATCGCCCCTACCTCGGCCAGCTAAAGTAGGTCACGGCGGCCGCCACTCCGACCAGCATGGCAAACGCATAGTGATAGAGATATCCGCTCTGGAAGCGGCTGAGGGCGGCCGCCATGTCGCGCGAGCGCGCGACGATGCCGTCCGGCCCGAGGCCGTCGATCAGCGCACCGTCGCCCTTCTTCCAGAACGCCCGACCGATCGCGAGCGCCGGCCGCACGAAGATCGCATCGTAGATCTCGTCGAAGTACCACTTGTTGTAGAAGAGCTGGTAAAGGCCGTTGAAGGTCGCGATCGTCTTGGCCGGCAAGTCCGGTCGCACGAGGTAATAGACGTAGCTCAGCGCGATGCCGGCCAGGCCCATCAAGAGCGGCAGGAGCGAGCTCCAGGTCGGGACCGCGTGCATATGGTGCAGGATCTCCTCGGTCGCCTTGACGGCAATGGACGTCGCCCAGAAGTGCTCCCAGTCGCCGCCCACGAACCAGGGATAGGCGACGAAGCCCGCCGCCAGCGCCCCCACCGCGAGCACGTAGAGCGGGATCAGCATGACCGCCGGCGATTCGTGCGCGTGATCCCAGGTGTGATGATCGCCGCGATACTTGCCGTAGAAAGTCAGGAACATCAGGCGCGTCGAGTAGAACGCCGTCATGAAGGCACCGGCGATGCCCAGCCAGTAGGCAATGTAACCGACGTCGGTCCCCGCTCCGTAGGCCGCCTCGAGGATCGAATCCTTCGAATGGAAGCCGGCAAAGCCAATTCCGTGCCCGAGAATGAACGGCACGCCGATGCCGGAAAGGGAGAGCGTGCCGATCCACATCAGCCAGAACGTCTGCGGGGCCTTCTCCTTGACGCCACCCATCTTGCGCATGTCCTGCTCGTGATGTAGGCAATTGATCACCGATCCCGAGCCCAGGAACAGCAACGCCTTGAAGAAGGCGTGGGTCATCAGGTGGAACATCGCCGCCGAATAGGCGCCGACGCCGGCGGCGAAGAACATGTAACCGAGCTGGCTGCAGGTCGAATAGGCAACCACCCGCTTGATGTCGAACTGGGTGAGACCGATGGTGGCGGCAAAGAAGGCCGTCGCCGCGCCGATCAGGGTGACGACCTGCGACGCGACCGGCGCGAGCTCGAAGAGCGGCGACAGCCGGCACACCATGAAGACGCCGGCGGTGACCATGGTCGCGGCATGGATGAGCGCGGAGACCGGGGTCGGGCCCTCCATCGCATCGGGCAGCCAGGTGTGCAGGCCGAGCTGGGCCGATTTCCCCATGGCGCCGATGAACAGCAGGATGCACGCCGTCTCGAGCGCCGGCAGATTCATGCCGAGGAACTCGATGCGCATATGGGCCATCTCGGGACCCTTGGCGAAGATCTCGTGGAAACCGATCGAGCCCGACAGCATCCAGACCGCGGCGATGCCCAGCGCGAAGCCGAAGTCGCCCACGCGGTTCACGATGAACGCCTTGATGGCGGCGGCATTGGCCGACGGACGGTCGTACCAGAAGCCGATCAGCAGATAGGACGCGAGCCCGACGCCCTCCCAGCCGAAGAAAAGCTGCACCAGGTTGTCCGACGTCACCAGCATCAGCATGAAGAAGGTGAACAGGCTCAGGTACGACATGAAGCGCGGGATCGACGGATCGTCGGCCATGTAGCCGATCGAATAGACGTGCACCATCGACGACACGCCGGTGACGACGATCAGCATCACGGCCGTCAGAGTGTCGACGCGGAGCGACCACGAGACCTGAAGCGATCCCGAGCCGATCCAGTCGAACAGGCTCACGACCATCATCTTGCCGTCCTCCGGCCCGAAGCCGATGCGAACGAAGACGAAGATCGAAAGCCCGGCCGCGATCAGAAGAGCGGCGCAAGTGACCGTCTGCGCCGGTCGGTCGCCGATCACACGGCAGAACAGACCGGCGATCGCCGCGGCGACCAGCGGCAGGAAGACGATGAGCTTGACGGCAAGATCCATGTTGCGTTCCCCGCCCCTAGCCCTTCATCGCGTTGATGTCTTCGACCTCGACGGTGCCGCGATTGCGGAAATAGACGACGAGGATGGCCAGCCCGATCGCGGCTTCCGCCGCCGCCACGGTGAGCACGAGCATCGCAAAGACCTGGCCTATGACGTTGCCCTGGAACGCCGAGAAGGCCACGAGATTGATATTGACCGCGAGCAGCATGAGCTCGACGCACATCAGGATGATGATGACGTTCTTGCGGTTGAGGAAGATGCCCAGCACACCAAAGGTGAAGAGCACGGCCGCAACGAACAGATAATGGCCGAGGCCGATCGTCATGACACCCCTCCCCGCGTCGGCACCTTGACGATCGTGATCGCCTCCTCCTTGGGCCGGAAGAGCTGCTCGCTGATGCGCTGCCGCCGCACGCCGGGCCGCCGTCGCAGGGTAAGCACGATGGCGCCGATCATGGCCACCAGCAGCACCACGCCGGCCGCCTGGAACAGGTAGAAGTACTGCGTATAGAGGACACGGCCGATCGCACGCGTATTCTCCACAGTTCCGACATGGGCGCCCGCACTGTCCAGGGCCGAGATGGTGGCCGAACCGCTGCCGAACACGCCGAGCGCGAACAGGATCTCGGCGAGCAGCACCAGGCCGATCAAGGCGCCAATTGGCAGATACTTGAAGAAACCCGCCCGAAGCTTGGCGATATTGATGTCGAGCATCATGACGACGAACAGAAACAGAACCGCGACCGCGCCGACATAGACGATGACCAGGATCATCGCGATGAACTCGGCGCCGATCAGAAGGAACAGGGCGGCGGCGTTGAAGAAGGCAAGGATCAGGAACAGGACCGAGTAGATCGGATTGCGCGACACGACGACCATGGCCCCCGATGCCATGGTGACGAACGCGAACACATAGAAGGCGATCGCCTGGAGCATGGTTCTCCCCCGCCCGGTCTACCGGTAGGCCGCGTCGGCCTGGAGGTTCGCCGCAATCTCGCTTTCCCAGCGGTCGCCGTTCGCGAGCAGCTTCTCCTTGTTGTACATCAGCTCCTCGCGCGTCTCGGCCGAGAACTCGAAGTTGGGACCCTCGACGATCGCATCGACCGGGCATGCTTCCTGACAGAGACCGCAGTAGATGCACTTGGTCATGTCGATGTCGTAGCGCGTGGTGCGGCGGCTGCCGTCTTCCCGCGGCTCGGCCTCGATGGTGATCGCCAGCGCGGGGCAGATGGCCTCGCAGAGCTTGCAGGCAATGCACCGTTCCTCGCCGTTGGGATAGCGGCGCAACGCGTGCTCGCCGCGAAACCGCGGGCTGAGCGGGCCCTTCTCATAGGGGTAGTTCACCGTCACCTTGGGCTTGAACATGTATTTCAAGGTGAGCAGGAAGCCCGCGACCACCTCCGACAGGAGGAACGTGCGGGCGGCGCGATCGAGAGAAGCCATCAGCGATCTCCCTAAGTTCCGGGAACCCAGCCGCCGAACTGCAGCACGGCGGCGGTGAGGACGAGCCATCCCAGCGAGACCGGCAGGAACACCTTCCAACCCAGGCGCATGAGCTGATCGTAGCGGTAGCGCGGCAGCGTCCCCTTGCTCCAACTGAAGCAGAACAGCAGGAGCGCGATCTTGAGCGCGAACCAGATGAGGCCGGGAATCCACGTAAACGGCGCGTACGGGATCGGCGACATCCAGCCGCCGAGGAACAGCACCGCGCCCATGGCGGACAGCAGGATCATGTTGGCGTATTCGCCGAGGAAGAACAGGGCGAACGGCATCGAAGAATATTCGGTCTGGAATCCCTGAACGAGCTCCGCTTCCGACATCGGCAGGTCGAACGGCGTGCGGTTGGTCTCGGCCAATGCCGATACGAAGAAGATCACGAACATCGGCAGGAGCGGCAGCCAGAACCAGTTCCAGAACCAGCCAGACTGCGCCAGAACGACCTTCGTCAGGTTGAGCGAGCCGACGCACAGCAGCACGGTCACGAGCACGAAGCCGATCGACACTTCGTAGGACACCATCTGCGCCGCCGACCGCAGCGCGCCAAGGAACGCGTACTTGGAGTTCGACGCCCAGCCGGCGATGATGATGCCGTAGACGCCGAGTGAGGAGATCGCGAACAGGTAGAGAATGCCGACATTGATATCGGCGATCACCCAGCCGTCGTTGAACGGCACGACTGCCCAGGCGATCAGCGCGGTCATGAAGGTGATCATCGGCGCGATCAGGAACAGGATCCTGTTCGCGCTCGAGGGCACGATCGTTTCCTTCAGCACCAACTTCAGTCCGTCGGCTATCGGCTGCAGCAGACCGAGCGGCCCGACGACATTGGGACCGCGGCGAAGCTGCATCGACGCCCAGATTTTGCGATCGGCATAGGTCATGTAGGCGACGGCCAGCAACAGCGGTACCGTCACCAGCAGGCACTCGGCCAGAATGACGATCGCCTGGCCGAGCCAGTTGACGGTGAAGAAATAGACCAGATCGGCGTACATCCCCTACTCCGCCGCCAGGACCTGCTGCCGCGACGCCATGCACTCGGCCATGGTCCGCGAAGCCCGGCTGATCGGGCAGGTCATGTAATAGTTCGTGACCGGCGAGGCGAAGGCCGCATCGTCGGTCGGCCCTGGCTTGCCGAACGAGCCCCAGTCGCCCGGCCGTTGCTGGTCCAGCGCGGCAAAGCTCCTGTTCACCGCAACCAACCGCGCCCGCACCTGGTCGAGCGAATCGTAGGGCAAGGTCTTGCCCAGTCGCTCCGAAAGCGCCCGCAGGATCGCCCAGTCCTCGCGCGCCTCGCCTGGCGGGAAATTCGCCCGGCGGCCGAGCTGCACGCGGCCTTCGGTGTTCACATAGGTTCCCGGTTTCTCGGTATAGGCTGCGCCCGGCAGGATCACGTCGGCCCGGTGCGCTCCGGCATCGCCGTGATGGCCTTGATAGATCACGAAGGCCTTGCCGAGCTTCTGCGTGTCGATCTCGTCGGCGGCGAGGAGATAGACGACGTCGATCTCCTTCGCTTGGGCACCCTCGAGGATGCCGGCCACGTCGCGACCGCCCTCGCCCGGCGCCAGGCCGAGATCCAGGCCGCCCACCCGTGCCGCCGCGGTGTGCAGAACGGCGAAGCCGTTCCAGTCCTCGCGCACCGCGTTCAGCTTCTCCGTGAGCTCGCGCGTGAGCGCCAGGACCGCCGCCCCGTCCTCGCGGGCAAGCGCGCCCATGCCGACGATGATCAGCGGGTTCTTGGCTCCCTTGAGCTTGTCGAAAAAGCCCAGCTTGCCCTCGACCAGCTCGCGCAGCGTCGCCGGCCCCGCGCCGAGCCGCTCGACCGCATAGGTGAGGTCCGCCATCGGCCCGATGCTGGCGATGGTGCAGCGGCCGGACAGGTAGCGCTTGCGGATCCTCGCATTCAGCACGGGGGATTCGACTCGCGGATTGGTGCCGACCAGCAGGATCGCATCGGCCTGGTCGATGCCGCGAATACCGGCATTGAAGATGTAGCCCGCACGGGCCCCTGCCTGTAGCTTGGCGCCGTCCTGCCGGCAGTCGACGTGAGGCGAGCCGAGTGCCGCCATCAGGTCCTTCAACGCGACCATCGCCTCGGCATCGCACTGATCGCCGACGATCGCGGCGATCTTCTTGCCGTCGACGCCTTCGAGCTTGCTGGCGATCGCGGCAAAGGCTTCGTCCCAGGTTGCCGGCGCCAGCTTGCCTGCCTTGCGGACATAGGGCCGGTCGAGGCGCTGATAGCGCAACCCGTCGACGGCATGACGGGTCTTGTCGCCGATCCACTCCTCGTTCACGTCGTCGTTGAGGCGCGGCAGGACGCGCATCACGACCGCGCCGCGCGTGTCGATGCGGATGTTGGCGCCAAGCGCGTCCAGGACGTCCACCGATTCCGTCTTGCGCAGCTCCCACGAGCGCGCCTCGTAGGCGTAAGGCTTCGAGGTGAGCGCGCCCACCGGACAGAGATCGACAATGTTGCCGGAAAGCTCGCTGGTGAGCGTATGTTCGACATAGGTCGTGACTTCCATGCTCTCGCCACGGCCGGTAGCCCCGAGCTCCTCCACGCCCGCCACCTCCGTCGCGAAACGGATGCAGCGCGTGCAATGGATGCAGCGGTTCATCGAGGTCTTGACCAGCGGGCCGAGCTCCTTGTCCGGCACCGCACGCTTGTTCTCCAGATAGCGGCTGCGATCGAAGCCGAAAGCCATTGCCTGGTCCTGCAGGTCGCACTCGCCGCCCTGGTCGCAGATCGGACAGTCGAGCGGATGGTTGATCAGCAGGAACTCCATCACGCCGTTGCGCGCCTTCTTGACCATGGGCGTATTGGTCTTGATGACCATGCCCTCGGCGACCGGCATCGCACAGGAGGCGATGGGCTTGGGCGCCTTCTCCTGCTCGACCAGGCACATGCGGCAGTTGCCGGCGATCGACAGGCGCTCGTGATAGCAGAAGCGCGGGATCTCCACCCCCGCGACCTCGCAGGCCTGCAGGACCGTGATGCCGGCCGGCACCTCGATCTCGACGCCGTCGATCTTCATCTTGGGCATTGCATACTCCTGCCCTACTCGGCCGCGAGCTGCCGGGTGCGCGCCCGGATGCGGCGCTCCATCTCCGGCCGGAAGTGGCGAATGAGACCCTGGATCGGCCAGGCGGCCGCGTCGCCCAGGGCGCAGATCGTGTGGCCTTCGACCTGCTTGGTGACATCCTCCAGCGCATCGATCTCCTCGATGCGGGCATCGCCCACGACCATGCGCTCCATCACACGCCACATCCAGCCCGTGCCCTCACGGCAGGGCGTGCACTGGCCGCAGCTTTCGTGCTTGTAGAAATAAGAAAGCCGCGCGATCGCCTTTATGACATCGGTCGACTTGTCCATGACGATGACGGCGGCCGTGCCGAGACCGGACTTCTGGTCCTTGAGGGCGTCGAAATCCATCAGCACCGTATCGCAGATGTCCTTCGGCAGAAGCGGCACCGATGCGCCGCCCGGGATGACCGCCAGGAGATTGTCCCAGCCGCCCCGCACGCCGCCGGCATACTTCTCGATCAGCTCGCGCATCGGGATGCTCATCGCCTCCTCGACATTGCACGGCTTGTTCACATGGCCCGAGATGCAATAGAGCTTGGTGCCTGTGTTGTTGGGGCGGCCAAAGCTCGAGAACCAGCTCGCACCGCGGCGCAGGATGGTCGGCGCGACGGCGATCGACTCGACATTGTTCACCGTCGTCGGGCAGCCATAGAGGCCGGCGCCCGCCGGGAACGGCGGCTTCAGGCGCGGCATGCCCTTCTTGCCTTCGAGGCTTTCGAGCAACGCCGTCTCCTCGCCGCAGATATAGGCGCCGGCGCCGCGATGGACATGGAGATCGAAGTCCCAGCCCGAGCCGCAGGCGTTCTTGCCCAGCAAACCCGCGTCATAGGCTTCCCGGATGGCGGCCTTGAGGTGCTCCGCTTCATTGTAGAATTCGCCGCGCACGTAGATGTAACCGGCATGCGCACGCATGGCGAAGCCAGCGACGAGACAGCCTTCGACCAGGAGATGCGGATCGTGACGCATGATGTCGCGATCCTTGCAGGTGCCGGGCTCGGACTCGTCGGCATTCACCACGAGATAGTGCGGCCGGTCCTTGACCTCCTTCGGCATGAAGGACCATTTGAGCCCCGTCGGGAAGCCCGCGCCGCCGCGCCCGCGCAGGCCGGATTTCTTGATCTCGTCGACGATGGCATCGGGGCCGCGATCGAGCAGCGCCTTGGTATTGTCCCAGGCGCCGCGGGCGCGCGCGCCCGCCAGCCGCCAGTCGTGGATGCCGTAGAGGTTGGTGAAGATGCGATCCTTGTCGGCAAGCATGCTCACTCACTCTTCAATGTCATGGGGCCGCCGACCGGCGCCGATGTCTGCCGGTCGATCTGCGGTCCGGGCTTGGGTGTCTCGCCGCGGCGAAACGCGTCGAGGATTCGACGCATGGAAGTCTCGTCGAGGTCCTCGTAGAAGTCGTCGTTGATCTGCACGACGGGCGCATTCACGCAGCCGCCGAGGCACTCCACTTCCTGGACGCTGAAAGTCTCGCCGTCGGCCATCTCGCGGCAGACCTTCATCACGCCCTCCGAGCCGCGCAGCCAGCAGGGCGTCGTGGTGCAGACCTGCAGGAGATACTTCCCCTTCGGGCGAAGCTGGAACATCGTATAAAAGGTCGCAATCTCGTAGACGCGGATCGGCGCCATATCGAGAAGCTCCGCCACCGCGTCCATCGCCGCCCGCGGCAGCCAGCCCTGCTGGCGCTGCGCCAGGTCGAGCACGCCGATCACGGCGCTCGCCTGACGGCCCGGCGGATACTGCGCGATCAGCGCCTTCGCCTTCTCAAGGTTTTCCGGCGTGAAGGCAAACGACGCGACCTGCGGCACGTCCTTCGGATCGGCGGTGATCATCGCCATCGCATCGTCTCCTAGCGGTCGATCTCGCCGAACACGATGTCGAGCGAGCCGATGTTCGCCGACATGTCGGCGAGCTGGTGGCCGCGGGTCATCATGTCGAGCGCCTGCAGATGCGGAAACCCGGGCGCGCGGATCTTGCAGCGGTATGGCTTGTTGGTGCCGTCCGAGACCAGGTAGACGCCGAACTCGCCTTTCGGCGCCTCGACCACGGTATAGGTCTCTCCCGGAGGCACCTTGTAGCCTTCGGTATAGAGCTTGAAGTGATGGATCAATGCCTCCATCGAGCTCTTCATCTCGGCGCGGCGCGGCGGAGCGATCTTGCGATCGTCGATGCGCACCGGCCCTTTCACCGTCCGCAAGGCCTTGATGCATTGCTCCATGATACGGGCGCTCTGGACCATCTCCTCGATCCGCACGAGGTAGCGCGCGAAGCAGTCGCCGGTCTTGCCGACCGGAATGTCGAAATCCATGCGGTCGTAGACGTCGTAGGGTTGCGCCTTGCGCAGGTCCCACGGGATGCCCGACGCGCGGATCATCGGGCCGGAGAAGCCCCAGTCGAGCGCCTGCTGCTTCGACACGACACCGATATCGACCGTACGCTGACGGAAGATGCGGTTATCGTTCAGCAGCACCTCGAGGTCCTTCACGAACGGATGGAACTGCTTGATCCAGGCTTCCATCGAATCGAGCATGCCCTCGGGCAGATCCTGGTGAACGCCGCCCGGACGGAAATAGTTGGCATGCATGCGCGAGCCGCTCACGCCTTCATAGTATTCCATCAGGAGCTCGCGCTGCTCGAACCCCCAGAGCGGCGGCGTCAGCGCTCCGGTATCCATCGCGAACGTCGTCACGTTCAGGAGATGGTTGAGGATGCGCGTGATCTCGGCGAACAGGACACGGATATACTGGCCCCGCTCCGGCGCCGTGATACCGAGAAGCTTCTCGACGGCGAGGGCGAAGGCGTGCTCCTGGCTCATCGGGGAGACGTAATCGAGCCGGTCGAAATACGGCACCGCCTGCAGATAGGTCTTGTATTCGATCAGCTTTTCGGTGCCGCGATGGAGCAGGCCGATATGCGGATCGCAACGCTCGATGATCTCGCCATCCATCTCGACGACGAGCCGCAGCACTCCGTGCGCCGCCGGATGCTGCGGCCCGAAGTTCATGGTAAGCGTTTTGATCTCGACGTCGGTCATGTCAGCTCGTCTTGGTCGCCTTCTCGTCGCCAGGGAGGATGCGCGGAATATCGCCTTCCCAGGGGCTGAGGAAGTCGAAACGCCGAAATTCCTGGCTGAGCTTCACCGGCTCGTAGATCACGCGCTTCTGCACATCGTCCCAGCGCATCTCGACGAACCCGGTGAGCGGAAAATCCTTGCGCAGTGGATGCCCCTCGAAGCCGTAATCGGTCAGGATGCGCCGCAAGTCCGGATGGTCCGAGAACCAGATGCCGTAAAGGTCGTATGTCTCGCGCTCGAACCAGGTGGCGGAGCTGTACACGGCGGCAGCCGATGGCACCGGTGTCGCCTCGTCCGTCGCGACCTTTACGCGGATGCGTTGGTTGTTCTGAAGGCTCAGAAGGTTGTAGACGACGTCGAACCTCTTCTCGCGCTCCGGCCAATCGACGCCGCAGACATCCATCAGCTCCGCGAACAGACACTTTGGATCGGTCTTGAGGAAGGTCAACAGCGCGACGAGTTTGTCGGGTGCCGTCTCGAGCATCAGCTCGCCCAGGCGAACCGCGATACCGGTCGTCGCGCCGCTCTTGCGCGCAATATAGTCGCCCAATTCGTCCATCGCGCCCTCCTACCGGACCAACGTTCCGGTGCGACGGACCTTCTTCTGGAGCTGCAGCACACCATAGAGCAGCGCTTCGGCTGTCGGCGGGCATCCCGGCACATAAATGTCGACCGGCACGATGCGGTCGCACCCACGAACGACCGAGTAGCTGTAATGATAGTAGCCGCCGCCGTTGGCGCAGGAGCCCATCGAGATCACGTAGCGCGGCTCGGCCATCTGGTCGTAGATCTTGCGCAGCGCCGGCGCCATCTTGTTGCAGAGCGTGCCGGCGACGATCATCACGTCGGCCGAGCGCGGGCTCGGCATGGGCGCCACGCCGAAACGATCGAGATCGTACCGGCTCATCCAGCAATGGATCATTTCCACGCCGCAGCAGGCGAGACCGAATGTCAGGCCCCACATCGAGCTGGTGCGGGCCCAGGAAACCAACTTGTCGAGCTGGGATACGACGAAGCCCTTGTCGGCCAGTTCATCGTTCAGCGCACGCGACAGCGCCGTATCGGCTGCGGGATTGGCTTTCGCGGGCGTGATCACTCCCATTCCAACGCTCCCTTGTGCCACTCATATATGAAGCCGACGGTCAGGACGCCCAGGAAAAGCATCATCGACCAGAAGCCGAAGATGCCGATGTCGCCGAGCGCCACGGCCCACGGAAACAGAAAAGCGACCTCCAGATCGAAGATGATGAAGAGGATGGCCACGAGGTAGAAACGCACATCGAACTGCCCTCGGGCATCGTCGAACGGCGCAAAGCCGCACTCGAAGGGCGACAATTTTTCCGAGTTCGGGTTCTGGCGGGCAATCAGGTAGGAGCCGCCCAGCATGGCAATCACCAGGGCGAAGGCAAGGCCGAGGAAGATCAATATCGGAAGGTATTCCTTCAGAAGAGCTTCCATCGCCACCCCTTCCGTCCGTTGGACTACCAGCGTTGGGGCTGGCGCGAGCGACGGGACTCGAACCCGCGACCTCCGGCGTGACAGGCCGGCGTTCTAACCAACTGAACTACGCCCGCAAAAGCCCCAAACGGCGCGCGGAGAGATAAAGGACCCCCTATGGGGTGTCAAGCGAGCCCATCCCCGAGATCGTGTGTAAATGCCCGGAATATCTGAGTTTTTCGCAAGGCGCGAAATACCTGCGCCGATATGTGTAATGGTGGGCGATGACGGACTCGAACCGCCGACATCCTCCGTGTAAAGGAGGCGCTCTACCAACTGAGCTAATCGCCCCTGCGCCTTCCTAGCATAGCAAGCGGCCGGCTGCGCCGCTCAGTTGATCGCATCCTTCAAAGCCTTGCTCGGCCGGAAGCGCGGCACGATCGCGGCAGGGATCCTGATCTTCTCGCCGGTCTGTGGATTGCGGCCCTCCCCCGCCTGGCGCTTGGAAACCTGGAAGGTGCCAAACCCGACCAACAGGACCTTCTCCTTTTTCTTCAACGATTTGGTGATGACAGTGAGGATCGAGTCGACGGCGTTGGCAGCGTCGGTCTTGGAAAGATTGGTCGAAGCGGCCACGGCGGCAATCAAGTCGTGCTTGTTCACGGGCGATCCCCTGCAAATCGGCGACATGGACTGTAAGAGCGGCGCGAAAACGGCGTCAATGTTGAATACCATATTTTGTAGGCTGTCCGCGATTCCAGCCTCATATGATGGGCCGAACGCAAGAAGGCCCCGGCTTCCGCCGGGGCCTTGATGCAGACCTGGCAAGCCGCGTTCAGTGCGCGACCATTGCCTCGGAGCTCTCCGCCGGTTTCTTGGCGACAGGTTCCAGATCATCAGCCCATTCGACCGGAACCAAGGGTTTCACCAACGCCCGCGACAGCACCTCGTCGACCGTCGAAACCGGAATTAGCTCCAACCCCTTCTTCACGTTGTCGGGGATTTCCGGCAAATCGCGCTCGTTCTCCTTGGGGATGAGCACGGTCTTGAGGCCGCCGCGCAACGCCGCGAGCAGCTTCTCCTTCAGGCCACCGATCGGCAGGACCCGGCCGCGCAGGCTGATCTCGCCGGTCATGGCGACTTCCTTGCGGACCGGATTGCCGGTGAGTGCCGACACGATCGAGGTGATCATGGCGACGCCTGCGGAGGGTCCATCCTTGGGCGTCGCACCTTCCGGCACGTGCACATGGATGTCGCGCTTCTCGAACATGGCCTGCTTGATGCCGAAGGCCGCCGCACGGGAGCGGACGTAGGCGTTGGCCGCCTGCACCGATTCCTGCATGACATCGCCCAGCTTGCCGGTCACGGTCACGCGCCCACGGCCCGGCACCAGCACCGCCTCGACCTGCAACAGCTCGCCGCCGACCTCGGTCCACGCCAGACCCGTGGTGATTCCCACCAGATCCTCGAGCTCGGCCTCGCCGTAGCGGAAGCGGCGGACACCGGCGTACTTGTCGAGGTTCTTGGCCGTGACCTTCACCTTGGTCGTCCCCTTCATGAGGATTTCCTTGGTGGCCTTGCGGGCGAGATTGGCGATCTCGCGCTCCAGGTTACGGACGCCGGCCTCGCGCGTGTAGTAGCGCACGAGATCGCGCACCGCGTCGTCATGGATGTCGAGTTCGCTGTCCTTCAGCCCGTTCGCCTCGATCTGCTTGGGGATCAGATGCTTGCGGGCGATCGCCACCTTCTCGTCCTCGGTGTAGCCGGCCAGCCGGATGATCTCCATACGGTCCAGCAGCGGCTGCGCCATGCGCATCGAGTTGGCCGTCGTGATGAACATCACGTTCGACAGGTCGTAGTCGATCTCGAGATAATGGTCGTTGAACGTCGAGTTCTGCTCGGGATCCAGGACCTCGAGCAGCGCCGACGACGGATCGCCCCGGAAATCGGCGCCGAGCTTGTCGATCTCGTCGAGCAGGAAGAGCGGATTGGAGGACTTCGCCTTCTTCATGCTCTGGATGACCTTGCCCGGCAGCGAGCCGATATAGGTCCGGCGATGGCCGCGGATCTCGGCCTCGTCCCGCACGCCGCCCAGCGACATGCGCACGAAGTTGCGGCCGGTCGCCTTGGCGATCGACTTGCCCAGCGACGTCTTGCCCACGCCCGGGGGACCGACGAGGCACAGGATCGGGCCCTTCATCTTGTCGACCCGCTGCTGGACCGCGAGGTATTCGAGGATGCGCTCCTTCACCTTCTCCAGTCCGTGGTGATCGGCGTTGAGCACGTCCTCGGCGTACTTCAGATCCTTGATGATCTTGGTCGGCTTGCGCCAGGGGATCGACAGCAGCCAGTCGAGGTAGTTGCGCACCACCGTCGCCTCGGCCGACATCGGGCTCATCGTG
>DATEID010000116.1:0-2479 GCA_035279245.1 Reyranella sp.
AAATAGTCGGCTGCGATGCGCGTTGCGACGACATGCAACGCGCCGAGCGGAATGATGAGCGCGCCGAGGCCGAGCTGCGTCCATTCCCAGGCCGAGAGCGCCAGCGTGCGGCGGCGGATCAGGGCCCAGAAGGCGAGCGAAAGATGGAGCAACAGGGCGCCGTAGAGCGCGACTTGTCCGGGGAAGCTTTGCCAGACGAAGACGAACCAGTGGCGGCCCGCCTCCAGCACGCGCAACGACACGAAGCCGAGCGCGTGGTTGAGCAGATGCGTCGTGACATAGGCGAGGAGGACGTAACCCGACCAGAGGCGCAGCCGTCCGACCATCGATCTACTTCAGGAGCGGCAACACCGCTTCCGGCGGCCGGCCGATGGCGGCACGCTTGCCGGCGACGACGATCGGTCGTTGCAGCAGGATCGGATGGCTGGCGATCGCCTTGGCGATGTCGGCCCTGCCGAGTTCGCTCGTCTTCTTTCCGAGCGCCTTGAACTCGGCCTCGCCGTCGCGGATCAGCGCCGCCGGATTGCCGCCCACGAGATCGATCAGGGTTTCCACCTCCGCCTTACTGGGCGGTTCCTTGAGATATTCCCGGATCGCCGGTTTCACACCCTTCTCCTGCAGAAGCTCGAGCGTCTGCCGCGACTTGCTGCAGCGTGGATTGTGCCAGATCGTGACGGTCATCCCTCGTCCCCGCTAGTGTCCGAAACTTTGTCGTCCTGAGCGAAGCGAGGGACCTCCCGTTAGTTCCACAGAACGCCGTTGGAACGTGCGCCAGATCCTTCGCTGCGCTTAGGATGACAAGGAAAAACTTCTTTTCCGACTCTACTGCACCAAGGTTGATGCCAGACCGACCTTGGCGCGCGGCTCAGCCTTCGTCCAGCGACTCGGCGTTCGGGGCGTCGATCACCTTCTTGGCAAGCTCGTAGTCGAAGCCGGCCCGCGCCATCGCCGCAAGATCGCGCGAGCGCGCCTCCTTCCGATCCTGCTCGGCGCGATAGGGGCCGAGGCGTCGGCGGCGGGCGAGGGCGGCGGCAGCTTTCCATTCCCGCTCCTTCGGCTTGGTGTGCAGCTCCTCGTCCAGCCCGGCCAGCGCCTGGTCGAGCGTGTCGGCGTCGATGCCGGCGAGCTGCAGTCTGCGGCGCGTGAGCCTGGCCGACACGCCACGCCGGTGGAGAGCGCGCGCCTTGGTCTGGGCGAACGCCTTGTCGTCGATCACGCCCGATGCCACGAACTTCGCGACAAGGGCGTCGATCGCCTGCTGCACGTTCTCCATCACCGGCGCCTCGGCCATCTCCGCTTTTCGTACCCGACGTTGCAGGACGCGCCGCAGGCCCTCGGCGGTGCTGGGATAGCGCTCGAGATAGAACGTCGCCGCGTTCTGCAGGTACTTGGCCGTTATCGGACGGGCGCGGCGCTTCAAGGAGTCCTCGTCGTCAGCGCAGCGGGATGCCGACCATCTCCTCGAGCTCGGCGATCGCGAGATCGGGATCGCCAACCTTGATGGTGCGCATGCCGAGCGCCCGTGCCGGTTTCAGGTTGATACCGAGATCGTCGAGATAGATGCAGTGCTCGGGCTCGACGCCGAGGAGGTCGCAGGCATGGCGATAGATGCGCGGGTCGGGCTTGCGCATGCCGAGCCGGCTCGATTCCACGACGTGCTCAAAAAGCGCCATGACCTCGGCCACGGCCACCGCCTTGTCCGGGCTGCGTGCCATCGCCGGCCCCTCGCCGGATTTCATGTTGTTGGTGATGCAGGCGACCCGGAATGCCGTCTTGCAGCGGCGCAGCGCCTCGACCATCTGCGGCCGAATGTCGCCGCTGATGGCCTTCAGCACGCGCCAGCCGTCGACCGTGTGCCCGGCTTCCAAAGCCTCCGCCTCGAACAGGCGGACGAACTCCTCGAGCGAAACCTCGCTTCTTTCCATTTTTGCCCAGGCATTGACGTCCGGATTGCGCGCATTGAGACCGCGAATGAAATCTTCCGGCAATCCGATCTCCTGTTCATAGAGTCGGAAAGCCTCGAAAGGGCTGGTGAGGATGACGCCGCCGAAATCCCAAAGGATGGCCTTCGGCGCCTTCACCGATTCTGCATGGCTGATATTTTTCACGGTGCGACCGTCTTCACCTTGTTCCTGCCGCAGTCGGCTTCTATTTCACGCCCTCCATAGGCGACGGGTCAGGCCTTTGGCTACCTGTCTTTACCTTCACACCGTTTCGGGAAAGTGAATATGAGCGAAGCAGCCGTAATGCCGCGCGGCAACGCCGTGCCAGCAAACGACATGGTTCGGACGGATGGGCGCAATCGGCGGGCCGCTGCCACCCGCCGCAAGATCATCGAGGCCGCCAAGGCGATGATCGAGGAGACCAGCGAAGCGCCCACGGTGGTGGGGGTCGCCAAGCGGGCCGACGTGTCGGTCCGGTCGGTTTTCCAGCATTTCGGCGACGTTCAGTCACTTTTCGTGACCGTGGTCGATAGCAT
>DATEID010000117.1:0-4709 GCA_035279245.1 Reyranella sp.
TATCTGCTCCATTCGATCCTCGACGAGGCCAAGGGCATCGTCACGGTCGAGGAGATGGTGGGCCGCTACATGCTCCACATCGAGGCCGCCGCGCCCAAGGGGCCGGTCTGGCTGGCGGGTTACAGCCACGGCGGCCTCAGCGCGGTCGAGATCGCGGGCCGGCTCGAACGCGCGGATCGCGTCGTCGAGAAGATCGTCCTGATCGATGCTTTCTCGCTCAATGCGCGCCCGCTCCTCCGTATCGTCGCGTGGGTTGTGGCGCTCGCCGGCAGCATCGTTCCCGGCGTTTGGGGCCGCAGGATCCGTCGCAGCGCCATGTCGTCCGTCTGGATGCTCGCGTGTGCCGTGCTGAACGGCGATCCGACAGTTCTCAAACGTGTCGCGCGAACCGTTCGTAGTGGAACGATGCGAGTGTGGCGTGAGTCGAAATGGACGATGTATTTCCGCGCGCTCGCCAACTACGTACCGCCAGGGACGCGGGCCGAGGTGTTCTGTCTCCTGTGCGATGACTATGCTGGCAAGAAGGAATACGGCGCGGGACCTTGGAAGCGCCTCGCAAGCAAGGTGAGTTGCGAGCGGATTCCCGGCGAGCACACGACCTGCATCACCGATCACGTCGGCGAGCTTGCGGTCCGCATGAACCGGGTGCTGGCCCCCTAGGACGCGCTCCGGGAGCGCCCATGGGAACGCGGGCCTGTTCCGGGCGTTCCCTTGCGATGGAATGTCCTGCCTTGCCGCAGACCTTGATGGGCTATGTGGTACGTTGCTCGGGGCGCCACCAGATCGGCCTGGCAGTTCTTGCCGCCGGGGTCTTCGGGCTGAGCTCGGTGCCGCTCGAGCTGCAGCGGCGCATCGTCAACGATGCGATCAAGAGCGGCGCTGCCAAGACCATCGTCTGGCTCGCCCTTGCCTATGTCGGCGTGGCGCTGGTCGAGCAGGGGCTGAAGCTCGCGCTCAATGTCTATCGCAGCTGGGTGAGCGAGCACGCCGTGCGCACGCTGCGCAAGACACTGTGCGACCTTGGCGAAAGCGAGCTCGCGTCGGCGGAGGGCAATGGCGACACCGGCACGCACGCGGCGATGGCCGTCGCCGAGGCGGAGCCGATCGGCGGCTTCGTCGGCATGGCGATTTCCGAGCCGCTGATGCAGCTCGGCACCCTGGTCAGCGTGGTGGGTTACATGGCCTACATCGAGCCCTGGACGCTGGTGCTGAGCCTGGCCCTTCTCGCGCCGCAGATGCTGTTCGTGCCGCCCATGCAGCGCGCCATCAACCGCCGCGCCGAGGCGCGGATCCGCACCATCCGCCATGTCGGCGGCGACATCGTCGAGAGCGGCGTGCCGGAGCGGGAGCGCATCGAACGCGTATTCGCGCTGAACATGGGCATCTACAAGATCAAGTTCAGCATGAACCTCGCCATGAACTTCATGCACCACCTCGCCGTGGCCGTCGCGCTGGGCATGGGCGGCCTGTTCGTGCTCGACGGCCGCATCCAGCTCGGCACGGTGGTGGCCGTCGTCTCCGGCCTCGGCAAGCTCAACGACCCGTGGCGCGATCTCGTGAACTGGGGCCGCGAAATGTCGGTCGACGCGGTCAAATACCGGCTGTTCGCCGACGCCCTGCAGCACAGGGCTCTTGCAACTGCCTGAAACATCACGACATCCTGCGGCATGAAAGATCCTTACGAGGTGCTCGGCGTGCCTCGGACCGCCTCGGAGGATGAGATCCGCAAGGCGTTCCGCAAGCTCGCCAAGAAGCACCATCCCGACCTCAATCCAGGCGACAAGGTCGCCGAAGCCACGTTCAAGGAGATCGCCCAGGCGAACGACCTGCTTTCCGATCCCGAGAAGCGCCGGCGCTTCGATGCCGGTGAGATCGACGCCAGCGGCCAGGAGATGCCGCCGCGCGGCTTCTATCGCGACCAGGCGGGCGGCATGGGCGGAGCGAAGTACCGGCGCTCGGGCGGCCAGGAGGAGTTCGTCGACATGGGCGGCGTCTTCTCCGAGATGTTCGGCCAGCGCCGCGGTTTCGACTACGGCGCGGGTGGCCACGGGGCCGAGGGCTTCGAAGGCTTCGACATGAGCGGCCTGCCGGTCACCTACACGCTTGCCGTTCCGTTCCTCGTCGCGGCACGCGGCGGCAAGCAGCGGGTGAACCTGCCCAACGGCCGCACGCTCGACATCGACATTCCCGAAGGCGCCGTCGACGGCCAGACGCTGCGGCTGAAGGGACAGGGCATGCCCGGCAGCAAGGGACGGCCGGCCGGCGACGCCTATGTCGAGATCCGCGTGCAGCCACACGCCTTCTTCGAGGCACGCGACAACGACATCCACATCGAGCTGCCGGTGACGCTCGCCGAAGCGGTGCTGGGCGGCAAGGTCCGGGTGCCGACGGTCGGCGGGCCGGTGATGCTGAACGTGCCGCCTGGCTCCAACACCGGCACGTCGCTGCGCCTCAAGGGCCGCGGCCTGCTCGACCGCAAATCGGGCCAGCGCGGCGACCAGTACGTGAAGCTCAAGGTCGTCCTGCCCGACGAGCCCGATGACAAGCTCAAGGAGTTCCTGCAATCGTGGGAGGGTGGCCGTGCCCACGATCCGCGCAAGGCGATGGAGCCCTTCACATGACCAGCCTCGACGACCTCCTGCGGCTGAACCGGCGCCTCACCGTGATCCATGTCGAGCGCTGGGTCGCCCGTGGTCTCTTGCGCCCGGTCGGTGCGGCGGAGAGCTGGACGTTCGAGCCGATCGACGTGGCGCGCGCCCAGCTGCTCGCCGAACTGGTGGACGATATCGGCCTCGACGACGACACGGTCGAGGCGATGCTGGGCCTCGTCGACCAGGTCCACACCCTGCGCAACCAGCTCGGCCTCCTGGCCAAGGCCATCGCCGAGCAGCCCGCTGCAACCCGCGAGGCCATCGCCGAGGCATTGCAGAAGCTCGATCGGCGTTGATACTCTCGGACCGCGAGCTTCCAGCTCGCTCATGCCTCATCGGAGCATGCCACTGACAAGAAACAGAAGCGGGCGCCGCGCCGCTGCTGTGTCATCCCGAGCGAGAGCGAGGGATCCTTGGCAGCGCCGACCAAAGATCCCTCGCTGCGCTCGGGATGACACAGCTTTGGTCTATTCGTTTCATCCCCGAGCGTCGGCATCGCCGATGAGGAACTACAGTGGCGCCGCTTTTCCGTAGTAACAGTAAATCACAACGCCCAATGGCAAAGAACAAGCGCTCTATGGCCCTCGCCTTCGTTGATCCGGACGAGGCGCCCGACCTCTCCACTCCAAGATGGAAGGCAAGGTTCGCCACCGTGCCTGTGAAGCGCCGTCGGCCCAAGGTCGAGCGGCCGAAGGTGTCGACGACTCTGCGGCTCGATGCGGACGTGCTCGAATACTTCCGCAGCCATGGTCCGGGTTGGCAGACCCGTATCAAGGCGACGCTGCGTTCGGCGATCAAGAAACGGTCGAGACGGGCAGCGTAGGCCACAACCTGTGTCACACCGGACGCGAGTTATGGCAGCGATGCCATCGCCGAGGCATTGCAGAAGCTCGATCGGCAGTAGGCCGTCCTTCTCCTCTCCCCCGATCGGGGGAGAGGGCGGGTGAGGGGGCTGCGCACGTCGATTCCCCCTCACCTAACCTCTCCCCCTGTCGGGCAGGGCAAGCGCATTTGGGCACAATCTCCGTCGTCCCGAGCGAAGTGAGCGAAGCGAACGAAGCCGAGGGACCTCTTTTGCTCCGCCGTTGCCGGCCGAACCGTTGACAAAAGAGAGATCCCTCGGCTTCGCTGCGCTCCGCTCGGGATGACGGAATCAGGTCATATGCGATTGGCCCGCCCTAACGGGAGAGAGGAACATGATTGTCACGACTTTCGATTCAAAGCCCGCCACACCTTGTGCGGGGTGATCGGCATGTCGAGGTGGCGTATGCCGAATGGGTGCAGGGCGTCGAGGATGGCGTTGGCGACGGCGGCGGGAGCGCCGTTGGCCGGCAGCTCGCCCACGCCCTTGAAGCCCATGAAGTTGTTGGGCGAAGGCGTGCTGATCGTCTCGACGACGAGGTTCGGCACGTCGTCGGCGCGCGGCAGGGCATAGTCCATCAGGGTGCCGCTCAGGAGCTGGCCGGTCTCCTCGTCATAGACGGCTTCCTCCATCAGGGCATTGCCGGTTCCCTGGACCATGCCGCCATGCATCTGGCCGGCGAGCAGCCGCGGGTTCACCACCACGCCGCAATCGACCACCGCGGTGAAGCGATCGATCCGGGTCTCGCCCGTCTCGGGGTCGACCTCGACCTCGCAGACCATGACGCCGGTCGGAAAGGAGTCGATCTTGTCGGCGAAGACCGCGTCGCCGTCGAACGGCCTCCAGGCGGCCAGCTCGAACAGTCCGATGCGCCGGTCGGTGCCGACCACCTCGAAACTGCCATCGCGAAAGACGATGTCCTGCGGCGCCGTCTCCAGCCGCTCGGCGGCAAGATCGCGGCCGCGCTCGATCACGACGTCGGCGGCGCGCTTGAGCGTCGTGCCGCTGATGATGGTGGAGGAGGAGCCGCCGGTGCCGCCGCCATGAGGGATGGCCCGCGTGTCGCCCTGCCGGACCTCGATCCTCTCCATCGGCACGCCGAGCGCCGCCGACAGGATCTGCGCGAACACCGTCTCGTGCCCCTGGCCCTGGCTTTGCGTGCCGACCTTCGCGACCAGCCGGTCGGCCTCGACATG
>DATEID010000118.1:0-3761 GCA_035279245.1 Reyranella sp.
CTGGCAGGAGATTTTCGAGAATCCACGCCATCCCTACACGCGCGCCCTGATCGCCGCGATTCCCGATCCCTTCCACCGTGCCGCGGCTGCCACGGCGCGCGCCAAGGCCAAAGGCGAGATCCCGAGCGCGCTCAATCCGCCGCCCGGCTGCCCCTTCCATCCGCGCTGCCCTCTCAAGTCGGATCGTTGCGTCCAGGAGCTGCCGGCGCTGGCCGCCGTCGCGTCGGACCATCGTGCCGCCTGTCACTTCAGGGATCGCGTAGCCTAGCATCGCCTCCGGCACGGCTTACATTGGAACGATGGATCCGACCGATATCGACCGCATCGCCGACTGGGTGACCCGCCGCGGCCTGGAAGGAGCGAGCGAAGCCGATCTGCTGCGCGAGTTCTGCGACAAATGCAATGCAGCGGGCCTACCGATCGGCCGGGCGCTCGTGGTCATCGACACGCTTCATCCCGTGCACGAGGGTACCGTCTTCCGCTGGCGCAACGACGATGTCGAGGAGAAGGCGGCGACCACATACGGCCGCACGACCGAAGGTGAGGCCGCGGACGCCTGGCACCGCAGCCCCTTCTATCATTTGCTGCAGAGCGGAGGCGAGGAGTTGCGGCGGCGCATCGGTTTCGGCGAGCCCGCCGACTTTCCTGTCATCGAGGAAATGAAGGAGCTGGGCCACACCGACTACATCGCCTTTGTGTACCGCTTCGCGTCCGATGCCACGATCGGCGAGATGGACTGCGTCTATTCCGGATGGTCGACGCGTCACCCGGCAGGCTTTGGCGACACGGGCATCGCGGCCCTGCGCCGCCTCGCGCCGGCCCTCGGGCTTGCCATGAAGAGCGCCGCGCTCGCCAACGTCGCCGGTACCCTGGTCGAGGTTTATCTCGGCCGCGACGCCGGGCGGCGGGTGATCAAGGGCCGCATCCAGCGCGGCGTCGCCGACCGCATCGATGCCGTCCTGTGGTTCTCCGACCTGCACGATTTCACGTCGATCAGCGACACCGCGGCGCCGGACGAGATCATTCCCCTTTTGAACGACTATGCCGATGCAGTGATCACGGCGATCCACGAGGCAGGAGGCGAGGTGCTGAAGCTGATCGGCGACGGCACGCTTGCCATCTTCCGCGCCGAGGATCCTGCCGTCGCCTGCCTCAATGCACTCCGGGCCGAGGCGGCGATGCGCCGCAACGTGCACGCGCTCAACGCGCGACGTGCGATGGAGGCCCGACCGACCTCGACGGTTTATCTCGGCCTGCATATCGGCGAGGTGTTCTACGGCAATATCGGCAGCGTCGACCGACTCGATTTCACGGTCGTCGGACCGGCGGTCAACGAAACCAGTCGTATCGCCTCGATGTGCCGTTCGGTCGATCGTCCGCTGCTGATCTCGTCGGCCTTCGCCGACGCGCTTCCGGCAAAGGCCCGTGCGAAGCTGGTCTCTGTCGGTCGCTTTGCCCTGCGCGGCGTGGGCCGGGCACAGGACCTTTTCACCCTCGATCCCGCATTGGTCCAGACGCCGCACAACGGAACGTGATGTCGCGCCGACTCGCCAGGAAAAATTCCGTGCCACGGCTTGCGCCTGTTCCTTTCCGCTGCGTACGATGACGCCCACAAAAGCCGCCCAAAGAGGTGGTTGTCTTCTGGGAGGAAGATATGGCGAGGCCGCAGCGTCGGAGCGTAGTCGCGTCGACCAAGTTCATGGCCAGTTCCTGGCGGGACGCGCTTGCGCAGGCCGATGCCAAGGCGCCTGACGACCTCTCGAAATACATCATCGCCGACATGTTCGCGAAGACGGTGCAAGGGATGGCGCCGGAGGAGTCGGTGAATCGGGCGGACGACGAGTTCAGGAGAAGCTGCTCGGCCTGAACGGTCCGCCATGGCGAACGCGTCCCTTGGGAGGAAATGATGGCAAAGACGAAGCGTCGTAGCGTGATCAAGATGGCAGGCAGCGCGGCTGCCGTAGCGTCCACCGGCATGGCCGGCATCCTGGCGTCGGGGCGCACGCCCGCCTACGCCCAGCAGAAGTCCGTCCATTGGCTGCGCTGGGTCGACTTCGTCCCCGCTTCCGATACCGTCCTGCGCAAGGAATTGATCCCGCAGGCCGAGAAGGAACTCGGCATGAAGATCAACCTCGAGACCGTGAACGGCAACGACCTGCAGCCTCGCGCGACCGCCGCGATCCAGTCGGGATCGGGTCCGGACCTGATCATGGCCTTCAACAACTACACATACATCTACGCCAACAGCGTCGTCGATCTCACTGACATCGCCGAGGAACTCGGCAAGCGCGAGGGTGGAATCTACAAGTACTGCCGCTCGTTCTGCAGCAATGGCAAGATGTTCATGAGCATGCCATGGGCGGTGATCGGGGCGATGATCTCCTATCGCAAGTCATGGTTCGAAGAGGTGGGCTTCAAGGAGTTCCCCAAGACCTGGCAGGAGTACCGTGACGCCGGAAAGAAACTGAAGGCCAAGGGCCGTCCGCTCGGGCAGACCCTGGGCCACACGTTCGGCGATGCGCCGACCTTCACCTATCCCTACATGTGGTCGTGGGGCGGCAAGGAGGTCGACGCCGACGGCAAGACGGTCGCCATCAATTCCAAGGAGACGGTCGAGTCGGTGAAGTTCATGACCGGCTTCTGGAAGGATGCCTTCGACGAGGGCGGCTTGGCGTGGGACGATACCAACAACAACCGGGCCTTCCTGTCGCAAACCATCTCGGCCACCTTGAACGGTGCCTCGATCTACATCGAAGCCTCGCGCAAGCCCGATCAATATCAGACCGAGAAGGGAACGCCGCTCTACAAGGACATTCTCCATTCGCCCTTGCCGGCCGGACCGACCGGCCAGTTCGGTATGCACCTCATGCAGTCCGACATGCTGATGAAATATTCCAAGAACCAGGATGCGGCGAAGGAATTCCTGAAATGGATTCACGCCGAGAAGAACTACGAGAAGTGGTTCGCCTCTCAGAAGGGCTACTCGACGCCTTGCACGGCCAAGTGGGAATCCAATCCGCTGTGGGACAAGGATCCAGTGATGGCTCCGTTCAAGATCGCGGCGAAGCTCGGCCAGGCGCCGGGGTATGCCGGCCTGCCCAACGGCAAGGCGGCCGAGGCGTTGTCGAAGTACATCATCACCGACATGTACGCCAAGGCGGTGCAGGGCATGGCGCCGGAGGAATCCGTGAAATGGGCCGAAGGCGAGCTCAAGAAGATCTACTCGGCATGAGGCAGCAGTCGATCTCGTAATCAAGCGATGGGCACCGCATGACAGTCACCGCAGTCCCGGGTGTGGCAGGAGGCCGGCGTCCCATCGTGCGGCTGCGAAAGCTGGAGGACGAGCGCTGGCTTGCCCTGGTGCTCTTGGCGCCGACGGCGATCCTGCTCGGCCTCTTCATCGCCTACCCCTTCGTCGAAGGCGTCCTCCTGGCGCTGAGCGATGCGAGGGTGGGCGACCCTGGCCACTTCGTCGGCCTGGCGAACTTCGCCAGGCTGTGGGACGACAACATCTTCTGGACGGCGGTGTGGAACACCTTCTGGTACACGGGCGTCACCACCGTATTCAAGCTCGGGCTCGGCCTGTGGCTTGCCATGCTGCTCAACCGGCACTTCCGCGGCAAGGCGCTGGTCCGGGCGTTCATCCTGCTGCCTTTCATCATCCCCACCGTGTTGTCGACCTTCGCCTGGAAGTGGATGTTCGATCCGACTTTCAGCGTCATCAACTGGACGCTCTACCAGCTCGACTTCATCACCCAGCG
>DATEID010000119.1:0-21120 GCA_035279245.1 Reyranella sp.
GAAATGGAACCGCCGGGTGATCAAGATGATCGAGATTGTGCGGACGCTCCTGAACTACGACGCCCTTCATATCGGCGGTGGCAATGCCGCCAAGGTCGACGAGAGCAAGCTGCCGGACAATGTGAAGATCGCGTCCAACGACATGGGCATCATCGGTGGCCTTCGCCTATGGGACGACGTGGTCTGGAAATCCGCCCGTGACATCGGACATGGTGACGAAGACGGCTGAAAAACTCGCGGGCCGGTCGCCACTCCGGCTGGCCATGTGATCGCTACCTACGCACCGTGAGGTCATGGCCGCTTGCTGTCGGATTGCCGCTCTTGGGTCTCTTTCCCTCCCCCGGCTCCCGTGCGTAAAGCTGCGTGTCTGCATTCCACGCCGCCGCGAGTAGTCTCCCTTCTACCCAAGGAAGATTCGCTTTGTAAAAGCGTGAGCTAGGACCTTTTTGTGGAAAAGATCGCCACCGGCAAACGGCCAAACAGGTCTTGCACGCGAAGTCTTCGCTTTGGCACTTGACGTACTCCGCTTTCAATCACGTCGTGCCAATCGGCCTCGTCCGGAAGGACGAGTGCCGTGCTTTGCCAAGTCGCGGGATCCAACTCCAAGCGATCCTGGTGACGCAGCAATTCCTGGGGTAGGCGGGGCACGACAACAAGCATCCGGTTTTCCCCGTGGCTGCGCAGAAAAGCGACGATGTGCTGGGCTTTCTCGCCTTCGACTGGAACGGGCCGGTAGTCGCCGCGTGCAAAGAGCTCCGGCGCCGCACGACGTGCGCCGAGAAGGCGAGCGACGATTGCCTGCTTGATCCGCCCATCGCGCCAACGGTCCAGCACCTCGGCCACATCCAGAGACGACAGACTCTTGCGCCGCTGTTCGAAATCGACTGGCCGTCGATTATCGGGATCGACCAAGCTCAAGTCCCAGTAGTCGGTACCCTGATAAAGATCGGGAACGCCAGGCACTGTGAGCTTCAGCACAACCTGCGCCAGCGCGTTCACGGCGCCGGCAGCGGCAACCGACTGGATGAAGCCGAAGATGTCGGCAAGCAACTTGGGCTGCGCATTGTCGGCGACGAGCCGGACCAGGAACTCACGTGCGGCGGTTTCGTAGGCCGGGTTGGGGTCGGCCCAATTGGTCCGGAGCTTTGCCTCGCGCAGCGCCTTTTCCTGCCATGCCGCGAGCCGCTCGGCAAAGGCGGTGCGGCCACGCTCATCCTCGAGCGCGAGATCGAACGGCCAAGCGCCGACGACCATCTGCAGGAGCATCGCGACGTCTCCAACCGACGGCTGGGCGTCGGTGCGCAGCGCGTCGCTGTCTCTGATCCAACTTGTCAATCGATCGATCCAGGCCTGCGGCCGTTCGCTCAGGACGGCGAGTCTCGCGCGCACATCTTCACCGCGCTTGTGATCGTGTGTCGCCGTCGCCAGCATGGAGTGTGGAAGGCGTTCCGCCCGTGCCCGCATCAGGGCATGGAACTCGGCGGGACAACTGCCGAAGTGGTCGAGGTCGAAGCCGACATCGTTGCGCGAAAGCAGGCGGCCATAGCGGTAGAATGCGGTGTCCTCGACCGACTTGGCGGCGACCGGCGCGCTCAACTGCTGGAAACGTGCGATGGCCGTGATGTCCGGCGTGGGCTCGCTGAGCCAGCGGTGCAATGTGTCGATCACCCAGCCGTCGCCCGGCCGGGCGGTGCGCTTGGCATTCCGTGCTGCGGCATCGAGATAGATCCGGTCGCGCCGCGGACGCTCCGTCAGCGTGGCGTAACTGCGATAGACGGGGAAGTGCACGAGCATCTCGGTCAGGGCCCGCCGCAGCGCCGGCCGGCTGATCTCCGAGGCGAGTGGGTCCATCTTGGCGAGGCGGTCGAACGCCGCGACCGTGGCTTCGAGCAGGGCGGCAAAGCTGTGAGCGATGATGTGCCGGCGCGCGGCCTCTTCCTCGATGGCGAAGTCGCGGGGCCGGCCGCTTATCCTCGCCCATGCCTCGGCAAGCAGCGATTCCGCGGCCGGATCGTGCTGTAGGGCACTCACCTGGTCCATGAAGTCGTAGCCTGTGGTGCCGTCGCATTCCCAATCGGCTGGCAATGTCTCGCCCTTCAGCAGGATCTTCTCGACGACGAGATAGGGTCGCGACGGATCGTCGGGATCGAGCCGGCGGCGGAGCTCGCGGCAGTAGGCAGCGGGATCGTTGAGACCGTCGACATGATCGATCCGTACGCCGTCGATCAGTCCCTCTTGGTAAAGACGCGCAATCAGCGCATGGACGTTCTCGAACGTCTCCGGGTCCTCCATCCGCAGGCAGACAAGATCGTTGATGTCGAAGAAGCGTCGCCAGTTGATGCGATCGTTGGCGGTGCGCCACCAGCCGAGCCGATAGGGCTGCCGCTCGATGTCCGGGCCGGTCATTGGCAGATAATGATCGTAATAGCGCAGGGCGGGCTTGCCTTCGCAATCGACGACCGCGAGCTCCTTCGAAGCGACGGCCTCATGCAGCGGCTTGCCCAACAATGGCAGGAACACCCGGCCGCGAAGCTGCGGATCCTCCGCCGCCCAGTCGATGTCGAAGGAGCGGGCGTAGCGGCCGGCCTCGCCATGATGGAGCACGTCGACCCACCAGGAATTTTCCAGGCTGGCCGCCATGTGGTTCGGCACGATGTCGACGATCAGGCCGAGCTTGTATCGGCGCAAAGCCTCGACAAGACGCTTCAGACCCTCCTCGCCACCCAGTTCCGGATTGATCCGCGTCGGATCGATCACGTCGTAGCCGTGCATCGACCCCGCACGCGCCGCCATGATCGGCGAGGCGTAGAGATGGCTGACGCCAAGCTCGGCAATATAGGGCACGATCTTCTCGGCGTCGGCGAAGGTGAAACCTTTGTGGAACTGCAGGCGCAGGGTGGCGCGCGGGATCATGGCCGGGCCTGTTGCAGCAGCCGGAGCCGCCGCGCCGCGGCCGGTTCCTGCAGGAGCCGGTCTGCCGGCTGGCTGAATCGACGACGCCAGTTGGGGTGTTGATCGATCGTGCCGGGCAGGTTGGGCTGTTCCGCGGTGCCGATGATGTCTTCGAGCGGCACGAGAGCCAGCGGATCGGGTGTTCCCGCCACGAAGGCGATCGCAGCATCGACAGCAGTTTCAGCATCCTCCGGCGGCGGGAGTGCCTGCTTGGCAATGCCGGCCTTGTCGAAGGTGCGCCACAGCACGGCGCGGTCGCGCGCCCGCCCATCGACGTCTTCCTGCTTTGCCATGCCGAGGTCGCGCCGCAACTCGAGGTCGGCGCCCCGCCACCAGCCGGCGACGGTCGGCAGGTCATGCGTGCTGGTCATCGCAACGGCATCGTCTCGCCATTGCGCCGGCGGAAGAAATCCGCGGCCATCGCGCTCGAACCACAGAACGTCCATGCCCGCCATGCCGACGGTCCGGCAGCGGCGGCGAAACTCGGGCGGCACCGTGCCGAGATCCTCGCCGACGATCGCGGCTCGGTGGCGGTGGGACTCCAGCGCCAGCAGGCGCATGAGGTCGTCCATTGGATAGGAGAGATACGCGCCTTCCGTAGGTGAAGCGCCGTCCGGCACCAGCCAAAGCCGCATCAGGCCCATCGCGTGATCGATGCGCACGCCGCCGGAATGGCGCAAGCTGGCGCGTACGGTGGCAATGAACCCGTCGAAGCCCGAGGCGACCAAGCCCTGAGGGGAGAAGGACGTGAGTCCCCAGTTTTGGCCGTTGGGATTGAAGGCATCGGGCGGCGCACCGATGCTGAGACCCGTCAGGAACTGGTCCGGGGTGGCAGCGACTTCACTGCCGCCGGGATCGAGGCCGATCGCAAGATCGCTGACAATGCCGATCCGCATGCCGGCGTCGCGCAGGTCGGCCTGCGCGCTGGCAAAGGAGGTATCGGCGATCCACTGCAGGAACAGGAAGTAATCGACTGGCGTCGATCCCCCGGTGGCGTCGGCCTCGAAGCGGGCGTGCCGTTGCAAGGCGGCGGCGCCCTCCTGCACGAAGGTCCTGAACCTGTTGGCAAGCGCTGTCCCGGTCGCAAGGTCATGCAATACGAAGTCATCGTAGAGCCGTCGCAACAGGGCGAACTTCGCTCGGCTATCCTCTGCCCAGTCGATCAGCGGCCGGTCCGGCACCGTACCCGATCCCATGGCCGTGCGAACACGATCCTCTCCCAGCGCGTCAGCGGGATCCGCCAGCAGCGGATTGAGGAACAACCGGCTCGAGGGCGAATAGGGGCCGTAACGCGAAGGATCGACGGGAAAGAGGCTGTGCGTGGGGCTGACCGCAATCGCATCGGCACCGCTCGCCGCGGCGCTGCGGCCCAACGCCCGCAGTCCTGTCGTGTCGCCGATGCCGCAGTCGCCGGCGCGCCGCAGGCTGTAGAGCTGGACGCCGATGCCCCAAAGCTTGCGGCCTTTGGCGATCTCGGCGAGGGTCAGGCAGCGCGGCGGCGCCACCGCAAGCGCGATCTCGCGATCGGCGTAGCGCAACTTGTGGTAGCCGGCGGTGGCGATCGGCGGAAGCCGACGATCGCGCAACAGAAGCGACTGCCGCCAGCCGTCCTCGAGAACCAGCTCGGCCGGGACTTCGCCGTCGAGCTCCGTCATAGGCGTCGGCGTGCCCACCGTTGCCGTCACAAGAGGCCGATCGGCCTGCGCCAGCTTCAGGCGGTCGCCGCTCTCGCGCAGCTCGTCCGGCTTTTCGCAGGGAAAGCCGAGAGCAGCCAGCAATCGGCGAAGGCAAGGAACAGATACTTGCTGCGGTTGGCCGGCGGCGTCGGTCCAGTCGACAGCGATGCCGGCCTGCTGCGCGAGCTGGCGGATCGCCGCGTCGGTCATGCGGGCTCCTCGATGAACACAGCTGTCGTGCGCGCGCCAAGCCTTTCGTCCGCCAGCGCGCCGGCGCGCGTTTCGAAGACCGGGCGGCCACTCGGCCGTGCAAGGGCGACGGCAGACTCGCCAAGATTGGCGGCGATTGCCAGGACCGCGCCGTCTCCGAGCCGCCACCGCGCCAGCACGGCCGATGGGCCCAGCACCGTGGCCTCGAGATTCCGGGTGCCGGCCAGGCGCGGCGCGACGAGCTCGTGCCTCAGCTTCAGCGCGTTGCGGTAGAAGCTGTCGTCGCCCTTGCCGTCGAGGCGGCAACGCTCGAAGGTTTCGAGCGCATTGGGATCGGGAATGTCCTTTCCGGCGAATTTCGTGAAGGCGGCGAATTCCCGTTTGCGTCCTTCACGCACCGCGTTCGCCAAATCGCCGTGATAGTCGGTGAAGAACTGGAACGGCGTGCGGGCAAATCGCTCCTCACCCATGAACAGGAGCGGGATGTTCGGCGCCAGCAATTGCAGGCCGACCGCTGCCTTCAACGCTTCCGGGTCGACAAGAGTCGTCAGCCGATCACCGAATGGTCTGTTGCCGATCTGGTCGTGATTTTGCAGGAACAGGACGAAGGCCGTGGGCGGGAGGTCGGCGCAGGGGGCGCCGCGACGCTCGCCCTTGCGGTAGGCCGACGGCTCACCTTGATAGACGAAGCCTTCGGACAGGCAGCGGGCCAGCTTTTGCGCCGATTCATCGGCGTAGTCGCCATAGTAGCCGTCGCCCTCACCGGTCAGCATCACGTGCAGCACGTGATGGGCGTCGTCGTTCCACTGCGCATCGTAGCCTTTGCGCAAATGGCTGGCGTCGTTGCCGTCATGCTCGAGCACGAGGTGGACATGGCGGCCCGGCTCCACGGTGTTGCGGATCTCGGCCGCCATCTCGTCCAGGAATTCCTGATCGACGATCGCATGCACGGCATCGAACCGGAGACCGTCGAAGCGATATTCCATCAGCCAGTAGAGCGCGTTTTCGATGAAGAACCGGCGTACCGCCGGCTGACGGAAATCAATGGCCGAACCCCAGGGCGTCGGCACATCGTTGCGGAAGAATTGCGGCGCGTAGAGGCCGAGGTAGTTCCCTTCGGGCCCGAAATGGTTGTAGACGACGTCGAGGAACATCATGAGCCGCAGCTCGTGCGCCCGGTCGATCAGCGCCTTCAACTCACCGGGTGTGCCGTACGCGCGATCGGGTGCGAAAGGCAGCACGCCGTCGTAACCCCAGTTGCGCTGGCCAGAAAAATCGTTGACGGGCATCAGTTCGACTGCCGTGACGCCAAGCGCGGCAAGGCGCGGCAGCTCGTCCGTCAAGCCGGCGAAACCGCCGTAGAGGCCGGCATGCAGCTCGTAGAGGACCGTCTCTGCCCAAGGCCGCCCCGACCAGTCGGGATGCCGCCATCGATAGGCCGAAGGATCGACGACGAGGCTCGGCCCATGCACGTCGCTTTCCTGCGCGCGCGCTGCGGGGTCCGGCACGTCGAGCCCAGACCCGAGGCGGTAGCGATATCGCCCGCCGGCCGGACAGCGCGTCTCGAGCTCGAACCAGCCATCGGGCCGCTTGCTCATGGGCTCTGCCGCGCTGCCCTCGACCACCACGGCGACCTCGTCTTGTTGCGGCGCCCAAAGCCGAAAGCGCGTGCGGCCATCGCCCAGAAGGGTGGCGCCGAACGGCATCGCTCGAGCGAATGCGGTCATGTCTTCTCCGGTTCGAGAACGCTCCTGGTGAGGACAACGCTGCGCGATTTCACGAGCAGGGTGCGACCTTCGAGCGCCCGTTCCGGCTCCTTCGGCGAGGCGCTGTCGATCAGCATCTCGGCGGGAAGATCGGGAGGCGGCAGGGTGAAGGGCTGATCGTCCGGTGTGGGATTGAAGAAGCAGGTGAGGATGGTGACGACATTCTCCTCTTCCTTCGACGCGCGCTGCAGGACGAGCGTGCGTTCCTGCGGATTGTTCCAGGCATCGCTCGTTATCTGCTGGCCCTGCTGATCGAACCACTGGATGTCGAGCACGTCGGGCGCCGGCTGGTCGCGACCGTGCAGGTATTGGCTGCAGCGCAACACCGGATGGCGATGACGCAGCGCGATCACCCGGCTGACGAACGCCGTGAGGGCGCGGCCCTCCTCCGAGTCGGCCTGCTCCCAGTCGAACCAGGAGATTTCGTTGTCCTGGCAGTAGGCGTTGTTGTTACCCTTTTGGCTGCGACCGAACTCGTCGCCGCCCAGCAACATGGGCGTGCCCTGCGACAGCATCACCGTGGCAAGCATGGCATATTGCAGGCGGCGCCGGATCTCGTTGATCGCCGGATCGTCGGTCGGTCCTTCGACACCCCAGTTCGCCGAGTAGTTCTCGGCGGTGCCATCGTTGTTGTCTTCGCCGTTGGCTTCGTTGTGTCGCTCGGCATAGCTCACCGTGTCGCGCAACGTGAAACCGTCGTGGCAGGCGGCGAAGTTTATCGACGCATAGGGGCGGCGGCCGCGATGCTCGAAGATATCGGCCGAGCCGGCAAGGCGCGCCGAAAAATCCTGCCGTTGACCCTCGTCGCCCCGCCAATAGCGCCGAAGGCCGTCGCGATAGCGATCGTTCCATTCGGCGAAGCGCGGCGGATGCGCGCCGAGCTGATAGCCGCCCGGTCCCGGATCCCAGGGCTCGGAGATCAGCTTCACCTGGGACAGGATCGGATCCTGCAAAATCGCATCGAAGAAGCCCGAGCCGGGATCGAAGCCATATCCTTCACGGCCCAACGTCACGCCGAGATCGAAACGAAAGCCGTCGACATGGAACGACGTCACCCAATAGCGCAGCGAATCCATGACGAGTTGCAGCACGCGTGGATGCGAGAGGTTGAAGGTATTGCCGGTCCCGGTGTCGTTGATGTTGTGCCTCGGATTGTCCGGCACTAGCCGGTAATAGCTCGCATTGTCGAGGCCGCGGAAGGAAAGCGTGGGACCGAGCTCGCTGCCCTCGGCGGTGTGGTTGTAGACGACGTCGAGGATGACTTCGATGCCGGCGGCGTGCAGGCGGCGCACGGCGATGCGCATTTCCTCCGCCGATCCATCCGAGAGATAACGCGGCTCGATGGCGAAGAAGCCGAGTGTGTTGTAGCCCCAGTAATTCCGCAGCTCCTTCTTCAGGAGATATTGGTCCTGTACGAAGGCGTGGATCGGCAGCAGCTCGACCGCGTTGACGCCGAGCCGGCGCAGGTGGTCGATCACCGCGGGTTCCGCCAGCGCCGCGAAGGTGCCGCGCTCGCGCGGACGCAAATCCTGGCGCAGCATGGTCAGGCCGCGCAGATGGGCCTCGTAGATGACCAGATCGGACCACGGAATGTTCGGCGGCCGATCGTCACCCCAGTGGAAGGCGTCCGCCGTGACGACCGCCTTCAGCATGCCGGGCGCACTGTCGCGGCGGTCGAAGGAGAGATCGGCGCGTGGCGAGTTCACGCGGTAGCCGAACAGCGCATCCGAGCTCCTGAGATCGCCGGCAATGCGCCGCGCGTAGGGATCGAGCAGCAGCTTGTGGGGATTGAAGCGATGGCCGTGCTGCGGCTCGTAAGGTCCGTAGGCGCGATAGCCGTAGATCAGCCCGGCTCGGCTGCCGGGCAGATAACCGTGCCAGATTTCGTCGGTATACTGCGGTAGAGTATAGCGTTCCACCTCGCGTCGGCCGTTGGGATCGAAGATGCAGAGGTCGATACGCGCGGCATTGCCAGAGAAGACGGCAAAGTTGGTGCCGAGTCCGTCCCAGGTAGCACCCAGCGGGAAGGGCACCCCCGGCTCGAGGCGATCGGGGTAGGCGGGCACCGATCAGCCTTCTGCCCGGAGGAACAGGGTGGCGAGCGGCGGCAGAGTGAGGTCGAGCGAATGCGCTTCGCCGTGCATGGCCTGCGGGACGGCGTGGAGCGCTCCGCTGTTACCCATGTCGCTGCCACCGTAGAAGCGCGAGTCGGTGTTCATGATCTCCCGCCAGATGCCCCCTTTGGGAACGCCGATCCGGTAGTTCTGACGCGGCGTCGGCGTCATGTTGCAGACGACCAGAACGGGCGCGTCGTCATCCCGCCCGAGCCGGAAATAGGCAAAGACCGAGTTGGAGCGGTCGTCGCCGACGATCCAGCGGAAGCCCTCCGGTTCGCTGTCGCGCAGGTGCAGTGCAGGCTCGCGGCGATAGAGTTGGTTGAGGTCGCGCACCAGGCGCTGGATGCCCGCATGCTCGGGATTGTCGAGCAGGAACCAGTCGATCTCGCGGTCGTGGCTCCACTCGCGCTCCTGCGCGATCTCGCCGCCCATGAACAGGAGCTTCTTGCCGGGATGCGACCACATGAAGCCGAAATAGGCGCGCAGGTTCGCGAACTTCCGCCAGCGGTCGCCCGGCATCTTGCCAAGCAGCGAACCTTTGCCGTGCACCACCTCGTCATGGGACAACGGCAGGATGAACTTCTCCGAGAAGCCGTAGAGCAGGCCGAAAGTCATCTCGTCATGATGATAGGAGCGGTGGATGGGATCGCGCTCCATGTAGAGGAGCGTGTCGTGCATCCAGCCCATGTTCCACTTGTAGGAAAAGCCGAGCCCCAATTCGCGCTCCGAGCGCGTTACGCCGGGCCAGGCGGTCGATTCCTCGGCGATGGTCACGACGCCCGGGCAGCGCTCCTTCACGACGGCATTGAGATGGCGCAGGAAGTCGATCGCTTCGAGGTGCTCGCGGCCGCCGTAGATATTGGGGATCCACTCGCCTGCGGCCCGGCTGTAGTCGCGATACAGCATGGAGGCGACGGCGTCGACGCGCAGGCCGTCGATATGGAAGTGTTCCAGCCAGTGCAGCGCGCTCGCGATCAGGAAGCCCTGCACCTCACGCCGACCGAAATTGTAGATGAAGGTGTTCCAGTCGCGGTGGAAGCCTTCGCGCGGGTCGAGATGTTCGTAGAGCGCGGTGCCGTCGAAACGGGCAAGGCCATGCGGATCGGTCGGAAAGTGCGCCGGCACCCAGTCGAGGATCAGGCCGATGCCCGCGGCATGCAGGCGGTCCACGAATTGGGCGAACTCGTCGGGCGCGCCGTAGCGCCCGGTCGGTGCGAACAGGCCGAGCGGCTGGTAGCCCCACGAACCGCCAAACGGATACTCGGCGATCGGCAACAGCTCGAGGTGGGTGAACCCCATGTCGACGATGTAGGGAATGAGGCGCTGTGCCGCCGTCTCCCAGGAGACAGTGCCGCCGGGGCGCATCCACGAGCCTAGATGGACCTCGTAGATCGAGATCGGGGCCGTTGCCGCCTGCCGGTCGCCGCGCCGCTGCATCCAGGCGTCGTCGTGCCAGCGCCACTGCTTGGGCGAGGCGACAACGGATGCGGTCGCCGGCGCAGGCTCGGCCTGCTGCGCCAGCGGATCGGCCTTCTGCGGCAGCCGCACGCCGCCGGGCCCGACGATGTCGAACTTGTAGCGCATGCCGGGCGTCAGGCGCGGCACGAACAGCTCCCAGACGCCGGCTGGATAGCGTAGCCGCATGGCGTGCCGGCGCGAATCCCAGCTGTTGAAGTCGCCGACGACAGCGACCCGGCTTGCGTTGGGCGCCCATACGGAAAAGCCGACGCCGTCGACGCCCTCGAATGTCATGGCATTGGCGCCCATGACGCTGGCCAATTCGAAGTGGCGGCCTTCGTTGAAGAGATGCAGGTCGAGATCGCCCAGCATCGGCCCGAAGGAGTAGGGGTCCTCCGTTTCCTGCACGGCATCCGGCCACTTGATCCGCAGGAGATAGGGCGCGCGATCGGCGACGAGGCCCTCGAAAAGGCCGGTCCCATCCTTCTGGCAAAGGGAGCCAATGGAACTCCGGTCCGCGCGCCGCAATACCTCGACGCTGAGGGCGCCGGGCAAGTAAGCCCTGATCAGACGCCCTTCGGGAAGGTCATGCGGACCGAGCACCTTGAAGGGGTCCTTGTGGCGCGCGCCGGCCAGCGCCTCTGCCTCCTCGCGCGGCAGAGCCAAGGGTGCAAGCGAGCTCACGAGGCGGTCTCCGCATCCTTGGCGAGCACGCGCATGGTATAGCGATGCAGCCCGTGCAGCGGCACCGAGATCCAGGCAGGCCGATTGGCCGCCTCGTAGACGACTTCGTAGGCGGCCTTTTCGATCATGAAGAAGAGCAGCAGGTCGGGGTTGTCGAGCCCCTCGAGCTCGCCGAGGCCGGCTCGGTAGGCATCATGGAAAGCGTGTTGGGAGGCATCGCGCAGGCGGCGCATGAACTTCACCCGCATCGCCTCCGGCAATGGCGCATAGGCCGGTGTCTTGGGATCGAGCGTCGTCGCCACGGCATAATCGAGCGACCGCATCAGCCCCGCCACGTCCTGCAGCGGACTCATCTTGGCCCGCCGCTCGGCGAGGGGCCGGCCCGGCTCACCCTCGAAGTCGATGATATAGGCGTCGCCAGTCGCCACCAGCACCTGGCCGAGGTGGAAGTCGCCATGAATGCGAGTCAGCAGCGTACCCTGGCCGGACCGGGCAAGTCGTTCCATTGCTGCCAGCAGCTCTTCCTTGTGGGCCATCAGCTCGGCGGCTGCGGAGTCGTCCGATTCGCTGTCCCCTTTCGGGAGCCGGTTGATGGAGTCGCAAGCCTTGTTGACGAGGGCCCGTGCGCGGACGACCCAGCGCTCGACGTCCTCCGCCGTGCTGATCTGTGGCGCGAAGGCTTCGTTGTCGGTGTCGCGGGCCAGGAGGACGTGCATGGCCGCAAGCTGTTTGCCGATCGCGGCGACGACGGCGTGATAGTCCTCGACATGATCGGCCCGCGTCTCCGTAGAGGCCTCGTGCATGGCGAGGTCGTCGACCGCGCGCTTGAACTGGTTGAGGGTCCAGGTCCACGCATCGCCCTGGTTGCGCACGAAGGCCTGGGCCACCGCAAGTGAATGGCGCTCGCCCTTGCCGTCGATCCGGACCACTTCGCCGAACAAGGCGGGCGTGTTGGCGAATCCCTGTTGCGTCAGATAGCGGCTCATCTCGGCCTCGGGATGCTGGCCGGCCGAGACCCGGCGGAAAAGCTTCAGGATCGCCAAATCGTCGATGATGAGCGAGCTATTGGATTGCTCGGCCGACAACCAGCTCACATTGGCGTCGGCCTTCACACGCAACACCGCGCGGCCGGCTTCGGTCGCAGAGAAGATGATGCGGCCTTCGGGCGAGTCGATCTCCTTGTCCTCCGCCATGGCGGTGACCACGGTCGTGGCGAAGCTCGGCAGCGCGAATGCATCCGTCAGCAGGCCGACGCGCCGGCCGCGGCGCACGCGCGCGATCGCAAGTTGGCCAGGCAAGGGGCCGCCGCTCTCGTCCTCCCATTGCATGGAAAGCGGCAGCAGCCAGCGGCTGGCTCCGCCGTCGATCCGCGTCTCGGTCTCGGCCATCAGGAGCTCGCGGTCGCCGCCGGGCAGGGCTGCTGTATAGGCGATGCGCGCCGACTCGATCTTCTGGTCCTTGGCCGAGAACCAGCGCCGCTTGTCGAGATAGGTGGGCAGAACGTCGCGCTCCAGCAGCGCGCTGCCGGATTGCTCGAGCGCGGCCGCCAGGCCTTCGCGCGGCATGACGAGCGTCACGTAGTCGGGCAGCGGTTCGGGTGCCGGCGTATGCCAGGACGGCGCCTCGCTCTCCTTGGCGAGGATGAACCAATAGAAGCCGAACGGCGGCAGGGTAAGGAGATAGGGAAGCTGGCCGACCGGCGGGAACAGCGAGGCGCCGCTCAGCTCGATCGGCACGCGGGCGGCGAACTCGGAAAGATCGAGCTCGACCGCCTGCGGCGTGCGCGAGACATTGGCGACGCAGAGGATCGTCTGGTCGCTTCCTTCGCGCAGATAGGCCAGCACCTTGCGGTTCTTGGGATAGAGGAAGCGAAGGCTGCCGCGGCCAAGCGCGGCGTGAGCGCGGCGAACCATCAGCATACGCCGCATCCAATGCAGAAGCGAGTAGGGGTCGCGCGACTGCGCCTCGACGTTCACCGTCTCGTAGCCGTAGAGCGGATCCATGATCGTGGGCAGCGCGAGCGCGTTGAAGTCGGCGCGCGAGAAGCCGCCGTTGCGGTCGGGCGACCATTGCATCGGCGTGCGGACGCCGTCGCGGTCACCGAGGCGGATATTGTCGCCCATGCCGATCTCGTCGCCGTAATAGATGACGGGCGTGCCCGGCATCGAGAGCAGCAGGCAGTTCAGCAGCTCGATACGGCGCCGGTCGCGCTCCAGGAGCGGTGCCAGCCTGCGGCGGATGCCGAGATTGATGCGGGCACGTCGATCGGTGGCATAGGTCTGCCACAGGTAGTCGCGCTCCGAATCGGTCACCATCTCGAGGGTCAGCTCGTCGTGGTTGCGCAGGAAGATCGCCCACTGGCAGGTGTCGGGGATCTGCGGCGTCTGGCGCATGATGTCGGTGATGGGGAAGCGGTCCTCGCGGGCGAGCGCCATGTACATGCGCGGCATCAGCGGGAAGTGGAACGCCATGTGGCATTCGTCCCCCTTGCCGAAATAGTCCTTGGTGTCCTCGGGCCACTGGTTGGCTTCGGCGAGCAGCATGCGGTCGGGATAGGATGCATCGATCTCGGCGCGGATGCGCTTCAGGATCGCATGCGTCTCCGGCAGGTTCTCGTTGTTCGTGCCCTCGCGCTCCACCAGGTACGGCACGGCGTCGAGACGCAGCCCGTCGACCCCGAGATCGAGCCAGAAGTGCATGATGCTCAGCACCGCCTTGACGACATGCGGATTGTCGAAGTTGAGGTCGGGCTGATGCGAATAGAAACGGTGCCAGTAGTAGGCGTTGGCGGCCGGATCCCACGTCCAGTTCGAGCGCTCGGTGTCGATGAAGATGACGCGGGTGCCCTGATACTTCTGGTCGGTGTCCGACCAGACGTAGAAGTTGCGGGCGACGGAGCCGGGCTTGGCGCGCCGTGCGCGCTGGAACCAGGGATGCTGATCCGAGGTGTGGTTGATGACGAGCTCGGTGATGACGCGCAGGCCCCGCTTGTGCGCGGCAGCAATAAAGCGCTTCACATCGGCCATCGTGCCGTACTCGGGGTGGACCGAGCGATAGTCGGAGATGTCGTAGCCGTCGTCGAAGCGTGGCGAGGGGTAAAAAGGCAGCAGCCAGACGGTGTTGACGCCGAGGTCGGCGATGTAGTCGAGCTTGGAGATCAGTCCAGGGAAATCGCCGATGCCGTCGTTGTTGGAGTCGAAGAACGACTTCACATGGAGCTGGTAGATGATCGCGTCCTTGTACCAGAGCGGCTCGCGTGTCGAGAGATTGGTGGTGTCGGCCGCACGCAGGAACTCCTTCGTCTGGATATTCATGCGCGATCTCCTTGCTCGAGCGCGAGCCGCCAGATGGCGAAGGGCAGGACGGCCGGGTCGAGCCGCAACCGCTGGTTCTTGCCGGTCCAGGTGAAGCGGTGGCCGGTCATCAGGTCCTCGGCCGCCACCGAGCCGCTGTCGGGCAGCTTCCATTCCCACAGCGGCAGCTCGAAGTCCGTCTCCTGCGGATGGTGCGGATCGAGGCTGACGGCGACCAGGATCATGTCGTCCTGCCCCGGCCGCATCCGGCCATAGACCATCATCTGGTCGTTGCCGGCGTTGTAGAACCGGATGCCGCGATGGCTGTGCAGGGCCGGGTTCGCACGCCGGATGCGATTCAGTGCGGTGATCTCGTGCGCGATGTTGCCTGGCGCATTCCAGTCGCGGACGCGGATCTCGTACTTCTCCGAATCGAGATATTCCTCGCGGCCCGGCAGCGGCGCGGCTTCGCAGAGTTCGAAGCCGGAGTACATGCCCCACAGGCCCGAGGTGGTGGCGGCAAGCACGGCCCGGATCAGGAAGCCGGCGCGGCCCGACGTCTGCAGGAAGTAGGGATTGATGTCCGGTGTGTTGACGAAGAAATGCGGCCGGAAGAACTCGACCGGCGCCGTTGTCGACAGCTCGGTGAGATACTCGATCAGCTCCGATTTGGTGTTGCGCCACGTAAAGTAGGTGTAGGACTGCGAGAATCCGACCTTGGCGAGGCGATACATCATCTTCGGTCGTGTAAAGGCCTCGGCAAGGAAAATGGCGTCCGGATGGCGGCCACGCACGTCGGCGATCATCCACTGCCAGAAGGGCAGCGGCTTGGTGTGCGGATTGTCGACCCGGAAGATGCGGACCCCCTGTCCGACCCAGAACAGCACGACGTCACGCAATGCCTCCCAAAGCGACGGCACGGCGTCCGGCGCGTAGAAGTCGACGTTGACGATATCCTCGTACTTCTTGGGTGGATTCTCGGCGTGCTTGATGGTGCCGTCCGGACGGTGCCTGAACCAGTCCGGATGTTGTTTCAGCCACGGATGATCGGGCGAGCACTGGATCGCATAGTCGAGCGCGATCTCAAGCCCGTGCTCGCGGGCCGCATCCACAAGACGTCGAAAGTCCTCCAAGCTGCCGAGGTCGGGATGCAACGCATCATGGCCGCCCTCGGGGCTGCCGATCGCGTAGGGGCTGCCGACATCGCCGGCTGCGGCTTTCAGCGAATTGTTGCGGCCCTTGCGTGCCGTCGTGCCGATCGGATGAATCGGCGGGAAATAGAGGACATCGAAACCCATGTCGCGAATGCGCGGCAGGCGCTCGATCACATCGGCGAAGGTGCCGTGGTGCCTGGGATCGCCGGTCTGAGAACGCGGAAAAAGCTCGTACCAGCTCGCGAAGCCGGCAGCCGGTCGCTCGACATCGAGTGGCAGTGGCTCATGCCGAGTGACGAACGGCGGATAGGCACCGGCCTTGACCAGCTCCTTCTCCTCGGCCAGCTCGACCGAGATATCCTGGCCGGCCTCGCGCTTCACCTTCATCGCATGGCGCACCGTGGCCAGCTCGTCGAGCCAAGCCTCGACCGTGAACAGCCAGCGGCCGACGCGCTGCGGCGTCATCGCGGCCTGCCAGCGGTCGTTCGGCAGCGGCGTCATGGGGGTGCGGTTCCAGCTCTTCTGGTCGGCGGCCTTCCAGAGAAGCTCGGCGCCCAGCACGTCGTGGCCGTCCATGAAGATGTCGGCTTCGACCATGACCGTCTCGCCGACGATGCGCTTGGCCGCAAACGGGCCGCCTTCGACACGGGGCGTCAAATTCTCGATCACGATACGCGGCGCCTCGGTGGCGTTGCGCAGCGCTTCCTTGCGCTTTGGCCGGGCCTCGACGATAGGTGGCTCGGGCGCGAGCGCCACGAGGCGTACCTCGCCGGGTTCGAGCGTCGCACCGGCCGCGGAAGGCGTGGGCAACGCAACCGGCAGAGAGCGTACGCGCGATAGATCGCTGTTGATGCAAAGCGCGCTGTCGCCGGTGCGCGATTGCACCACGCATACGGCGTTGCCCGAGCCGGTAAGGGCGCGCCATTCACCGGCGGCGTTGGCGGCGGCCGGCACGAGTGCGGAATTCGCGGCCCCGATGTCGGGCCCGAGATCGCCGTCGGCCTGATGCTCCATTTCGGTAAAGCCGTCCGTCTCGCCGAACCTCGGGTCCAGTTGCCGGCGTGCCAGGAACTCGAAGCCCATCGGGACGAGGAGCCCTCCTCCGCTCATGGCCGCGATCTGCAGGGTGCGGCGCGCCAACGCCCGCCGTCGTTCAGGATCACGTTCGTGCACGCCCAGCCGTTCCTCGAAGGGCGCCTCGGCGACGCCGATCGGCGGCGCGACCCGTTGCAGGATGTTGTGCTCCTCGATGTACCAGCTCGCGCGGGCGTCCCACCACGGCGTCGAGGCGAAGACGCCGTCGAGCCCCGTATCGGCGAACGCCGCGATGCGTTCCCACGGCAAGCCGACCGTCCAGCCGAGGAAGCGACAGTCGGGCGCGGCGCGGCGAGTCGCGTCGATCATCAGGCGCAAGCCCGCGGCCGGAATGCGCTCCAGGCCCAGCAGCCGAAAGCCGGTGAGTCCTGCTTCCACGAGCGGCGCCAGCCGCTCCGCCCACCAGTCGGCAAAGGTTTCCGCTTCCTCGAAGCGCGCGGGAACGGCGCGGAAGGGGGAGGCGGGCTGGCGTGGATCGATGAACATGCCGATCCGCTCGGGCGCGCCGAACAAGTCGGGAAACAGGAGAGCCGTCTCGCCGGCGGCGGCGACGCGGTCGAGCATGAGATCCGCCACCAGTTTCAGCCCGGCGTCTCCCGTCCGCTCGGCCAGAGTGCGCATGGCAGTCTCGGCGGAGCCGTCGATCCCGAGCGCCGGATCGGGCCGGTCATGTCGGCCTGTCAGAAAGACATCGCCATCGGGTCCCGGCTCGAACGGCGGCGTGATGCAGATGTGGTCGAAACCCATCCCGACGATGCGCTTCAGATGCCGACCCCACTCGGGCACCGGGCCGGCAAGCCGGGGATGGAGATAGTAGATTTTGAAGGGAGCAGGCGAGAAAGACGCAGCGCTTGAATTGGCCACGTCAGACGACGGGACGGGGGCGTTGGGCTGCGGCGCCATACGGGTAAAACGCAGATTTTCCAAATGGTTCCGCGCCTTCCTGCGATATCTGGACTTTACCGACGCAGCCTACGAACAATTCACCATGACAGCTCTGTGGCCACGCAGTCGCCCGACAAGCGAAAGGAGAACCGATGCGCTGGATCTTTGCAACTCCTCCTTTCCGCCGATGCGCCAAGCATCGTGGCAGGTTGGGGTCAGCCCGCAACGCGGACGGCGGGCGCGCCTGCCTCGGCGCGGCCGATGATGCGAGCGGCGGGACACCCCGACTCCTGGATGGCACGCAGCAACGCGTCAGCCTTTTGCGGTGCGCAGGCGACGAGGAGCCCGCCGGATGTCTGCGGGTCCGCAAGCAGGTGACGCTTCCAGTCGGGCAAGTCCGCCGGCAGGAGGATATCGTGGCCGTAACTGGCCCAGTTGCGATGCGAGGCGCCGGTCACGTGTCCTTGCTGCGCGAGGGATGCAGCGTCAGCCATCAGCGGCACGGCGTCGGCTTCGATCGCAAGCACGAGCTTTGAGCCGCGCGCCATCTCGAGGCCGTGTCCCAGCACGCCGAAACCCGTGACGTCGGTGATCGCATGGACATCTTCGTCGGCGGCCAGCTCGGCGCCGACCTTGTTCAGGAGAGTCGTGGTCGCGATCATCTCCTGGTATGCCTCGGGTCCGAGTGCGCTGTTCTTGATCGCGGCCGAATAGATGCCGACGCCGATCGGCTTGGTGAGGATCACCGCATCGCCCGGCCTGGTGCCCGAATTGCGCCGAACCTGTTCCGGACGGCAAGTGCCGATGACCGCGAGACCGTAAACCGGTTCGGGGCAATCGATCGAATGACCGCCCGCGACGGGGATGTCAGCCGATGCGCAGACCGCCGCGCCGCCTTTGAGGATCTCGCGCACCGTCTCCGTCGGGATCTTGCCCAGCGGCATGCCGAGGATGGCAAGCGCCATCACCGGCTTGCCGCCCATTGCATAGACGTCGGAGAGTGCGTTGGTGGCGGCAATGCGGCCGAAGTCGAACGGATCGTCGACCATCGGCATGAAAAAGTCGGTGGTGGCGATGATGCAGGTGTTGTCGTCCACCTGCCAGACCGCGGCATCGTCTGACGTCTCCGTGCCCACCAGGAGCTGCTTGTACATCGCCGCCGCCGGCTGATCGGCGAGCAGCTCCTGCAGCACCGACGGCGCGAGCTTGCAGCCGCAACCGCCGCCATGAGCAAGACTGGTAAGCCGGACCGTGTGCGTATTCATGGCAAATACTCCCATTGACCCGCAGGGCAATCGCATAGGCCTAAAATGCCGTCATCCCGAGCGAAGTGAGCGAAGCGAACGAAGTCGAGGGACCTTTTGCTCCGCTACTGCGGACGAACCGTCGACAAAAGAGGTCCCTCGACTTCGCTGCGCTCCGCTCGGGATGACGGAGCTACGTCATATGCCATTGCCCTACATTGACCGGGAGAATAGCACGCGACGAGCAGGCGCGCGCGGCTACACTCACGGCCGATGGACAATCACTCGTAATATTGCGGCGAGTGCTTCAGGCTCTCGAAGGTCGGCAAATCGTGGTTGATCCAGAGCAGGGCCTTTTTGTCGGTGACGACAGCCGCCAGCCTTGCATGTGAAGCATGGGTTTGCTCGGCGCTGACGTTCATCGAGGGAACGCGGTCGTGGTCCCAGTTGTCCTTGAAATGGGCAGCGTCCCCGGTCAGGACGATCCAGCCGGTCCCGGCGAGGTGAACCAACAGTGACTGGTGGCCCGGCGTATGGCCCGGTGTGGAAAGGATGGTGACACTGCCGTCGCCGAACACGTCGAGGTCGCCCGAGAGCTCGCGCATGGGCCGATCCTTCTTGAAGGGCGGCGCCTTGCCGGGTGCGAAGGCCCAGTCGACCTCGGCCTTCTGGATCAGGAGCGTGGCGGTGGGAAAAAGGTCAACGTTGCCGACATGATCGCCGTGGGTATGCGAGACGGCCACGAGGGCGACGTCGTCAGGCTTCAGCTTCAGTTCGCCGAGTTGGGCGGCGAGCGTCTTCGCCCGGGTCGCCTTGCCTACGGGCGTCGTGACGGGGCGGTCCGCGATCGCGTCGGGATAGCCGGTGTCCCACAAGAACCATTGCGCGCCGTGATGGATGAGGTAGCAGCCGTCGGAAAGCTCGATGGGCTTTCCGACGTTGACGCCAGGTGACCAACGCGACTGGTCCGCCGCGGAATTGTGCCCGCAATCCATGACGTAGAGCCGATCCGCAGTCTGCGCCATGGCGGGCGAGACGCCCCCCGTGGCGGCGCCCGCAATAAGCATCCAGAGAAAGCGCATGAGGCCTCCACGCCGCCCGCTGTCGCAAGCTAGCCGAGCGGCGGCGAAAGGGGGTTCACTTTTGCGGGATCGGCTGCGCATCGAGCCAGCGGCGCGCCTCATGCATCTCACGAAAGATCGAAAGAGGCCGATCGACCGCTGCCGCCTCGGCGAAGGTCCTCGCCTGCGCGTAGCTTTCGTCGGAGGCGGCCACGATCGCGACCGGTCCGATCTGGCCGTGCTTCGCATAGTAGATGACTCGCGCACCCAAAGCCTTCAGATTCTCGTCGCTGAGTGCCCTGGGCGTGTGGGTGATCTCGAAGATCTTGCGATAGGACATACCGCCTTCTGCCGTCACGCCGGCGAAATATTGCTCGATGTCGGCCACGGTAACGTCATCCCGGGCAACGGCGACCACCAGCCGAGTGGGGTGGGAAATGGTCCAGTGAACCGGCATCCGTTCCGCAGGCTGTGCGTTCAGGCAGCAGGCGCATGAGGAGGCGCGGCCGTCGCCTCGGTCGAGCACCGCTGCTGTCCCAATGCGGTCAACCGAATGCGGCCATCGCTCTCCTCGACGAGCGCCAGCCGCTTCAAACGTTCCACGGAACTCGAGCGCAAGTGCTTGGGCTTGGTGATACCGTTCGCCACGCGTCGCAGGGCGGTCTGCTCGTTCGGACTGAGCGGGGCGAGCAAGCCACGTTCCATCGGCACCTCCTGCTCGTTCACCGCCATCAAAGCGCGTTGCGGACGTGGTGGCAACAAGATCAATATGAAGAGACTGTGGCGCTTGGCGGTCGGTACCATGAACTGCTCAGCCGGGCGCGGCCGGTAGCCCTTTACTGGTGGCCCTGCCCGGTGCAACAAACGATGACGGATCAAGGAGGTCTGCCGATGCATGGACGCAACATCGATCCGCAGGAATGGGAGATCCGTTGCGATCTCGCGGCGGCCTACAGGCTGGTAGCCCACTTCGGCATGGACGATCTCATCTTCACGCACTTGTCGGCCCGGCTGCCGGGTCGGGAACATCGCTTCCTGCTCAATCCCTACGGGTTGATGTTCGACGAAATCACCGCCTCCAGCCTCGTCGTGGTGGATCCTGAAGGCCACGCGATCGAGAAGGAGGAGGAGTCCAAGATCAACAATGCGGGCTTCACGATCCATTCCGCCGTGCACATGAGCCGGGACGACGCGCAGTGCGTGATGCATACGCATACGACGGCCGGCATGGCCGTGGCCGCGCAGGAGGAGGGACTTCTACCGCTCAACCAGATGTCGATGGAATTCTACGGCCGCGTCGCCTACCACGACTACGAGGGCGTGGCGCTCGATCTCGACGAGCGCGAGCGGCTGGTGTGCGATCTCGGCGACAACGACGTCATGATCCTGAAGCATCACGGCCTGCTCACGACCGGCCGCACCGTCGCGGAGGCCTTCTACAACATGTACTACATGGAGCAGGCTTGCCGTATCCAGATTGCGGCGACACAGGGCGGGCGCAAGGTGACGCTTCCGCCGGCGAAGG
>DATEID010000120.1:0-2725 GCA_035279245.1 Reyranella sp.
AACAGGGTGACGGTAGGGGGCGCCGTGCCGACGACGCTCGCCGCCATCATGAACGTGCCGCGCGACGGACACGATCTTTCCTCGCTGCAATGCTTCGTGACCGGCGGCTCGACGGTGCCGGTCGAGCTGATCCGCCGCATCGAGCGCGAGATCGGCACGCCGGTGGTCGAGGGCTATGGCATGACCGAGGTCCACTGCTACTCGACCATGAACCCGCCGCATGGCGAGCGCCGGCCCGGCTCGGTCGGGCTGCGCCTGCCCTATACCGAGGTACGCATCGCCGACGTGGCCTCCGACGGCACGATCCGCCGCGACTGCGCACCGGGCGAGATCGGTCACGTGCTGATGCGCGGGCCGCAGGTGACGCCGGGCTATCTCAACCCGCACCACAACAAGGGCGCGATGCTCGCCGATGGCTGGCTCGATTCGGGTGATCTCGGCCGCGTCGATGCGGAGGGCTATGTCTGGCTCACCGGCCGCTCGAAGGACCTCATCATCCGCGGCGGCCACAACATCGATCCGGTCGTGATCGAGGAGGCGCTGACCCGGCATCCGGCCGTCGAGACGGCGGCCGCGGTCGGCCTGCCCGACGCCTACGCCGGCGAGCTGCCGATGGCGTTCGTGCAGCTCAAGCCCGACGCCGTTGCCACGCCCGACGAGCTGCGCGAGTTCTGTCGCAAGGAGATCCCCGAACGCGCTGCCGTGCCGGTGCAGGTCGTGCCGATCCCGGTGATGCCGGTGACCGGCGTCGGCAAGATCTTCAAGCCGGCGCTCCGGCTCGCAGCGGCGCAGCGCGCGTTCGACGCCGCGCTGGCGCCGCTGCGGGCCGACGGCCTCAAAGCGGAGGTGACGGTGCGCAACGACGCGACCTACGGGACGCTCGCCGAGGTCCGCGTGGACGGCGCAACCGAAACGTCACGCGCCGCGGTCGAGAAACGCTGTGCCGACCTGCTGGGCGGCTTCCAGATCCGGCACGTGGTGGAATTCTAAGCTATCGTAAGCCGTCATTCAGTCGGAACAGGAGGAAGGCCATGGCGCTTGTTCTCACCAGCAACAGCTTCAAGGACGGCGAGATGCTCGCCAAGGAACATGTCCTCTCCGCCGACTATGGCTTCGGCACCGACGGCGGCAACAAGTCCCCGCATCTTGCCTGGACGGGCGCGCCGGCGGGCACGAAGAGTTTTGCGGTCACTTGCTTCGATCCGGATGCACCGACCGGCTCAGGCTTCTGGCACTGGGTAGTGGTGAACATCCCGGCCGACACGACGGAGCTCAAACTCGACGCCGGCAATCTCACGGCCGGCCTGCTGCCCAAGGGCGCGCTCCAGACGCGCACCGATCTCGGCGCAACAGGCTATATCGGTCCTGCCCCGCCGCCGGGCCACGGCCCTCATCGCTACATCTTCACGGTCTTTGCCGTGAAGGAGGAAAGCTTGCCCGTCAACGCCGACACTTCCGCTGCGGTCGTCGGCTTCAACCTGCATTTCAATACGCTCGAAAAGTCGACGCTGACGGGCAAGTACCAGCGATAGGAGCAGCTCGGTGAGAGCTGCTGTTGGCCTCCAGATCCGGCACGTGGCGGCGTTTCGATGCCGGCAAGGGCTGCGAGGTATGCGCCGTCTTCGATGGACGCATAAGCGGCCGACCCTAGGATTCCACCGCTTCGAACCAGGGGAAACCAGATGGCCGAGCGGACGAATGTGCTGATTGCCGGGGCGGGGCCGGTCGGGCTCACGCTGGCGAACGAGCTGACGCGCTACGGCATCGCCCTCCGCATCGTCGACACGGCGCCCGAGCGGACCGACAAGTCGAAGGCGCTGGTGCTGTGGAGCCGCTCGCTGGAGCTGTTCGACCAGGCGGGCTATGTCGGCGACTTCCTGTCGGCCGGCATGCCGGGCCACGGCGCGGTGATCTCCAACGGTCGGGAGACCATTGCCCGGATCGAGCTCGACGGCATCGACAGCCGCTATCCCTACGCGCTGATGATCCCCCAGAGCGAGACCGAGCGCATCCTCGAGGAGCGGCTCGAACGGCAGGGCGTGAAGGTCGAGCGCACGGTGAGGCTGGAGAAGTTCACCGACCTCGGCCCCAGTATCGAAGCCGTGGTGCGACGCGCCGACGGCGAGAGCGAGCAGATCGACACCGATTGGCTGATCGGCTGCGACGGCGCGCATTCGACGGTGCGGCACGGCCTCGGGCTCGCCTTCGAGGGCTCGACCGAGCCCAGTGACTGGTATCTCGCGGACGGCCACATCTCGGGCCTCGAGCCGCAGGACCATCTGCACATCGTCTGGCACAAGGACGGCATCCTCGCCCTGTTCCCCATCACCGCCGGCCGCTGGCGCGTGGTGGCCGATCTCGGACGGGCCGAGGGCGAGGGCCGTCATCCCGATCCGACCCTGGAGGAAGTCCAGGCGCTGATGGCGGCGCGCGGTTCGAAGGCCGTCCTCACCGACCCGTACTGGCTCGCCTCGTTCCGCATCAACGAGCGCAAGGTGTCGCGCTACGGCCAGGGCCGGGTGTTCCTGGCGGGCGATGCGGCGCACATCCACAGCCCGGCCGGCGGTCAGGGCATGAACACCGGCATGCAGGATGCGTTCAACCTCGCCTGGAAGCTCAGCCTCGTGATCGGCGGCACGTGCAAGCCCATCCTGCTCGACAGCTACTCGATCGAGCGCAGCGCGGTGGGCGACATGGTGCTGCGCAATGCCGGCCGCATGACCGA
>DATEID010000121.1:0-2025 GCA_035279245.1 Reyranella sp.
TCGAGCGCCCCCAGATTCTGGTCCAGCCGATCGACTCGCTTGGTGCCCGGGATGGGCACGATGTCCGGTCCCTGGGCAAGCAGCCAGGCGAGCGCGACTTGTCCCGCAGTGCAGCCTTTGGCCTTCGCCACGACTTCGATCGCCGACACGAGCTCGAGATTGCGCGCGAGATTGTCGGCGGCGAAGCGGGGATGGCGACCGCGGCCGTCGCCTTCGGGGATATCGGAGGCCTGTCGCACCGAGCCGGTCAGGAGGCTGCGGCCGAGCGGCGAATAGGCGACGAACGAGATGCCAAGCTCGCGGGTCGTCTGCAGCGTCTCCTCGGCCTGCTCGCGGTAAAGGAGCGAGTATTCGCTCTGTACCGCCGCGATCGGAAAAGTTTCGTGGGCGCGGCGGATCGTCTCCGGCCGCGCCTCGCTCAAGCCCAGCGCGCGAACCTTGCCGGCTGTCACCAGCTCGCCCATCGCGCCCACGGTCTCCTCGATCGGGACGGAGGGGTCGACGCGATGCTGGTAATAGAGATCGATCACCTCGACGCCCAGGCGCTTGAGGCTCGCCTCGCAGGCGGCCTTCACGTACTCGGGCCGGCCATCGACACCGTTGGCGCCGCCCGGCCGTTGCGTCTGGCCGAACTTGGTCGCGAGGACGACCTTGTCCCGCCTTCCTCCGGCCAGCGCCCTGCCCAGCAGGGTCTCGTTGTGGCCCCAGCCATACATGTCGGAACTGTCGAGCAGCGTGACGCCTCGGTCGATCGCATGATGCACGACGCGGATAGCCTCGACATCGTCGCTCTTGCCGTAGGCGCCGGACAGCGACATGCAGCCGAGGCCGATCGGAAAGACGCCGAGCGTGCTGGCCCCCAGCTTGCGGGTGTCTCGCGTGAAGGTCTGGGTCATGGCTCCTCCTGTCGGCCCAAGCTACCACGGTCCGCGCCCGCCCCGTCTTGTCGAATGCAGGGCGGTCCCTCAGTCTCGTGGGCCATGCGCCTCCTGCTCCCATTGCTCCTTTGCGCCTCCGGCCTGCCCTTCGACGCTCTTGCCCAAGGCACAAGCGTCGATTGCGCGCATGCCTCGACCGCGGTCGAGAAGATGATCTGCGCGCAGCCCGACCTTTCCAAGGCGGACGAGGAGCTAGCCCGGACCTTCACCTCCGCCCTGGCGATGACTCTGCGGCCGGCTACGCTGCGCCTCGATCAGATTGCCTGGCTGGCCAAGCGCGACGAACTCACGACGGCCGACGACCTGCGAGCGGCTTATCGAAATCGAGCAAACGAGCTTTCCCGCCTTGCCGAGGCATGGCGGAGGTTTCGCCGCCCCGTGCCCGTCGACGAAGCCAGGACGCATTGCCTCGCGTCTCCCGATGCGCCGGCCGATGTCTGCACGGTCGAGATATTCGCTGCCGTGCCGGATGGCCAGGGTCTGCACTACCAGCAACAGGTCTATCGCGATGGCGATTTCCGTGCGGGCGGCGGCGTCGTCGTACTCCGCGAGGAAGACGATCGACTGATGCCAATTGCCGCCATGGCGGAAGACACCGCGCACTATGCGGCGCCGTCGCTGCTCTCGTCACCGGCCGGCCAATTGCTGGTCGTCCCGGGCCATCTCGAAGGCACCGGCAACTTCAACGCAGGCGCGCTCTATCGTCGCGAGGGCGAAGCATTCGTGGAAATCGACACGCAGAGCTGGCTCGCTGATCTCCAGCAGCGACTGCCTCAGGGCTGGGGCGCCTGGAAAGGGATCTATCCGGATTTCGGGCCGGATTTCGAGACGTTCGCGGCGTCCACTCCGCTTTGGTAGGCGGGTGACGGCAATTGCTGCCCTACCGCCGGCCGCGCCGACCTGACGCTGAGCCTTCAGGACGGACGGCTGGTGATTCGGGAACTGAAGATCGTCAAGGGCGCGCAGGCGGCTGACGACGCGAGATAGACGCCGCTAACCGACCGTGAAATGCAGGACCAGGGCGAACGCCGTCATGCTCACGGCGGCGGCGGCAATCGGGACGATGGTCTCGATGGCGGCGAACTTG
>DATEID010000122.1:0-5242 GCA_035279245.1 Reyranella sp.
TCGCCGTCTCCGCCTGCGTGCTGGCCGCCGCCATCTGGCAAATTGCCGTGGCGCGTCGCATTGCCCTCCCGGCCTGACACGGGTTCCTGACACGAATTGTTGTAGATCGGTCTCTGGCGGACAGCGGACGAAAGGATCACCCTACCGCCAAGGCAATCACGAGCGGATCGCACGCCGCAATCGATTGCCAAGGGAGGCCCGCCATGAAGCTCTACATGCATCCGATTTCCACGACATCCCGTCCGGTGATGCAGTTCATTGCCGACAACGACATGAAGGTCGACATGGAAGTCGTCGATATCCTGAAAGGCCAGCACTACGAACCGGCCTACAGCACGCTCAATCCCAATCATCTGATCCCGCTGCTCGACGACGACGGATTCCGGTTGACCGAAAGCGCCGCCATTCTGCGGTACCTGGCCGACAAGATCGGCTCGCCGGCCTATCCCAAGGATCTCAAGCAACGCGCCAAGGTCAACGAGGTGATGGACTGGTTCAATTCGAACTTCTATCGCGACTGGGGATACGGTCTCATCTATCCGCAGCTCTTCCCTCATCTCAAGCGGGAGGATGCCAAGGTGCAGGAAGCGGTGGTCGCGTGGGGCAAAGAAAAATCAAAGGCCTGGCTCCAGGTGCTGAACGATCACTGGATCGGGCCGAACAAGAAGTATCTATGCGGTGACCAGCTAACGATCGCCGACTATTTCGGCGCCGCCATCACCACCGCCGGCGAACTGATCCATTGCGATTTCTCCGCCTATCCCAATATCAAGCGCTGGCTCGACACCTTCAAGGCCGGGCCGAGCTATCCGAAGGTCTACGAAACCTTCACCGGCTTTTGCGCTTCGACCAAGGGACAACCTTGGCAGGCGATCTGAAAGGAGCAGCTTCATGATCAAGGGCCTGCATCACAACGCCTATCGTTGCCGCGACTCGGAGGAGACACGGAGGTTCTACGAGGACTTCCTCGGCCTGCCACTGGTGCACACGCTGAAGATCGAAGAGACCAAGACCGGCCGCTCGACTGGCGCAGGCGTGCTGCATACCTTCTTCCAGCTCGACGACGGTTCCTGCCTCGCCTTCTTCGAGGCGCCCGGGATGCCGTTCGAGTTCAAGGACCAGCACGACTTCGACCTCCACATCGCGCTCGAGGTCGAATCCGACGTGCTCGACAGGATGTTCGCCAAGGGCAAGGCCGAGGGCCGCGAGGTCCGCGGCGTGTCGGACCACGGCTTCATCCGGTCGATCTACTTCCGCGATCCCAACGGCTACGTGATCGAGCTTGCCGCCAAGGTCCCCGGCCGCGAGAGCGCTATGGATCCCAAGAAGAGCCGCGCCCGCGATCTCCTGGACGAGTGGCAAGCCAGGAAAGCAAAAAAAGCGCAGGCGGCTTAAGCCTGCGAAAGAGCCGGTGTCATCCCGAGCGCAGCGAGGGATCTTTGACCCTCGCTGCGCTCGGGATGACACCGACCTTTGGTGGCCGGCTGCCTTTATCCCAATCGGCGGCGGTAAAGGGCGATCAGGCGTTCCCAGTGGCGTTCGGCTGCGGGCTTGTCATAGCACCAGCGCTGGGGGAAGGCGAAGCCGTGATGGACGCCGGGCTGAACCTCGAGCTCGCCGGGATTGCCCGACTTTTCGAACAGCGCCTTCAACTCCTTGACCATGTCGGGCGGCGCAAGGTCGTCGTGCTCGGCGCAGGAGATGTAAAGCTCGCCCTTGGCCTTGGCGAGATTTAGGTGCGGGCTTTCGACCGCATCGCTCACGATCCACGTGCCGTAGAACGACGCTGCCGCCCCGATGCGGTCGGGAAAGCGCGCCGCGGCAGCCAGCGCATAGGGACCGCTCATGCAATAGCCGTGGGCGCCGACCGGACCCTTCTTTGCCGCCCCCTGTCCATCGGCGAAAGCGATCAGCGCAGCGATATCATCCATCACCGGAGGGATCGTCATCTTGGTCCGCACCGCGCGCATGCGCTGATGCTCGGCGCTGCCGTTCTGCAAGACGTCGGGTCCGTATTTCGCGTCCCTGCCCGCGCGATAATAGAGATTGGGCAGCAAGACGAAGTAGCCCACCGTCGCGAGGCGGCGCGCCATGTCATAGAGCTCCTCGCGAACACCTGGTGCGTCCATGAGGAACAACACGACCGGATGCGGGCCGCCGCGCTCGGGATGACAGACGAACGTCTCCATCGCCCCGTCCCTCGTCCGAACATCGGTGATGCTTTCGATCATGTTGGCGGTTCCCCTCGCATGGCACCTGTGGCAGCATCGCTGCGGGGCTTCAAACTACAACAGAGTCTTCGGGAGTGAAACGAATGCGACGTGTTCTGCTTTGGATGGCGGCCAGCGTGCTTGCCGGGTGGACGGCGCCGGCCATGGCGCAGCTCAGCGACGGCATGGTCAAGATCGGCGTCGGCACCGACATGGCGAGCCTCTACTCCGACATCAACGGCCAGGGGGCCGTGGTGGCCACCCAGATGGCGATCGACGATTTCGGCGGCAAGGTGCTCGGCAAGAAGATCGAGCTCATCTCCGGTGACATCCAGAACAAGGCCGACGTCGCCGCCACGATGGCCGGACGCTGGTACGACGACGAGAAGGTCGATGTGATCCTGGGCTCGGGCGCCTCGTCCTCGTCGATCGCGACCATGAACGTCGCGAAGGAAAAGAAGCGCGTCTATCTCGCGCCCGATCCGGCCTCGTCCGATATCACGGGCAAACTCTGCAATGCCTATACGGTCCACTGGGTGTACGACACGGCGGCATTGGCCAACGGCACCGGTTCGGCCATCGTCAAGACCGGCGGCAAGACATGGTTCTTCATCACCGCCGACTACGCCTTCGGCCATGCGCTCGAACGCGACGTGAGCAACGTCGTCAAGAAGGCGGGGGGAACGGTGCTCGGCAGCGTCAAGGCGCCCATCAACACCAGCGACTTCTCCTCCTACCTGCTTCAGGCGCAGACGTCGAAGGCGCAGATCATCGGCCTCGCCAATGCCGGCGGCGACACGATCAACTCGATCAAGCAGGCGGCCGAGTTCGGCATCGTCAAGGGCGGCCAGAAACTCGCCGGCCTGCTGGTGTTCATCTCCGACATCCACTCGCTGGGCCTCGAGCGGGCGCAGGGCCTGCGTCTCACGACGGCCTACTATTGGGACCTCAACGACAAGACCCGCGCCTTCGCCAAGCGCTTCGCCGAGAAGTACAAGGGGCGGATGCCGACCATGGTACAGGCCGGCTTCTACTCGGCGACGCTGCGTTACCTGCAGGTCGTGAAGGAGACCGGTACCGACAAGGCGGAGACCGTGATGGCCAAGCTCAAGTCGGAGAAGTGGGACGATCCCGTCTTCGGACCGAGCTACATCCGCGTCGACGGCCGCAACATGCACGACATGTATCTGTTCGAAGTGAAGGCGCCGTCGGAATCCAAAGGGCCGTGGGATTACTACAAGCTTCTTGCCAAGATTCCCGCCGAGGAGGCGTTCCGGCCGCTCGACCAAGGCGGTTGTCCCCTGGTCAAGAAGGACTGACCGCTCCCATCGATCGCCCTATCCCGGATGCGGATATCGATACGATCTTCGTGATTTCGCTCGCATAGCGGCTATGGCAGCATCCTGCAGGCTCAAAAACACAACAGAGCCTGTGGGAGTGAAACGATGAGACGTGTTCTGCTTTGGTCAGTAGCGTGGGTGTTTGCGGCATGGACGGCGCCGGCCATGGCGCAGCTCAGCGACGACATGCTCAAGATCGGTGTGGCAACCGACATGGGGGGCCTCTACTCCGACATCAACGGTCCAGGCGCCGTCGTTGCGACGCAAATGGCCATCGACGATTTCGGCGGATCGGTCCTCGGCAAGAAGATCGAGCTGGTGACCGGCGACATCCAGAACAAGGCGGACATCGCCGCAAGCCTTGCCGGCCGCTGGTACTCCGACGAGAAGGTCGACATGATTTTGGGGGCGAGCGCCTCCTCCTCGTCGATCGCCGTGATGAACGTCGCGAACGAGAAGAAGAAGATCTTCCTCGCACCGGATCCCGCATCGTCGGACATCACCGGGAAGCTGTGCAACCCGTATACGGTGCAGTGGGTCTACGATACGGCGTCACAGGCCAACGTGACCGGATCGGCAATCGTGAAGACCGGCGGCAAGACGTGGTTCTTCATCACCGCCGACTACGCCTTCGGCTACGCGCTGGAGCGCGACGTCAGCAACGTCGTCAAGAAGGCCGGCGGCAGCGTCCTGGGAAGCGTGAAGGCACCGATCAACACCAGCGACTTCTCGTCGTACCTTTTGCAAGCCCAGGCCTCGAAGGCACAGATCATCGGCCTCGCAAATGCCGGCGGCGACACGATCAACGCGATCAAGCAGGCGGCCGAGTTCGGCATCGTCAAGGGTGGCCAGAAACTTGCCGGCCTTGTCGTCTTCATCACCGACGTCCACTCGATGGGCCTCGATCGCGCCCAGGGGCTGAAGCTGACCTCGGCCTACTATTGGGACCTCAACGACAAGACCCGCGCCTTCGCCAAGCGCTTCGCCGAGAAGCACAAGGGCCGCATGCCGACGATGGTGCAGGCGGGCTTCTACTCGGCAGCCTTGCGCTACCTGCAGGCCGTGAAGGAGACGGGCACCGACAAATCCGAGACCGTGATGGCCAAGCTCAAGTCGGAGAAGTGGGACGATCCGCTGTTCGGACCGAGCTATATCCGGGTCGACGGACGCGCCATCCACAACATGTATCTGTTCGAGGTCAAGTCGCCGTCGGAGTCGAAAGGGCCGTGGGATTACTTCAAGCTGCTGGCAACGATCCCCGGTGAGCAGGCATTCCGCCCGCTCGACGAAGGCGGATGTCCGCTGGTCAAGAAGAACTGAGCAAAGGAGGGTTTGGCGATGGCCGAAGCATCGAACATCTATGTCGGCGTTGCCGGCTATTTCGGCAAGCCCGAGCAAACCGGCAAGGTCGGCATATTCCAGCGCGCCGCCAAAAGCGGCGACTGGAAGCATGTCCTCGGCAATGTCGAGGCATTCACCGTCTTCGTGCATCCCGGCAATCCGGAGACGGTATTCGCCGGCACGAGCGACGGTGTCTGGCGCAGCACCGACCGTGGCACCACCTTTGCCAGGACCGACTTTCCCGACGCCGGGAAGCAGGTCTGGAGCTTTCTGGTCGACAGTCGCGATCCGCGTCGGATGCTTGCCGGCGCCTCGCCGATCGACATCTATCGCAGCGACGATGGCGGTCAG
>DATEID010000123.1:0-7017 GCA_035279245.1 Reyranella sp.
GCTGGCCCGTGCCCGCAAGTTGATGGAAACGGTCCGGCTCGATCCCAATGCGCTCGACCGCTACCCCCACCAGTTCTCCGGCGGCCAGCGCCAGCGCATCTGCATCGCGCGCGCGCTCGCCATGGAGCCCGAGCTGCTGATTGCCGACGAGGCGGTCTCCGCCCTCGACGTCTCGGTGCAGAAGCAGGTGCTGCAGCTTCTGGACGAGATCCGCCAGCGGCTGAACCTCGCCGTGCTCTTCATCACCCACGACCTGCGGGTGGCGGCCCAGATCTGCGACTATGTCGCCGTGATGAGCCAGGGCCGGGTGGTGGAGTACGGCGCGGCGGAGCAGGTATTCGGCGCGCCCCGGCACGACTACACCAAGGCCCTGTTCGCCGCCGCTCCGGGCCGCAACTGGGAGTTCGGCAAGTTCGCGGCGGCGTGATAGGCTGCATATCCACTGGAAGGAAGCGCCCTCATCAAGGGCATCCCGGCATCGAGCCTCCCCTCTGACCCGCGCCGGACAAAGGACGATGGCATCGTGTCCAGGGAGGCATCCATGGCCGAGAGCGTCTACAAGGTGGTCGAGCTGGTCGGCACCAGCAGCGAATCCTGGGAGAAGGCCGCAAAGGCAGCAGTGGAACGGGCGGGCGAATCGCTGCGCGACCTGCGCGTTGCCGAGGTCGTTGAGCAGGATATTGTCATGGAGGGCGGCAAGGTCTCGGCCTACCGCACCAAACTGAAGCTGTCCTTCAAGTACGAGGGCAAGGACTGAGCGGCGCGGACAGCCGAACCGGCAATGGCGCTTGCACCGAAAGCCAGCCGGTCCAAACTGTCCGCATGCCTTCCGGATTCCTCGAAGACGCTTCATTCAACCAGTCGCCGGCTTTCGGCAACGTCGACCTTTTCCGCGCCGACAAGCCGCTCGGCGACGCGGCCGCGCGCTATGGGTTGGACCTCGCGTCGCTGTCAGCCTGCGGCAAGGACTATGGCTCGGCGGAAACGCTCGATCTCGGCCGTGTGGCGAACGAAAACCCGCCCAGGCTCAGGACCATGGACGGCAAGGGCAACCGCATCGACTTCGTCGAGTTCCATCCGGCCTACCATGCGCTGATGGCCAGGAGCATCGGCTGGGGCATTCACAGCTCGGCGCACGACGGCAGCGATCCCACCGGTCCGATGACCAGCCGCGCGGCGCGGCTCTATCTCGCGACGCAGGCCGAGAGCGGCCATCTCTGTCCTGTCACCATGACCCATGCCTGCATCGGCGCACTACAGGCGGAGCCGGCGCTGCTCGAAAAGTGGCGCTCCAAGATCCTGTCGCGCCGCTACGATCCGCGGCCGCTGCCGTGGTGGGAGAAGGACGGTGTCACGCTTGGCATGGGCATGACCGAGCGCCAGGGCGGCACCGACGTGCGCGCCAACATCACCGAGGCCACGCCGGTCGACGACCATGTCGAGATCAGCGGCCATAAATGGTTCATGTCGGCACCGATGTGCGACGCCTTCCTGGTGCTGGCGCAAGGCAGAGACGGCCTCACCTGCTATCTGATGCCGCGCTACCGGCCGGACGGCCGGCAGAACGGACTTCGCTTCCAGCGCTTGAAGGACAAGCTCGGCAACAAGTCCAATGCCTCGTCCGAGGTCGAGTTCCATTCGGCCTATGCCGAGCGAGTCGGCCCCGAGGGTGCGGGCGTGCGCACCATCATCGAGATGGTGAATCTCACGCGGCTCGATTGCGCGATCGCTTCGGCGGGACAGATGCGGTTCGGACTGAGCCAGGCGCTGAACCACATTCGCAACCGCTCGGTGTTCCAGCGGCGCCTCGCCGATCAGCCGGCGATGCGCGCCGTCGCGGCCGACCTCGCGCTGGAGCTCGAAGCCCAGGTGGCGCTGGTGTTCCGTCTCGCCCATGCGGTCGACAAGGGTGAGACTGCCTATGCACGGCTGTTGACGCCGGCCGTGAAATTCCTCGTCTGCAAGAGTACGCCTCAAGTGGTCTACGAGTCGCTCGAATGCCTGGGCGGCAACGGCTACGTCGAGGATCTGCCGATGGCCCGCCTCTACCGCGAGGCGCCGCTCAATGCGATCTGGGAAGGTTCGGGCAACGTGATGGCGCTCGACGTCCTGCGCGCCGCCGGCCGCCAGCCCGAGGCGGCGATGGAGACACTCGCCTCGCTGACGCGCCTTGCCTCGCAGGCGTTCGATGTGCGGCCGCTGGTTTCGGCCTTGGAGCGCACCTTCAAGGCACCCGACGCCGAACGGCGGGCGCGCTTTCTGTGCGAAGGCCTCGCCCGCATCGCGGCTCTCGCAGCGCTTGCGGAAGCGAACTCGCCCTTCGCCTCGCTCTACGGCGAGACGCGGCTCGACGGCCTTCGCTTCACCCAGTTCGGCACCGCCGATCTCGGTGACGCGGAAGCGGCTTTGATGGACAGAGCGCTCGCTGCCTAGCAAGATCGCGGCCCATGAAAAAGATCTTCACCGCGTGCCTCGGTACCGAGACCAACACCTTCGCTTCGATTCCCACCGGATATCAGCTCTTCGAGGAGACCTGCCTCTATCGCAAGGCGAGCTACGGCAAGCAGGTGCCGATGTTCGGCGCCCCGCTTGCCGTCTGGCGTGGCCGCGCCGAAGCCAAGGGCTGGCAGGTGGTGGAAAGCCTTTGCGCTTTCGCTCAGCCTGCCGGCAAGACGGTGAAGAAGGTCTATGAGGCCTTCCGCGACGAGATCGTGTCCGACCTCGAGGCAGCGATGCCGGTCGATGGCGTGTTGCTCTCCATGCATGGCGCCATGGTGGCGGAAGGCTACGACGACTGCGAAAGCGACCTGCTGGCCGCAGTGCGTAAAGTCGTCGGACCCGATATTCCGGTCGGCGTCGAGCTCGACCTCCATTGCAACATCGGCGAGGGCACCTTGCGCGATGCCACAGCGCTGGTGCTTTTCAAGGAATACCCGCATATCGACGTTCCCGAACGCGCCGACGATCTCTTCACCGTGATCGAAGGCGCCATCGAGGGGCGTACCCGGCCCGTGATGGCCGCATTCGACTGCCGGATGATCGGCGTCTTCCATACGACGCGGCAGCCCATGCGCGGCTTTGTCGACAAGCTTCAGGCGATGGAGGGCAAGGACGGTATCCTGTCGCTCTCGATTGCCCACGGCTTTCCCTGGTCCGACATCAAGGAGATGAGCTCCAAGATGATCGCCATCACCGACAACGACCGGGCCAAGGCGGAAAAGCTGGCGCGCGAGCTCGGCCTGGAATTCTTCGCCATGCGCGACAAGACGCAGCCGCCCTACGTCTCGCTGGACACAGCGATGGCGCGCGTTTCCACGCACAATCTGCCCAAGCCCATGGTGCTGGCCGACGTCTCCGACAATGCCGGCGGCGGCGCCGCCTCGGACTCGACCTTCATGCTGAAGGCTTTGCTCGACAAGAAGGTCCAGGACGCCGCGATCGGCATGTTCTGGGATCCCGGCGCAGTGAAGCTCGCCTTCGAGGTCGGCGAAGGCGCAGAGCTCGACATTCGTCTTGGCGGAAAGCTCGGGCCCCAGTCCGGGCCGCCGGTCGACGCGCGCGCCAGGGTGCTGAAGCTCGGCAAGGATGTCAGCATCGAGTTCGGCGGCGAGCGCAAGAGCGTGGGAACGATCGGCGATGCCGCCGCGCTGCAGATCGACGGCGTCACCGTGATCGTCAATTCCAAGCGCACGCAGTGTCACAGCCGCGACTGCTTCACCAAGCTCGGCGTCGACCCCTCGACCAAGAAGGTCGTGGTCGTGAAGTCGATGCAGCATTTCCACGCCGCCTACGCACCGATCGCGAGCGAGGTCGTCTATGTCGCCGCGCCAGGCGCGCTGGTGCCCGACTGGTCGCTGCTGCCCTACAAGAAGGCCGACAAGACGCAATGGCCGTTCGTGGCCAATCCTCACGTAACGTGACCGACTGCAAACGCCGGGGAGGCAGCCCATGCGTCGCAGCGAAGACCGGATCCTGACGACTCATGTCGGCAGCCTGCCGCGCCATCCAGCGCTCGCCGACCTGCTGATCCGCGAGGAGGCCGGCGAAGCGGTGGATCGGACCGAGCTTCATCGCCTCGGCGAAAACGCGGTTCGGCATGTCGTCGAGCGTCAGGTCGCGTGCGGAGTCGACGTGATCAACGACGGCGAGCAGCCGCGCGTCGGCTTCCAGACCTATGTGGCGCAGCGCATGAAGGGCTTCGGCGGCGAATCGAAGCGGCCGCGGCCCCGCGACTTCACTGACTTTCCCGTCTTCGCCGGCTGGATGGCCGGACGGCTGCCGCGGCGGAGCAAGGTGTCGAACGCCCCGCAGGCGGTCGCCGACATCGTCTATGACGATTTGGGCGCCGCCCGTCAGGAATGCGGTATGTTCCGCGCCGCGCTGGACGGTTTGGCCGCGCCGCCTGCGGATGCCTTCATGACCGCGGCGTCGCCAGGGATCATCGCCACGACCCTGCTCAATGCGCATTATGACAGCCACGAAGCCTATGTCTTCGCGCTGGCCCGCCAGATGCGCAAGGAATACGAGCTGATCGCACGCGACTTCGTGCTGCAGATCGATGCGCCCGACCTCGCGATGGAACGCACGGTCCTGTTCCAGGACAAGACCGTTGCCGAGTTCCTCGCGATTGCCGAGATGCATGTAGCGGCGCTCAACGAGGCCTTGGCCGCCATTCCCCGTGATCGCATCCGGCTGCATTGTTGCTGGGGCAACTACGAAGGACCGCACGTCCACGACGTTCCCCTCGAGGAGATCCTGCCGGTGCTTTACCAGGCGCGGGTCGGTGCGCTCAGCCTGGAGTTCGCCAATCCCCGGCATCAGCACGAGTACGCCGCGCTCAAGCGCAACCCGCCGCCGCCGGAGCTCCTTCTGCTGCCCGGGGTGATCGATTCGACGACCAACTATGTGGAGCATCCGGAGGTGGTGGCCAATCGCATCTGCGAGGCGGTCGATGCGGTGGGCGATCGCAGCCGCATCATCGCCTCGAGCGATTGCGGCTTCGGCACCTTCGCCGGCTCGGAACTGGTCGCCGAAGATGTCGTCTGGGAAAAACTCAGGAGCTGCCGCAAAGGCGCCGACATCGCAACGCGACGGCTGTGGGGAAAGCCGACCTCGCGTCGATGATCGGCTGCGCCTTCGAGCGGTAACTTTTTCGACACGCAACTGTAACGACCGCGGGTGCGGTATCACGCACAGCACCTACACACCTCGGCGACGACAGGTCTACGCGACGTAACATCACGTTATTTTCGAATGCGACGCGCAGTTCTTCTCGCTCGTCGCCAGACGGTGCGCGCCCCACCTCGGGATCTCAGTGCGAGTGGAGGTACTTGTTTATGAGTAAGCGTTCCCTGTTTCAGTCTGCGGCGGTATTCGCCAGCGCCGCTATCGCTCTTGGCCTTGCAGCTCCTGCCTTTGCCCAGTCGCCGAACGACCAGATGGCCGAATGCCAGCAGCTCTATGGGCTCTGGTCGAAGTACAACGGCACTTCGAGCTACAGCAAGAACGTCGGCCCGAACATGGCGCTGGAGGATTGCCAGAAGGGAAATTACACCGCTGGCATCGGCGAACTCAGGGAGATCCTGAAGAACAATGGAATCCCCGCGCCGCCTTCGCAGACCGCGACAGTACCGGGCAAATAACCCAGCATGAGCGAATAGCCCGTCAAGGCCGCCCTATCGGGCGGCCTTTTCGTCGGCTACCTGCGCGGAGCCTGCGTTGTTGCAGGCCGTTTACAGGGCGCGAACCGATTGGTATGTTCCGCCGCGTCGCGGCCGGGAGTGGCCGTTTTGTCGTTTATTATCAGCGACTTAACGATAACCCGCCCGGCGTGAGGGGCGCGATGCCATGAAGATCCTGACCGGCAACAGCAATCGGCCGCTGGCGGAGGCGATATCCGCCAAGCTCGCTTTGCCGCTCGTGCGGGCGAACATCAAACGGTTCTCCGACAACGAGATCTTCGTCGAGATCCTGGAGAACGTGCGCGGCGAGGACGTCTTCGTCATCCAGTCGACGAGCTACCCGGCGAACGACCACCTGATGGAGCTCCTGATCACCATCGATGCGCTGCGCCGCAGCTCGGCGCGCCGGATCACCGCGGTGATGCCCTACTACGGTTACGCCCGACAGGATCGCAAGACCGGTTCGCGCACGCCAATCTCGGCCAAGCTTGTCGCCAACCTGATCACCCATGCCGGCGCTCATCGGGTGCTGACCCTCGATCTCCATGCCGGCCAGATCCAGGGCTTCTTCGATATTCCGCTCGACAATCTCTATGCCGGCCCCGTCTTCTCCAAGGACATCAAGGAAACGCTCGGCAACCGCAGCCTCACCGTCGTCTCACCCGACACCGGCGGCGTGGTGCGCGCCCGGGCGATCGCCAAGCGCATCGAGGCCGATCTCGCCATTATCGACAAGCGCCGCGAGGCGGCGGGGGTCAGCGAGGTGATGAACGTGATCGGCGATGTGAGCGGGCGCGACTGCATCCTGATCGACGATATCGTCGATTCGGCAGGCACGCTGTGTAATGCCGCCGTCGCCCTGATGGACCATGGTGCAAAATCGGTCTGCGCCTACGTCACCCACGGCGTTCTTTCGGGCGGCGCGGTGGCGCGCGTGGCCGCCTCGCCGATCGAGAAGATGGTGATCACCGATTCGATTCAGCCGACCGAGGCGGTGCGCGTGTCGTCCAACGTCCGGCCGCTCAGCATCGCCTCGCTGATGGCTGAAGCGATGAAGCGCATCGCCGAAGAAACGTCGGTATCGAGCCTGTTCGACTAGGAGTTCAACGAGATCCGGCGCTGGGCACCCCTGGAGGCCACGCCGCGATGAAGAGAGCAACGGCAATCCATAGGAGAAGGTGAAATGGCAGAGACGACGAAGGTCGTCGCGAAGAAGCGGGACCGGGCCGGCAAAGGGGGCGCCCGTTCCAGCCGTCGCGAAGGACTGATTCCCGCCGTGATCTACGGCGACAAGCAGGCCCCCCTGATGATCGCGGTCGAGCCAAAGGCGATCGAG
>DATEID010000124.1:0-11721 GCA_035279245.1 Reyranella sp.
ATTCCGTACGGGTGGTTGGCTGGGGGACCAGGATTCGAACCTAGACTAACCGGGTCAGAGCCGGTTGTTCTACCATTAAACTATCCCCCAATCCGGGGCCCGGCTCAGGGCCAAGCGCGGCTGGCGGGCTGGATTTAGCGATGCCGGCGGGGCTTGGCAAGCGGCTCGCTCCCGGCCGTTTCCTCAGCTACCATCGCGGCAAGGAACGACAAAGACGAGTAACGAATGGCCGGGGACGCCACGCCCAAGGGGGGATGGCACAGCGGTCGTTTCGCGCACACTTTCGCGGCCATCGATCTCGGCACCAACAACTGCCGGCTCCTGGTGGCGAAGGCGGCGGTCTCGGGCTTCGAGGTCGTCGACGCCTATTCCCGGCCGGTCCGGCTGGGGGAAGGGGTGGCGCTGAACGGCACGTTATGCGGCGACGCCATCGAGCGCACGCTCGAGGCGCTCCTCGTCTGCGCCACCAAGATCGAGCGCAACGGCGTGACGCGCGCGCGGCACATCGCCACCGAGGCCTGCCGGCGCGCCTGCAACGGCCTCGATTTCCTGGCTCTTGTGGAGGAACGGACCGGCCTTCGCTTCGAGGTCATCCCGCCCGCCGAGGAGGCGCGGCTTGCGCTCGCGAGCTGCGAGAACCTGCTCGATCCCGAGATCCCGTACGGCCTGCTGGTCGATATCGGCGGCGGCTCGACCGAGGTCTGCTGGCTGCACGTGCTGGGACGCCGTCGCGACAGCGATGCCGTCGTCACCGAGCTGATCGACATGACCTCGGTGCCGTGGGGCGTCGTCACCCTGACCGAGGCCTGCGCGCGCGGCCAGTCGCGCGAGCGGCCGATGGGCCGCGCTTGCTACGACGACATGGTTGAGCGCATCCGCCAGGCCCTGCGCCCGTTCTGCGCCCGGCATGGCATCGGTCACGCGGTGGCGCGGGGCGACGTGCAGATGATCGGCGTATCGGGCACCGTGACGACCTTCAGCGCGCACCATCTCGGCCTGAAGCGCTATCACCGGGCGACTGTCGACGGCTCGCGGCTCGCGCGCGAGGCGATCCTCACGATCTGCGCCCAGCTTGCGCGCCTCTCGGTCGCCGAGCTGACGGCATTCCCGTGCATCGGCGACGATCGCGCCGATCTTGCGCCCGCCGGCGGCGCCATTCTCGAGGCCGTGTGCCGGCAATGGCCGACGCCGATGGTGCGCGTCGCCGACCGCGGGCTGCGCGAAGGCGTGCTGATGGACCTGATGCGGCAGGCCGACCGCGACGCCGATCGTCACTGGCGGCGCGGATCCTGAGATCATGGCCGGCAGCAAAGGCAAGGGCGGCGGCCGCAAGCACGGCGGCCGGTCCGGAGACGCCGGCAGTCGGCCGACCGGGCGTCGTGCGACTGTCCGGGTGAAGACAGCCCGCGGGCGCACCGCCTCCTCGCAGCGCTGGCTGCAGCGCCAGCTCAACGATCCCTATGTCGCCGAGGCGAAAAAGCGCGGCTATCGCTCCCGCGCCGCCTTCAAGCTGCTGCAGCTCGACGATCAGTTCGGCTTCCTGAAGCCCGGCGCGCGGGTGATCGATCTCGGCGCCGCACCCGGCGGCTGGACGCAGGTCGCGGTGGAGCGTGTCAAGGCGGAGCGCGGGACCGGCGTCGTGGTCGGCATCGATCTCACGCCGGTCGAGCCCATCGCGGGCGCCACGGTGCTGGCCAAGGATTTCTACGATGACGATGCGCCGGCCATGCTCACCGACCTGCTGGGCGGACCGGCCGACGCGGTGCTGAGCGACATGGCCGCGGCGGCGACCGGCGATTCGCAGGTCGATCATCTGCGCATCATGGCGCTCGCCGAAGCCGCGCACGATTTCGCCCGCCAGGTCCTGAAGCCGGGCGGCGCCTTCGTCGCCAAGGTCCTGCGCGGCGGCACCGAGCGCACGCTGCTCGAGCAGTTGAAGCGCGACTTCGCCAAGGTGAAGCACGTGAAGCCCGAGGCCAGCCGTGCGGATTCGGCCGAGATGTACGTGGTCGGGACCGGCTTCCGCGGCTGACGTTCAGGCTTTGCCGTTGTCCTCGCCGATCTTCGGGGCCTTTTCGGCACCACCGGCGCGCTCGCCGTCGAGGCTGAGCGGCAGGCCGTGGAAGAGGGCGGGGCTGCCGGCATAGGGCTTGGCGAACAGGCCGAGCGCGGCGGTCTGCGCCAGTTCCAGCACCTGCGGCACCGTGTTCAGCGGTCCGTTGGGCACGCCCAGCGCATCGAGCTTGGCCGACCAGTGGGCGCGGCTTTGCGCCTTCATGATGTCGGCGATCATGCCCAGCAGCAGCTCGCGCCGTTCGAGGCGATCGACATTGGTCCTGAAGCGCGGCTCGTCGGGCCATTCGGGATGGCCGAGCGCCTCGGCGAACTTGCGCCACAGCCGGTCATTGCCGGGACAGACCATCAGCGGACCGTCGCTGCAGTCGAACGCCTGGTAGGGTGTAAGCGTGGGATGGCCGGTGCCCTGGCGCGGCGGCATGCGGCCGGTCACCGAATACTGCGCGACGTGGTTAGACGCCCACATCAGCCCCGATTCGAACAGCGACGTGGCGACCAGGCTGCCTTCGCCTGTTGCATTGCGCTTGGCGAGCGCGGCCAGGATGCCGATCGCCGTCCACATGCCGGTCGAGAGATCGATGATCGACACACCGACGCGCGCCGCCGGACCGGACGGATCGCCGTTCAGCGAGATGAGGCCGGCCACGGCCTGGATGATGGGCTCGTAGCCTGGCCGTTCCTTCCACGGGCCCGCGCTCCCGAAGGCGCTGAGATCGGCATAGATCAGCCTGGGGAAGCGCCTGGTCAGCGTCGCCCCGTCGATGCCGAATTTCGCCGGCACGTCGGCGCGTAGGTTGTGCACGAACACATCGGCCGCGCCGATGCGCTCGACCAGCGCCGTTCGCTGCTTCTCGTCGGCGAGATCGCAGGTGATCGACTTCTTGCCGCGGTTCAGCGCGATGAACCCCGTCGCGTCGCCGTCGACGAAGGGCGGCCCCCATTTGCGCGCATCGTCGCCTTCGGGCCGCTCGACCTTCACCACCTCGGCGCCGAGGAACGCCAGGATCTGGCCACAATAGGGGCCGGCGAGGTTCTGGCCGAACTCGACGACCTTCAGTCCTTTCAACGGCCTGCTCATCTGAGATTGCTTCCCAGGATCTCGCGGGCGATCACCATGCGCTGCACCTCGCTCGGACCTTCGCCGACCCGGCGGATGCGCATCTCGCGGTACCAGCGCTCGAGCGGCAGGTCCTTGGTCATGCCCATGCCGCCGTGGATCTGCATGGCGCGGTCGACCACCCGGCCGCCGCCTTCGGAGGCGGTGAGCTTGGCGATCGCCGCCTCGGTGCGGAAGGGCAGGCCGCGCCGCGCCTTCTCCGCCGCCTCGAGGGTGAAGTGCTTCGCCGTCCGGATGTCGATCTCGTTGTCGACCAGCATCCATTGCACGGCCTGGCGGTTGGCCAGCTTCTCGCCGAAGGTGGTGCGCATCTTGGCCCATTCGATCGCCATCTCGTGGGCGGCGATGGCGACGCCGATGCAGCCGGCGGCGTAGGGGATGCGCTGGCGCGTGAGGCGATCGTTGGCGACAGCGAAGCCCTTGTTCACCTCACCCAGCACCTGGTGGTCCGACACCCAGCAGTCCTTGAACTCGAGCTCGGTCGCGTAGCTCGACGAGCGCAGCGTGTGCACGACACGCCGCACGTGGAAACCCGGCGTGTCGGAATCGACGATGAAGCAGGTGATGCCGGCACGGCCCTTGGAGGCGTCGGTGCGCGCGAAGACGATGCCGTACTGCGCACGGTCGGCGCCGGAGATGAAGATCTTGGAGCCGTTCAGCACCCAGCCGTTGTCCTTGCGCTCGGCCCTGGTCTGGATGGCGCGCGCGGGATCGCTGCCGCCCGACGGCTCGGTGAGGCCGAAGAAGGCCTTCTTCTCGCCGCGCAGCGTCGGATAGAGGTAGCGCTCCTTCTGGTCCTCGTTGGCCTCGAAGATCTGGGCGAGGCCGGCGCCGCCGAAAGTGCCGTAGCAGGGCACGTACAGGCCCGCGCGATGCTGCGCCATCTCGATCGCGAGCAGCACGCGCGTCACGATATCGATGTCGGGGCCGCCGAACTCCTTGGGGATGTCGATGCCGAACAGGCCCATCGCCTTGGTCTTGTCGGTGAGGCGCTTGAAGTCCTCCGACGGCAGCTCCGACGCATCGGGATCGAGCTTGGCCTCGAGCGGAAGGATCTCTTCCCTTACATAGCGGCGCACCTGATCGATCAGCATCTGCTGTTCTGACGACGGTTCGAAATCCATGGGCGTTTCCTTGTCTTCCTCCTCCCCATTCACATGGGGAGGTGCCCCGGAGGGGCGGAGGGGTCAGAGGCGTCGCGACGGTCGCTCATGACCCCTCCGGCCTTCGGCCACCTCCCCATGAATGGGGAGGAGAAAAAAAGTGACCCGTCACACCGGGCTCAGCCGGCCCAGCGCCGGCGGCGGGTTCTTGGCGTTGTCGGGCGGCAGGGCGCCGTGGTCGGCCTGGTGCACCATCAGGAGCTCGAACCAACGCGAGCGGTACTGCATGTTCACCTCGACACGGAACTGGCAGCCCGGCCCGCGTTGGCTGGTCTCGCGCAACAGCTCGCTGCGCAGGCCGAAGGGCGAGCGGGCGCCGGCCTGGCCGATATAGAGGATCGCGCCTTTGGCATCGGCGATCTGGTAGACGCCGAGCTGGCCGGGCAGGCGCCCCGCGGCCTCGGCCGTCAAGGGTTGCCAGGGCTTGTCGAGACGCAGGCGGATCGACATGCCTATTTGCCCTGGAATTTGGCGATGCGCTTCTCGAGCCGGGCCTTCATGCCTTCCTGCGCGTCCTGGCTCTGCATCGCCGCCCGCACCAGCGCATCGACGTCGTCGTGCTTGATGCTGTCGCGGAACTCGAGCTGGCGCACGGTGAGGGCCTTCATCGCCTTGAGCGAAAGCGGCGCGTTGGCCGCGAGCCGGTCGATCACCTTCTGCGCCTCGGCTTCGAGCTGGTCTGCGGGCACGCAGCGCGCGATCAGGCCCAGCGCATGGAGCTTGGTCGCGGGAAGCGGATCGCCGAGCAGCAGCATCTCGCGCGTCGTGACCGGTCCCAGCACCTCCATCAGCTTCTTGGCGAGGAACCAGTTGGGCGCGAGGCCCACCTGTGCGAGCGACATGCCGAAGCGCGCCTTGTCGCTCGCCACGACGAGATCGCAATGCAACGCAAGCTCGTTGCCTCCGGCAATGGCGTCGCCCTGAACGACGGCGACGACGGGGAGCGGGCAGAGCTCGATCGCGCGCAGCATCACCTCGATGCCGCTCGCCTCGCCGGCGCCGGCGCTCCTGCTGCGCTCCTTCATATCGAGCCCGGCGCAGAAGACATTGCCCTTGCCGCGCACCACGATCACGCGATCCTCGGCCGCGACCGGCGCCTTCATCGCCGCGATCATCTCGTTCAGCAGCTCGCTGTCGAGCGCGTTGCGCTTCTCGGGCCGGTCCATCCAGACGGTTTTGACCGGACCGTTCTTCTCGACGATGACCTTCCCCATCGCGCCCTCCCATGCCGCATCAATGCTCGAGCTCCTTTCCCTTAGCAGGGGAGAGGAACATGAAATAGAGCATCATTTCCGGTCTCGCAGCGCGATATTGATCGCCGACCAGATGCCTTCCGGACCCTGCACGACCTCAGTCGCGCTGAATCGCAGCACGCTCCAGCCGAGACGTTCCATGAACGCTGTGCGACGTGCATCCGCATCGGCCCGATCGGCATGATGCTCGCCGTCGATTCTCGATGACGAGCTTCCTGGCCACACAGGCGATGTCGGCGAAGTAGGGGCCGATGGGATGCTGACGGCGGAACTTGATGCCGTCCACGCGGTGCGCGCGCACCAGCTCCCAGCATACTTTCTCTGCGCGGCTGGCATGGCGCCGCAATTCTCGTGCGCGTTCGCTTTTCCTGTTCATCCCCCTCTCCCAACCTCTCCCCCTACCGGGCGAGAGGAGCATGATCATATTCCTCTCCCCCGCGAGGGGGAGAGGCGAGGAGAGGGGGCGACCCGCTACATGAACAGCTTCTCGGACTTGCGGTTGGCGTAGAGGCTGGCGACGAACTCGCCGTAGCCGTTGTAGATCTGCGTCGGGATGCGTTCGTCGCTGCCGAGCGGCTTCTCGGTCGCCTGGCTCCAGCGCGGATGCGGCACCTTGGGGTTCACGTTGGCCCAGAAGCCGTACTCGTTGTCCTGCAGCGCCTCCCAGAACGAGACCGGCCGCTTGTCGGTGAACTCGATGCTGACGATCGCCTTCACGCTCTTGAAGCCGTACTTCCACGGCACGACGAGCCTGAGCGGCGCGCCGTTCTGCTTCACGATCGGCTTGCCGTAGAGGCCGGTGGCGATGAACGTGAGGTCGTGCATGGCCTCGTCGATCGCCAGCCCCTCGGTATAGGGCCACGGCCAAAGCGGATCCTTCTGCTCGAACATCACCGACGGCTTCTGCAGCGTCTTCATCACGACGTACTTGGGATTGCCGGCGGGCTTGCAGAACTCGACCAGCGACTTCATGGAAAAGCCGCTCCACGGCACGATCATCGACCAGGTCTCGACGCAACGATGGCGGTAGACGCGCTCCTCGATCGGCAGCTTGGCGAGAAGGTCGTCGAAGCCGATCTCGAACGGCTTCTCGACCTTGCCCGAGACCTTGATGGTCCATGGCCGGATGTCGAGCTTCTGCGCCGCGCGCCAGATGCTCTTGTCGGTGCCGAACTCGTAGTAGTTGTTGTAGGTGATTGGCAGCCGCTCGGGGGTGATCGGCGAAGGTGCGCCGAACTTGTCGTCGCGCTTGGCCGGATAGAAGTGCGCCGTCGGGTCGGCAGCCTTGTCGTCGGCCCGGGCGATGCCGGGCAGCGCCAGCGCCGCGGCCGACGTCGCGATTCCCAGGCCCATGGCCTGCATCAGGCGGCGGCGGTCGAGATAGAGTTCCTCCGGGGTGGCCTGCCGCTCCGGCAGTTCCCAGCCCTGCCTGCGCTTGATGAACATTGTCTACTCCTCGCGCCTTACGCGCTTGTTCCAGTTATCTCGAGAATCCGGGGCCACATCTTCTGCTTCCAGCCGTCATTGCCGGTGGCGGTGAAGACGATCTTGTGGTCTTGCGCCAGGATGAAGCGGGGCGTCCAATCGCCGCGCTGCTTGCCCTCGTCGCTCGCCAGGAAGTCGGCGAGGACCCAGCGCGCATCGGCCGGCCAGTATTGCGCCTCGAGGATGAGGCTTGCGTTGGCGGGATGGACGACGCGGTAGTCCAGCTTCTTGAAGGCGGCGGACTTGAGGAAGGCGGGTTCGGACTGGGCACGCCAGATCTTGCAACCGCCTCAAAGCTCGTGGCCGACGAACACCAGCATCGGCCGACCCGCCTGGGCACGGCCGATACGCGCCCACGACGACGCGGCGGCGAAGACGAGCCCGCCCATCGTCAAAGACCGTCTGTTCAACATTGTCGCCTCTCCTCGTGGAAGCTCTCCCACGAGGTCAATATGCGCGGCCGACCGCATCGGTGAAACCCCACTCACCGGCTTGTGATTCTTCGTCATATTCCCCGCCCTACGGCGGTCGCAGGTGACAGCAACCACCGTCATCCCGAGCGAAGTGAGCGAAGCGAACGAAGTCGAGGGACCTATTTTGTTGCGCCACGCCGCGACGAGCCGTCGCCAAGAGAGGTCCCTCGACTTCGCTTCGCTCCGCTCGGGATGACGGAATCGGCTCATGTACGACTGCCATCCCGAGGTAAGCGGAGAAAGAAGACGAGTGCTTTCGCCCTACGCCGCCGCGCGCTTCTTCGTCTCCTCGACGATGCGGTCGGCGGTGCGGCCGACCAGCTCCTGCAGGTGGTCGAAGGTCGCATGCCAGGTGCCGACGCCCTGCGTCACCGAGCGGATCTCGACGATCATGTCGGCGACCTCGGCTTCCGGCATCAGGGCCGAGACCTCGTCCCAGCCGGTCCAGCCGGTGCGCGCGTCGTAGCCCAGGAGCTGGCCGCGGCGGCCCGAGATCAGCCGCTGGATGCGCGACGTCGCGTCGCTGGGGGCGGCAACCGTCACCTTGAGGATCGGCTCCAGCAGCACCGGCTTGCATTTGGGCATCGCCTCGGTCATGGCGATGCGCGCGGCCATCTTGAACGACATCTCCGAGCTGTCGACGCTGTGGTACTGGCCGTCGACCAGAGTCACCTCGAGGTCGACAACGGGCTGGCCGAGCGGGCCTTCCTTGAGGTAGTCGCGCAGGCCCTCCTCGACGGCCGGGATGAAGTTGCGCGGCACCACGCCGCCCACGATCTTGTCGACGAAGCGGAAGCCCGAGCCGCGCGGCAATGGCCGGATCTCGACCTTGATGTCGCCGAACTGGCCGTGCCCGCCGGTCTGGCGCTTGTAGCGGGCATGCTGGGTCGCGCCGGCCTGGATGGTCTCGCGGTAGGCAACGCGCGGCGGATGCGTCTCGACAGCGATGTTGTAGCGGCCGGCGAGCTTGTCGATCGCGACCTTGAGGTGCGTCTCGCCCTGGCCCCTGAGCAGAAGCTCGTGCGTCTCGGCGCGCTGCTCGTAAGCGAGCGAAGGATCCTCCTCGACGATCTTCTGCAAGGCGCCCGAAAGCTTCACCTCGTCGCTGCGGTTCCTGGCCGTGAGGGCGAGCGCGAACACCGGCGGCTCGGCGATCGGGAAGTCGGCGACCTGGTTGATGCCGGAAACCGACAGCGACTGGCCGGCCGACAGGGCGTCCATCTTGGCGAGCGCCACGATCTCGCCGGCCCGCGCCTCGCCCACCTTGTCGAGACGCTGACCGAACGGCCGGAACAGGCTGCCGACGCGCTGGCCGCCGAGACTCTGGCCTTCGCTGATCGTCCCCGACCAGACGCGGCAGATCGAGAGCTTCCCGGCATGCGCCTGGTGCAGGACCTTGAAGCATTCCGCCAGAGCCGCTCCATTCGATGGCAGGTCGCGCCGCTTCGCCGTCTCGTCGACGAAGGGCGTGTCGTGGCGCAGCGCCTTCAGGAGCCGCCGCACGCCGTTCTCGCGGTCGCCGGCGCCCAGCAGCACGGGCGCGATCTTCTGCGCGCCGAACTCGTCGTGCAGGTCGCGGTAGATCAGCGACTTCTCCGGCGCCACGTCCTCGATGAGCTGCTCGAGCAGCGTGTCGTCGAACTCCGACAGCGTCTCCAGCATCTCGCGCCGCGCCTCGCTCTCGCGCGGCAGGATCTCGGCCGGCATCTCGATCAGGTCGGAGGCGCCGCTCGACTTGTAACGGTAGGCGCGCTCGCTCACGAGATCGACATAGCCCACCGTCTCCTCGCCGCCGTCCGGGGTCATGCGGCGGATCGGCACTTGCCGCAGCACGAGCTTGCGCGACGACACCGTCTGCAGGGCCGCCAGCATGTCGCGCACGCGGCCGTCGGCCGAATCGATCTTGTTGACGAAGAAGATGTGCGGAATGAGGTTGTCCTCGATGTAGCGCAGGAGCGGCGTCAGCGCGACCACGCGCTCGGGCGAGGGCTCGCAGATCACGACCGCGGCATCGGCGACGGCGAGCGCCGCAAGCGCATCGTGCTGCAGCTCGATCGAGCCCGGCGTGTCGAGGAAGGTCCACTGGTCGCCGAGATAGTCGATCGAGGCGATGTTGATCTCGGTGCCCATGCCGCGCTTGCGCGCTTCGGCCGAGGCGTCGCCGATGGAGGTGCCCGCGCGCGTCGAGCCGCGCCGGCCGATGGCCCCCGTCGCGTAGAGGATGCTCTCGAGCAGGCTGGTCTTGCCGGAGAGATACGGCCCGCACAGCGCCACCACGCGGTGCGCGCCGCTGCCTGGTCTGCCTCCGAGCACTGTTCCGGTGTTGAGGTCGGTCATGACGTCGTCCTCCTTCCGCGCGAAGCGCGCGCCTGGAAGCTCCGGAAGACGTCTCCCGGACGGACGGCCCTGGCGTGACCGCGCGCAGGGCCGGCGGGCTGCTCCAGCGTCCGTGGACGGTCGCTACTCACTCTCTCGGCCGTGACGCGAACGCAGGATGCTTGACCCGCGGCGCCTCGATCGGAGCGAAGCCCTTTGTTGGACCGAAATGCTTTCACTCCGCCGGAGGCAAGTCAATCAGCGGTCACGGGAAGAATCTTGCGAACGGCAGAAAGGGCTGCGATCCGGTTGCCGGATCGCAGCCCGCTTCCTTAGCTTGATGCGATTTCTCCGAAGCGGCCGCTCTGGAAGTCGATCATGGCCTGGCGGATCTCCTGATCGGTATTCATGACGAACGGACCGTGCATGACGACCGGCTCGTCGATCGGCGCGCCGCTCAGGATCAGCAGCTTCGCGTCGGCATTCGCCTCCAGCCTGACCGCGCCGCCGGTGCGGTCGAGCAGGACGAACTGGGCCTCTCGTGCGATCGCATCGCCGTTCACCTGCAGCGTGCCCTTCAGCACGACGACGGCAACCGTATGACCCTCGGGCAAGTCGAGCGATGTCACAGCGTCGCGGTGCAGCCGCACGTCCCACAGGTCGATCGGGGTGAAAGTGCGTGCCGGCCCCCGATGGCCGTCATAGTCGCCGGCGATGACCCGCAGCGTGCCGGCGCCGTCCGGCAGCGCCACCGAAGGGATGTCGCGATCGAGCAGCGACTGGTAGCCCGGCGCGGCGTTCTTGTCCTTCGCCGGCAGGTTGACCCAGAGCTGGACCATCTCCAGCGGCCCACCCTTGCGCGTGAAGGCCCGCGAATGGAACTCCTCGTGCAGGATGCCGCTGGCCGCCGTCATCCACTGGACGTCGCCGGGACCGATGATGCCGCCCTTGCCGGTCGAATCCCGATGCTCGACCTCGCCCTGGTAGACGATGGTGACGGTCTCGAAGCCGCGATGCGGGTGGGTACCGACGCCGCGCGGCGTGTCGGCCGGCGCGAATTCCATCGGGCCTGCATAGTCGAGCAGCAGGAAGGGGCTCACATGGTCGCCGTGGCTCATGTGCGAGAACAGCGAGCGCACGGGAAACCCGTCGCCGACCCAGTGCTGGCGCGGGGCGCTGTAGATGCCGAGTACCTTCCTCATGATGTTTCTCCTTCCTCGAAGGCGTCCGCGACAGGACGCCTCGTGTCGAGGGGAAGGTGGGGCCGCGACCGATCTGGCAGTAGCCGACGATGGCGCACTACACTGTCCTGAAAACAGGACAATGGCGCCATGCAGGATCTCAACGACCTCCGTCTGTTCGTCGAGGTGGTGGAGCAGAACGGCTTCGCCGCGGCGGCCCGCAAGCTCGGCATGCCGCGCTCGCGGCTCAGCCGGCGCATGGGACTGCTCGAGCAGCGGCTCGGCGTGCGGCTGCTCCAGCGCTCGACGCGGCGCTTCGCTGTGACCGAGATCGGCCGGGAGTATTACCGTCACTGCCTGGCGATGCTGGTGGAGGCCGAGGCCGCTCAGAACGTCATCGACCGGGTGCGGTCGGAACCGCAGGGCATCGTGAAGGTGAGCTGCCCGTCGTCGGTGATCTACTTCCAGGTCGGCGAGATGATCGCCCGCTTCATGGTCGAATGTCCCAAGGTGGAGGTGCTGCTGGAGAGCACCAACCGGCGTGTCGACGTGATCCACGAGGGCTTCGATATCGCGATCCGGGTGCGCTTCCCGCCGCTCGACGACAGCGACCTCGTGATCCGCAAGCTCGCGGAAAGCCCGCAACGGCTGGTCGCC
>DATEID010000125.1:0-14628 GCA_035279245.1 Reyranella sp.
CGAACGCGCGGCAACCGGCTTGCCCTCATCGTGGTGGCGCCATGCAGGTCGTTTCCATTGAGTCGGCTCGACGCCGCATGAGCGCAACTGGAGTTGCGCGCTCCGATGAGCGCGCTCAGGGGAGCGCGCCACTCCAGTGGCGCAATCTTCTTTCTGCCGAAGGGCGCGATGAACGTTCATGGCGGGTTATAGTAGCAAATGACCGACAGAGCCCAAGCCCGGCGGCGCCGGATCGTGGTCGTCGGCGCCACCTCGGCGATCGCCGAGCATTGCTGCCGGCTGTGGGTGAGCGAGATGCCGACCGAGCTCGTCCTGGTGGCGCGCGATCTCGCCAAGGCCGAGCGCATAGCCTGCGATCTATGCACACGCGGAACGGGCTCGACGGCGGGCGTGATGACAGGCGATTTCCAAGATCCGCTCGCGATCGATGCCCTCGTGCGCTCGATCGCCGAATCGGGACCGATCGACATCGCGCTGATCGCACAGGGTTGGCTCGCCGACCAGCAGACCTGCCAGAACGACCTCATCGTCTGCCGCGACTCGATCGCGATCAACGCGCTCTCGCCCGCCCTGTTCGCCGAGGCCTTCGCGCGGCACTTCGAGAGCGTGGGCCGCGGCACGCTCGGCATCGTGGGCTCGGTCGCCGGCGATCGCGGGCGCAAGGCGAACTACACCTATGGCGCCGCCAAGGGGTTCCTCGCGCGTTATGCGCAGGGCCTGGACCATCGCTTTGCCGGCAGCGATGTCCGGATCGTGCTGATCAAGCCCGGCCCGACCGATTCGCCCATGACCGCCGCGCGGAAAGCCGCCGGCCGGTACGTGGCGCCAGTCGATGCCGTTGCCCGCACGATCGTCAAAGGCATGAGACGCGGCCGTCCGGTGATCTACGCCCCGCCGATCTGGCGCGCGATCATGCTCGTGGTGCAGCACCTCCCGCGCTTCGTGTTCAACAGGCTGTCGGTTTGATTCCTCGTTCATATTCCTCTCCCCCGCCAGGGGGAGAGGTTAGGTGAGGGGGTTGCGCACGACCTTCGAGGCCCCCTCACCCACCCTCTCCCCTAACGGGGGAGAGGAGAAGAGGTTCAAGCCCTTTTCGCCTCTTTCTCGGCCATCTTGGCCTTGAGCTGCTCGGGCGTCAGGCGGACGATGTGCTCGTTCTGGTGGCTGTAGATGTCGTACTTGCCGACATCGAGGTCCTCGAGCACGATCTCGCGCGCGAGCACCTTCTGCTTCCACGCCGCGTGCTCGGCTTCGGCTTCATGGAACTCGGGCATCACTTCCCGGGCGAAGAGCTCCAGCGAGTCGCAGATATCCTGGTGGCTGGTCTTGCCGGCCTGGTTCAGCAGGATCACCTGGTCGACGCGGCTCTGCTGGAACTGGCGGAGCTTCCGCGCGATCGTCTCGGGCGAGCCGATCAGGCCCGACTCCAGCGCCTTCTTCTCCTCCGGCCCGCCCCTCCAGCTCTGGTATTCGTTCCAGAGATCGGACGTGCCCGGCGCATCGACGCCTTTGCGGCCGTAGTAGCTGAGCGCAAAGATGAAGAACGTCCAGCCCGCCGCCTTCGCCTCCGCTTCCGCATCGGTCGGCGCGCACATGAAGCCCGACACCATCGCGACATTGGGATTGCTGGGATAGTCGGTGAGCTTGCGCGGGTTGTTCAGGAGGTTGTTGTAGTACTTGTGCACCCAGGCGCGCGCCGCCTCGGGCGTCACGAAGGTGAAGCCCAGCGCACCCATGCCCCACTCGCCCGCCTTGCCGATGGTCTGGATGTTGGAGCAGGCGACCCAGAGCGGCGGATGCGGTTTCTGGAACGGCTTGGGGATCACGTTGCGCGCTTCGAAGTCGTAGTACTGGCCGTGGAACTCCCAGCTCTCCTTGGTGAACATCGGGACGATGGCTTTGACCGCCTCCTCCCAGCGGTCACGCTTGTCGCGCACCTTGATGTTGAAGGGATGAAGCTCGGCCGGCCCCGCCGCCTCGCCCATGCCGAGATCGACGCGACCGCCGGACAGGAGATCGAGCGTCGCCACTTTCTCGGCGACGCGATGCGGCTGGTTGGTGGTGAGCTGGATCACGCCGTGGCCGAGCCGGATGCGCTTGGTCCGCTGGCTGGCGGCGCCCAGGAACACCTCGGGCGCGGAGGAGTGGGAATATTCCTCGAGGAAGTGGTGCTCGACCTCCCACGCATAGTCGTAGCCCAGCCGGTCGGCGAGCTCGATCTGGGTGAGCGAGTCCTGCAGGAGCTGGTACTCGCTCCTCGGCCCCCACGGGCGGGGCAGTTGATGCTCGTAGAAGATGCCGAACTTCATCGTCGAGCCCCTATCCGTCGTCCCGACCGGAGCGCGAAGCGCGCAACGAAGGGACCTGTTTTATGGCTGCCGCCGAAAATAGGCCCCTCGACTTCGCTTCGCTACGCTCGGGGCGACGGTCATTTTCCTTTGCAAAATCCGGCGATGCGATCGACCAGCGTCGGGATCAATTGGCTCGGGAAATCGTGACCCCAGCCCGGCCAGGTCTCGATCTGGGCGCCCGGCACGAGGCGCGCGACATCGCGGCCGCACTCCACCGGCAATAGCGGATCGGCCTCGCCGTGCAGCACCAGGGTCGGCACCGTGATCTTCTTCAGCATCTCCACGCGATCGCCCGACGCGATGACGGCGAGATACTGCCGACCCACGCCTTCAGGGTAGTAGCGGCGGTCGACGTTGCGCTCGACCAGCGCGCGCAGCTCGGCGTCCGGCGTCGGATAGGCCGGGCTGCCGATCGTACGGCGCAGCTTCATGCCGTGCTCGACGCGCGCCTCGCGGCTCGTGCCCTCGGGCTGCGAGCCCAGCATCGCCAGCGCCTCGGGCTTGCCCTGGGGCAGGCCGGGCCGGCCGCTGGTCGAGTAGATCGACACCATCGAGCGCGTGCGCTCGGGATACTGCGCCGCCACGATCTGCACGATCATGCCGCCCATCGACGCGCCCACCATGTGCGCGCGCTCGATGCCCAGCGCATCGAGCAGGCCGACGGCATCGGCCGCCATGTCCTTCAGGAGGTAAGGCGCATCGACCTTGCCGCCGCTCATCGCCTTGCGCAGCGAACCCGGCACGTCGGCCACGCCCCATGAACCGAAGTCGGTCGAGAGGCCGGTATCGCGGTTGTCGTAGCGGATCACGTAAAAGCCACGCGCCGCCAGCCCCTTGAAGAGGGCGTCCGGCCAGATGGTGAGCTGCGCCCCCAGCCCCATCACCAGCAGCAGCGCGGGATCGCCCGGATTGCCCGCCGTCTCGTACTCGATCTCGATGCCGTTTGCCTTGACGCGTGCCACGGTGCCTCCTGATGTCGGTTGCCGGTGACGTTACCATTGCCCAGTCCGCGCCGCCCACCACAGAACCAGCGGCTTGCGCCAGGGGGACATCGGCCGGTCGAGCAGTCGCGCTTGGATGAGGATCGGCAAGGCCGCCGGATCGACCTCGCCCACAGCGCGTGCCTCGGCGAGCACGGCGTCGCGTTCAGTCCCCTCGCCCATCAGGCCGGCCGCGGCCACGGCATGCGCGGCCTTGCGGGTCGCTTCGTCGCTCACCCCCAGCACGGCAAGCCCGAGATCGGCGAAAGCCGCGCCGGTGCGCACGACATCGAGCGGTCCTTCGATCTCCTCCGCCCGCGCATCGACCAGGGCGACGAGGCTTTCGGCCGCCAGACAGTGACGGCGCGCGGTTTCGGCAAGCGCCTCGACGATCGGCTGAGCCCGCGGCTGTTCCGTCCCCGCCGCTCCCGTCGCTGCCTCGCGCCACCATTGCAGGCGGATCTCGGCCAGCAGCGGCTCGCGCGTCACGGTACGGGCGCGGCCGAGCTCATGGTCGAAGGCCAGCAACGCCATCAGCCCGGAGCGGGCCGGCTCGGGCGCGAACAGCGCCGCCAGGAACCGGTCGCGATCGGCTGCGCGCACCGTATCGAGTACATACCGGTGCGAGGCTTCGGGTGCGCGGTAGATCGGCATCGGCATGTGGATGTTGCTTTAAAGATCGCTCGCCTTGGGCTCGGGATGACACGGCTTTTTGGTGTCATCCCGAGCCGGAGGCGAGGGATCTTTCCGCGGCCTCAGATCGGAATGAGCGCGGCCGCGACGCGGCGCCCTTCGGCGAGGAGGACGTTGTAGGTGCGGCAGGCCGAGCCGGTGTCCAGGACCTCGACCGACAGGCCTGCGGCCTTGAGCTCGGCGCGCAGCGCCGGCGGCAAAAACATCGCGCGGGCGCCGCAGCCCAGGACCAGGATCTCGGCCGGCGCCGGCCCTTCGCGCGTGGCGGCCACGTTCGCCGGCGTAAGCTCCTCCATGCCCGTCACGTCCCAGGAGGAGGTGGCGCCGGGCGTCACCAGCACGGGTTCGCGCCACTCGCGCTCGCCGATCGTGAAATGGCCCGGCCCATAGCCCCGGATCACCTGCACCTGCGACGGATCGGGCGCAGGCAGGGTCTTGTCGTCAGGACCGCCCGGCCCGCCGCTCACGCCTTGGCCTTCGCACCCTCGTCCTCCTCGTGCCGGAACTGCTCGGGCCGCAGCTTCAGGTAGACGAGGCCCGCGCAGGCGATCCAGATCGAGGAGTAGGTGCCGACGACGACGCCCCACAGCATCGCCACCGAGAAGCTGTAGAGCACCGGGCCGCCGAAGATGACCAGCGCCAGCACGGCGACGAACACCGTGATCGAGGTCATCACGGTGCGCGACAGCGTCTCGTTGATGCTGAGGTTCAGGAGCTCGATCAGGCTGAGCTTCTTGTAGCGGCGCATGTTCTCGCGCACGCGGTCGAACACGACGACCGTGTCGTTGATCGAGTAGCCGGCGATGGTGAGGACGGCGGCGAGCGCGGTCAGGCTGAAATCGAGCTGGAACAGCACGAAGATGCCGATCGTCGAGATCACGTCGTGCAGCATCGAGATCAGCGCGCCGATGCCGAACTGCCACTCGAAGCGGAACCACATGTAGATGGCGATCGCGGCCAGCGTGGCCAGCACGGCGATGATGCCGCTGTGCATCAGCTCCGATCCGACCTTGGGACCGACCGATTCGGTGCCGCGGATGTCGTACTGGTTGCTGATTGCGTCGTCGACGACCTTGATCGCCACCTGCTGGCACCATTCGGCACGCTGCTCGGGCGTCATCTCGATCTTGACGGTGTTGGTGTTGGCGCGCGGCAGCTCGCGCTCGAGCACGGTGAGGCCGACGCGGCTCACCGCGTCGCGCCAGCCGGCGGCATCGAGCTGCTTCGGCCCGGTGAACACCACGTCGCCGGTGCCCTCGGCGCCCGGCTTGACGCTCCAGCCGTTGCCCACGCGGCGCTTCATGACGGCGTCGGCATGAGCAACGCATTCGGCGTTGCCCTCCTGGCGCTGCACGCGGATCAGGGCGCTGCTCTTGTCGCCGAACTCCTGCAGCGAGACCTCGCCGACGCCGAGCGCACCCGTCGTCTTGCGCAGCTCGTCGAGCTGGATCGTGCCTTGCTTGGCGCGGACCTGAATGGCGATGCCGCCCTCGAAGTCGATGCCGAAATTCAGGCCGAACACGAAGACGCCGACCAGCGACAGCACGTTGATCAGCGTCGAAAGCCCGAGCGCCCAGAGCCGGTGGCCCATGAAATTGATTTTCGTATGGGCCGGGACGATGTGATGCGGTTTCCACAGCATGGCGCGGCCCTCAGAGCGTCAGTTCTTTCGGCCGCCGCCAGCGCATCCAGGTCGCGAGCAGCATGCGGGTGAAGACCGTGGCGGTGAACAGGTGGGTAAGAAGCCCGAGCGACAGCGAGGTCGCGAAGCCGCGGATCGGACCGGAGCCGAAGCCGAACAGCAGGACGCCGGCGATCAGCGCCGTCAGGTTCGAGTCGATGACCGCCGCCAGTGCCCGCTCGTAGCCGGCGGTAAGCGCGCCCAGCGCCGAGCGGCCGTTGGCCCGCTCCTCGCGCACGCGCTCGTAGATCAGCACGTTGGAATCGACCGACATGCCCACGGTCAGCACGAGGCCGGCGATGCCGGGCAGCGTCAACGAAGCGCCCAGGACCGACATGCCGGCCAGCACCAGCAGCAGGTTCACACCCATCGCGAGGTTGGCGAAGCCCCCGAACAGCGGACCGTAGGTGCCGAACATGAAGAACATCACCAGCGCCGTGCCGACGACAGCCGCGACGGTGCCGGCGCGGATCGCGTCGGCGCCGAGATCGGCGCCCACCGTGCGCTCCTCGATGATGGTGAGCGTCGCGGGCAGCGCGCCCGAGCGCAGCAACAGCGCCTGCTCCTGCGTCTGCTGCGGTGTGAACGCGCCGGTGATGATGCCGCTGCCGCCGCAGATGGCGCTCTGCACGACCGGGGCGCTGATGATCTCGTTGTCGAGCTGGATGGCGAGCCGCTTGCCGATATTGTGGCGGGTGGCGGCGCAGAACGAGCGCCCGCCGGCGGCATTGAAGGTGAAGCTGATGATCGGCCGGCCGCCCTGCTGCTGGCTCTCGAAGGTCGCCTTGGCGTCGTCGAGATCCTCGCCGCCCACGATCACCCGCTTGAAGATCGGCAGGCAGGGCGGATGGTAGCGGCGGCAGATCTGCTCGGGCGAGAGCCTGGGATTGGCGTTCTGGATCTCGTCGAAGGCCTTGGGATTGGCCGCTTTCAGAGCCTGCATGCCCTCGCGCGTCGGCACCAGGGAGGTGGTCGGCGGCAGCACCGGCGGGACGCCGCCGCCGCTGCTGGCCGCCACGTCCTCGTTCACCAGGTGGAAGGTGAGCTTCGCGGTCTGGTTGATCTTGCTCTTGAGCTCGGTCGTGTCCTTGATGCCCGGCACCTGCAGCAGGATGCGGTCCTCGCCCTCGCGCACGATGGTGGGCTCGATCGTGCCCGTCTCGTCGACACGCCGCCTCAGGATCTCGATCGACTGGTCGATCACCTCCTTGCGCTTGCGTGTCAGCTCCTGCGGCGAAAAGCTGACGTCGACCGTCGGCCCCGCACCCGCCGTCACCAGGCTGGGATCGACCGCCTTGATCGCCTCGATCGCCGCCGCGCGCTGCCCCTCGTCACGCAGCTCGAGCGTGACGTGTCCGTTGGGCTCGACCGCCAGCTCCTTGAAGCCGACCTGCTTCTTGCGCAGCTCGCCGCGCACGGAGTCGGCGACGTTGGTCATGCGCTCGTTCAGGACGCCGCGCAGGTCGGCTTCCAGCAGGAAGTGCGCGCCGCCGCGCAGGTCGAGGCCGAGATTGATGCGGTTCTGCGCGTACCACTTCGGCAGCAGATCGTCGATCGACTCGGGCAGGATGTTGGGCAGCGCGAACAGACCGGCGAGCGCCGTGAAGATGATGATGGCGATGGTCTGCCAGCGCGGGAGATGAAGCATACCCTGATACCGACTATCGCTGGAGATAGCGTCGCGAACAGATCGCTATCATTGTCATCCTGAGCGTAGCGAAGGATCTCATGGCGATTGCAGCCGGTGTGCTCGTTGCGATGTCACGAGGTCCTTCGCTCCGCTCAGGACGACAGAAACAACTGACGTAACTCGAATTCATCGCTCCGGGTCCTGTTACCTGCGATTGCCGCCGCTGTCGGCGGTCGTCTTACTTCTTTCCGAACAGCCCGGCCAGCAGGCCCTTGCGCTCGGGCGCCGCGGCGCGCTGCGGCAGCAGCGGCTTCTCGTCCTCGTCGGCGTCCTTGGCGCCGCGCACCGATTCGCCACGCGTCAGGATGTCGGTGATGGTCTGCTTGATGATGCGCACGCGCACGCCTTCGGCCAGCTCGACCTGCAGCTCGTTCTCGCCGATCACCTTGGTGACCAGCCCGATGATGCCGCCGCCGGTCACCACGCGATCGCCGCGCTTGACGCCCGCCAGCATCTCCTTCTGCGCCTTCATCTTGGACTGCTGCGGGCGGATCAGCAGGAAGTAGAAGACGACGAAAATAAGGACGAGCGGGAAGAGCTGCACGAGAAAGTCCGAGCCACCGCCCGCGCCAGCGCCCTGTGCCCAAGCCTCCGAGATGAACATCTTCCGCTCCGATTCTTCCGGCCGTCGAAAAGCGCGCGGACTATAGCGGTCCGCAGCCGCTTTGCAACGCAAGCCCCGGGCGATATGGTCGCCCCCTTTCGCCAGCCCCCGACCTTCCCGGCAACGATGGATCAAGACCTTAAAGCAACGCTTTCACGCATCGCCGAAGCCCTCGACCGCCTCGCCCCGGCCGAGCCGGCGAGCGCCGATATCGCCGCCTTCGAGGCGTACATATGGCATGCTGCCGGCAACCGGCTGGAGGCGGTCCCGCGGGTGAACCGGGTCGATCTCGACCTCCTGCAGGGCATCGACCGCCAGAAAGCCACATTGCTGGAGAATACGCGGCGGTTCGCCAAGGGCCTGCCGGCCAACAACGCCCTCCTGTGGGGCGCGCGCGGCGCGGGCAAGAGTTCGATCGTGAAGGCGACCCACGCCCAGGTGAACCGCGAGATGGGCGGACCGCCCGGCCCGCTGGCGCTGGTCGAGATCCACCGCGAGGACATCCCGTCGCTCCCCGCGCTGCTGGCGCGCGTGCGCGAAAGCGAGCGGCGCTTCGTGGTGTTCTGCGACGATCTTTCCTTCGACGGTCAGGATGCCGCCTACAAATCGCTGAAGGCCGTGCTCGACGGCGGCATCGAGGGACGGCCGGAGAACGTGCTGTTCTACGCCACCTCGAACCGTCGTCACCTGATGCCGCGCGACATGATCGACAACGAGCGCTCGACCGCGATCAACCCATCGGAGGCGGTGGAGGAGAAGGTTTCGCTGTCGGACCGCTTCGGCCTGTGGCTCGGCTTCCACAACGCCGACCAGGACACGTTTTTCGCGATGATCGAGGGCTATGCCCGGCACTATCATCTCGACGTGCCGGTCGAGGAGCTGCGCCGGCAGGCGATCGAATGGTCGGTGACGCGCGGCTCGCGCTCGGGGCGCGTCGCCTGGCAGTTCATCCAGGAAGTGGCGGGCCAGCTCGGCAAGAAACTGGGGTGACGCGATGGGCGATCCGCAGGACGTGCTGTTCTCGCCGGCAGTCAAGGCGGAGCAGACGCGTCTCGGATCGCGCGCCCAGTTCGAGGGCCGGAGCTGGCAGACCGAGATCACGCCCGATCTTCGCCAGTTCCTCGACGCCATCGACACCTTCTTCTTCGCAACGGCAAGCGCCGACGGCCGCCCCTACATCCAGCACAAGGGCGGACCGCCCGGCTTCCTGAAGCCGATCGGCCCGCGCACCCTCGCCTTCGCCGACTTCGCCGGCAACCGGCAGTACATCACCCTGGGCCATCTCCGGGAGAACGACCGCGTCCATATCTTCATCCCCCACTTCGCCACGCGCCAGCGGCTGAAGCTCTGGGGACGCGCCCGCATCGTCGAAGGCGATCTCGCGCTGATGGAGCGGCTGGTCGATCCCGCCTACAAGGCGAGACCCCAGCGCGCGATCGTGTTCACGCTCGAAGCTTGGGACGTGAACTGCCACCAGCACATCCTGCCGCGCTACAGCGAGGCCGAGATCACCCCCGCCGTGAACAAGCTCGTCGCCCGCATCCAGGAGCTGGAGGCGGAAGTGGCGCGGCTGAAGGACGGCGGTTTGCGTTAGATACAAGGACAAAGAGCACACGCCGTGAGCGATTCTGCGCCTGACTCCGATCGCGAGCTGATTCGCGCTCTTGCCCGCACTCTGGCGAAGGGCGGGCCTGATGCCGGGCAAGCCCGCATGGCCATCAGCCAAGCCTTGTCCCGTCGACAGACGGGCACTGGCGGAATTCTTGCCGCGCTTTGCCGCTCGGCCATGATCGGTGCCGATGTCGATCTCGGCCGACTGCGCGAGAGCGGCCGTAAGATCGATCTGTGATGGGCTTCCTCCTCGACACCAACATCATCAGCAATGTAATGAAGCCTCAGCCGTCCCAGCACGAAGATTGCGCCACTGACTGGCGCGCTCCGATGAGGATTCATGGGAGCGCGCAACTCCAGTTGCGCCTGCCCTGAGGTCTGCCGAAGGGCTCATGCGGTATCAGATCACGACCGCTCTTTGTTGTTGGGGGTACACTTCCATGAGCTGGCTGGACCCTTCGGCAGGCTCAGGGCAGGCGCCGCGGTCCAACAACGACCGCTGCCGTACGATCTTGACGGTCGAGGTCGAGCGGACGATCAGGCGGCGGCACGGTGCTCTTCTCGAGCGGCTGTCCACACCTCGCGGGCGGCATCGGCGTTCATGACCGCGATGCCGAGCCCGACGATCAGGTCCGGCCATGCTGATGACCATAGGAAGGCCGTGACCAATCCCGCACCCACAATCGCCACGTTCGCGATCGCGTCGTTGCGGGCAGACAGGAAAGCAGCCTTGGTCAGGCTTCCGCTGTGATGACGAAACTGCGCGAGCAGGAAAGCACAGCTCAGATTGACGACGAGAGCACCGAGCCCCGTCAATGAAAGTGCAAACGGCGCCGGCGCGACTGGCGCGGTAAACTTCTGCCATGCCGTCCACATCGTTGCGACCGCTGGTACGAGCAGGATCGCAGCCAGAGCCATGCCTACTCGGGCACGAGACCGGGCCGACCAACCTAGCGCCACCAAAATCAGGAAGTTGACCGAGGCATCCTCCAGGAAATCGACCGAGTCCGCAAACAGGGAGACCGATCCGATGGAGAGAGCCACCGCGAACTCCACCCCGAAATAGGCGAGGTTCGCGAGCGCGACGGTCATGACGGCGCGCCGGAGGGCGGAACCGCGAATGTCGGGGTCGGTCATCTCCATCCGGAACGACTCCATCACACTCGATATACAGCGGCCTACAATCGCTCGCCTTGATCCTGGACCGGTGCGCCGAATGTCACACGACGCTATTAGTGCCGTCTTAAGCCTTGGCTTTCTGCCGGACGATCTTGACGGTCGAGGTCGAGTGGACGATCAGGCGGCCCTTCTCGTCCTTGAGGTCGCCGTCGAGGAAGCCGATCGAGCCGCCCCAGCGCTGCACGCGGCCCTCGGCGAAGAGGATGCCCGGCCCCATCGCCTCGAAGAAGCTAACCTTGATCTCGAGCGTCGGCACGGCGACCGACAGCTTGCCCCGGGCGATCGCGGCGGTGGCCATCGCGGTGTCGACCATGCCGGTGAGGAAGCCGCCCTGGCAGATCTTGCCCTGCGAATGGCAGAAGGCCGGCACGACCTCGAACTTGAAGCGCGCGATGCCGCGGGCCGAATCGACCTCCAGCAGCTCGCCGTTCAGCGTCTTCGACGCCTCGGCGGGCGACGATCGCATGAGCTGGAGCAGATCGGAGTCGGTCACGGACTCGGCATCGATATGGGCGAAATCGGGATGGGCGGAACTCATGGCGCGCGGACTATAGCGAACCGGCCGCGCCGCGCACCTTCTCAAGAAGCTCGATCAGGAGACGCGTTTCGGCCGCCGAAAGGCTCGATGCGATGCGCTTCTCGTGCACCTTCACGAGCCGCGCGAACCTCGCCAGCGCCTTCTCGCCGGCCGGTGTCAGCGCCAGCGCATGCGTACGGCCATCGGTCGGCGAGGCATGTCGCATCAGGAGGCCGCGCGCCTGCAGACGGTTCAGGATCGGCACCAGGGTCGAGCGGTCGATCGCGAGCGCGCGGGCGAGCGCCATCTGGCTCAGCCCCTTGTTGCGCTCGACCAGCACCAGCAGCCCGAACTCGCCCGGCGTCAGCGCCTCGCCGGCCTTGGCGAAGGTGCTGGCGAAATCGGCGAACACGGCCGACTGGGCACGCCGCAGCCCGTAGCCCAGGAGTTGCGGAAGCATGCCGCGATCCAGGCTTTCGACCGGCGGCTTGCCGTTGGGCGGGACAGGTGGGCTGGCCATCGCTCCGGTGGTAGACGGAGATTGTTTGGGGTGCAACCAATATGGCCCGCGCCCCCGTCCCTCATTGGCGGACGCTTGCTCGGCGCACGCGGGTCACTGCATGTAGGCTTCGACTTGTATTTTTCCCGTCGCCAAGTTCACGGTCCCAAGCCCCCATATCTGCCGCGCATTGACCCAGTCGTAGCTCTGTGCCGCGGTCGTGAGGCGCACGTTCTCGACGAGATCGACAATCGGTTCGTTCGCTCGCGGCGATGCCACACCGTCGATATGCACGGCGATACGGTGGCCGTCATCGGTCTCCAGTGTCGCCCGGACATCGAGGTCGATGCGTCCGTCGGCACGCATCACGAGGTAGTCGATGCCGCGCACCTTGCCTGTCAGGCGACCCTTGCCGCGTCCCTCGAACGCGACGTCGAATCGCGTTCCCTGCGGCGGGACCTTCTCCTTGCCGCCGAGGATTGCATCCATGGTCACGCCATAGTCCGTCACGCCTGTAATCTCGAGGTTGACCTCGTAGATTTTCTCGCCGCGCATCGCCTGTGCTTTGGCCACCATTTCAGCTACAGCCATAGTCCCCTCCCTTGTCAGGCACCTGCCCCTGTTTCCCCCCACAGGGTAGCCCGGCGCTGTTTTCCGGTCGCCGATCGATCGTTGGACACAAATGACGTTCACGTGATGCCAGCTGCAGCCAGGGCTTAACTCTTCGGTGCTTCTGGGGTAGATAGTTTGGGGAGCAAACAAATTCGTCTCCTTCTCCCCTTCCAGGCGTTGTTTCGGCATGAGCTTCAAGGTCCACATCGTTTCGGCCGATCGCACGATCGAGGTGCCGACCGGCGCCACGATCCTCGAGACGGCGCTGGAGGCCGGCATCGCCTACCCGCATGGCTGCCAGTCGGGCAATTGCGGCGCCTGCAAGTCGCACCTGACGAAGGGCGAGGTGAGCCTGGAGGGCTATTCGGAGTTCGCGCTGTCGGACGAGGAGAAGGAGCGCGGCCTGATCCTCGCCTGCCGCGCCGTGCCGTGGGAGGATTCCGAGGTGGCATGGCTCGAGGAGGACGACCTGATCGTCCATCCCCGTCGCGTGCTGTCCTGCAGGGTGGCGAGCCTGGACGACGCGACGCACGACATCAGGCGCGTGCGGCTTGCGATCGAGGCGGGCGGACCGTTCGACTTCTCGGCCGGCCAATATGCCTCCGTGACCTTCGACAACTGCCAGCCGCGCGACTACTCGATGGCGAACGCGCCCGGCGACCCGCTGCTGGAGTTCCATGTCAGGCGGACCGACGGCGGCGCGACCAGCGCCTATGTCGGCGAGCGGCTGAAGGTGGGAGACGGCGTGCGGGTCGAAGGGCCGTTCGGCACCTCGTATCTGCGCGAAGCCCATCGCGGGCCGATCATCGCCGTAGCCGGCGGTTCGGGCATGGCACCCCTGAAGTCGATCGTCGAGCGTGCGCTCGCCAGGGCGTTGCCGCAGCACATCTACTTCTATTTCGGCGTCCGCACCGAACGCGACCTCTATCTGCACGATCACTTCGCCGCACTCGCCGAGAAGCACGCCAACCTGCACTTCACGCCGGTGCTGAGCGAGGCGACGAAGGGGCACTGGCGGACCGGGCTGGTACACGAGGCGGTGGCGCAGGACTTCGACGAGTTCGACGGCTGCAAAGCCTATCTCGCCGGCCCGCCCGTCATGGTCGAGGCGGCGACGAGGCTTTTCGAGAAACGCGGCATGCGGCGCATCGACGTCCATGCCGACGCCTTCTATACCGCGGCGGAGATGGCCAGCGCCGGCAAGAAGACGGGAGCGGAGCTATGACGGGAGCATTGGAAGGACGTTCGGCGATCGTCACGGGCGCGGGCCGCGGTATCGGCCGGGCGATCGCCGAGGCGCTGGCCGCCGCGGGCGCGAGCGTGGTCGTGGCCGATGTCGGCGCCTCGATCTCGGGCGACGGCGCCGATCCGTTGCCGGCGCGCGAGGTCGCTGGGAAGATCGGAAAGAAGGCGGTCGCCTTCACCGAAAGCGTGGCGTCGCCCGGGGTCACCAGGCTCCTCGTCGAGACGGCGGTGAAGCAGTTCGGCGGCCTCGACATCGTGGTGAACAACGCCGCGATCCTGCGCGACGCCTTCGTCTTCCGCGCCGATCCGCGCGACTGGGATGCGGTGATCCGCAACAACCTCTCGGCCCCCTTCTATCTCGTCAACGCCGCGTCCGCCGTGATGCGCGAGCAGGGCAAGGCGGGGCGCGGCGGGAAAGACGGCTACGACTGGGGCCGCATCGTCAATATCGTCTCCTCCGCCGGTCTCTACGGCAATCTCGGCCAGGCAGCCTATGCCAGCGCCAAGGCCGGCCTGTTCGGCCTGACCCGCGTGGCGGCGATGGACCTGCAGCGCGCGGCGATCACGGTGAATGCCGTGGCGCCGTTCGCGCGCACGCGCGTCACCGACATCATCCAGCCGGCCAACGAGGCGCAGAAGACCTACAAGGAGCGCGCGCTCAAGATCGGCGCGCATCACGTCGCGAACCTCGTGACGGCGCTCTGCGCGCCGGCCGCCAAGGGCATCACCGGCCAGCTCCTGGGCGTGCGCGGCCGCGAGGTCTTCCTGTTCGGCCAGCCGCGGCCGATCGCCAAGCTCGAGGTCGGGAAGCCGGACGCGCTGGCCGACGACCTGGTGGCGAGGCTCGCCGGCCAGTTCACCGACCTCACCACCGATCTCGAAGCCTTCAACACCGAACCCCTCGTCTGATGGAGCCCGCCATGACCGACCTCGTCGTCAAGACCGTCGAAGAATTGAAGAAGGCGC
>DATEID010000126.1:0-2339 GCA_035279245.1 Reyranella sp.
GTAGAACAGCAGCAGGCCGTACTCGTCGCAGATCGCGCGCAGGGCCTTCAGGAACTCCGGCGTCGTCTCGCGGATGCCGCCTTCGCCCTGGATCGGCTCCACCAGGATGCCGGCCGTCTCGTCGTCGATCATGTCGCGCACGACATTGGCGTTGTTGAGCGGCGCATGTCGGTAGCCGGGCGCCGGCGGCCCGAAGCCCTCGAGATATTTCTCGTTGCCGGTGGCGGCGAGCGCGTTCAGCAGGCGGCCGTGGAAGGCCGCCTGGAAGCAGACGATCTTGTAGCGCTGCGGCTTGCCGTTCATGTACTGGTACTTGCGGATCAGCTTGATGCCGCCCTCGATCGCCTCGGCGCCGGAATTGCAGAAGAACATCGTGTCGGCGAAGGTGAGATCGGCCAGCCGCTGGGCCAGCTTCTCGCCGTTGCCGATCCGGTAGAGGTTCGAGGTGTGCCAGAGCCTGGCACCCTGCTCGGCGAGCGCCTTCACCAGCGCCGGATGGCAGTGACCCAGCGCGTTCACGGCGATGCCCGAGGTAAAGTCGAGGTAACGTCGGCCGTCCGCCGCGTAGAGATAATTGCCCTCTCCGCGTTCGAACACGACGTCCTTGCGACCGTACGTCGGCATCACAGCCGTAATCACAGCCAGGTCCTCCTCCAAAGTGAAAAACCCCGCCGCGCCGGCGATTCCGGGCTGGAAACACCGGTTTTTGGCGAGGAGCCGGGCACTATCGGACCGGGGTAAGGGTGTGTCAACTTGCCGGCGGCAGGCCCGACCGCGCCTTGAGAGCCCGGAAAGCCTCTGCTAGGAGACCGCCGCCCCCTAGTTCAGCACATGACCTCGATCCCCACCCGCAACCGCCAGCTTGCCTTGCGTCCGGCCGCGTTCCGATCGCTGCCGGAGATGCTCGACTATGCCGCCCAGGGCGAGACCGGCGTCACCTTTTACAATGCGCGGGGAGAGCAGCTGTCGGCCCTGTCCTGGCGCGAGGTGCGCGAGCGCGCCCATGTCGTCGCCCGCAAGCTGATCGGGGCAGGGTTCGCCCGCGGCGAGCGGCTGCTCATCACCGCCGACACCTGGCCGGGCTTCTTCGATACCTTCTTCGGCGCGCAATATGCAGGTCTGCTGCCGGTGCCGGTGTCGATTCCGGTCGGCATCGGCGGCAAGGAAGCCTATCTCGACCAGCTTCGCCGCCAGTTCGCGGCCTCCGGGGCGGTTGCCGCCGTGGGTGTCGACGAGCTCGCGGGCTTCCTCGCCGAAGCGGCCGGCGAGTTCCCGGCGCTGCGCCTGCACGGCGGCGTGGACGCGATCGAGGCCTTGCCGGAGAAGCCGGTCGATCTGCGGCCGCTCGGCCCTGCCGACCATTGCTACATCCAGTTCTCCTCCGGCAGCACCCGCCATCCGCACGGCGTGCAGATCACCCAGGCGGCGCTGATGGCCAATCTCGCCGGCATCGTCGGGCCGGCCGGCCTCGATGTATCGCTCGGCGACCGCGCGGTGAGCTGGCTGCCGCTCTATCACGACATGGGCCTGATCGGCTTTTTGATGTCGCCGCTGGCGACGCAGATGTCGGTCGATTACCTGACGCCGCGCGACTTTGCCCGCCGGCCCATGCAATGGCTGAACCTCATCTCGCGCAATCGCGCCACGATCGCCTACAGCCCGAGCTTCGGCTACGACCTTGCCGTGCGCCGCGGCGCCATGCAGATGCCGGACGATCTCGATCTCTCGACGTGGCGCGTGGCGGGTATCGGCGGCGACATGGTGCGGCCCGATGTGCTCGACCGCTTCGTCGAGACCTTCGCCGCGAAGGGATTCGACCGCTCGGCCTTCCTGCCGAGCTACGGCATGGCCGAGGTGTGCCTGGCCATCACCTTCTGCGCCCATGGAACCGGCGCGCGGACCGATTCGGTCGATCGCGCGACGCTGGGCGATGCCCAACGCGCCGAGCCCGCCGCCGATCCGCAGGACAACGAGCAGGCTCGGCGTTTCGTGGTCTGCGGCAAGGTCCTGCCCGGCCACCAGCTCGAGGTGCGCGACGAGGCCGGCAAGCCGCTGGCCGATCGGCAGGTCGGCCGCATCTTCGTCAAGGGTCCCAGCATCATGCCGGGCTACCTCGACGACGCTGCGGCGACGCGGGCCGTGCTGTCGGACGACGGCTGGCTCGATACCGGCGACCTCGGCTACTGCCTGGATGGCGAGATCGTCGTCACCGGCCGCGCCAAGGACCTGATCATCGTCAACGGCCGCAATGTGTGGCCGCAGGACATCGAGTGGGCGATCGAAGCCAAGCGCGTGGTCAAGAACGGCGATTCGGCTGCCTTCTCCATCGATACGCCGCA
>DATEID010000127.1:0-6458 GCA_035279245.1 Reyranella sp.
ACGATTTCAGCGGCATCCCCGCAGGCTCGGTCGACGTCGTCCTGCTGAGCTCGGTCGTCCAGTACTTCCCGAGCATCGACTATCTCATGAAGGTGCTACAAGGATGTGTCACGGCCTTGCGGCCCGGCGGCTCGATCGTGCTGGCCGATCTGCGCAACCACGCCCTGGCACGCGCCTTTCACGCCTCCATACAGGCATTCGTTTCTCCTGACGACACGCCCGTCGATGCCTTCAAGACGAGCGTCGAGCAGCACTTGCAGCAGGAGACCGAACTGTTCGTCGATCCCGCGTTCTTCGGGGCCCTGGCGGCGCACCAGAGTTCGGCCGTCGATGTACGGATTCGCTTGCAACGCGGCCGCGTGCATAACGAGCTTACGCGCTTCCGCTATACCGCGATCGTCACCGTCGGCGGTGCAGTCGCCAACAAGGCGGTGAAGCCGGTCAAAGGCCTGCGTGGTCTTCGCGACGTCGAAGCGCTGCTGCGCGATCGTCCGGAACATCTTCTGGTCACCGAGCTTCCGAATGCGCGACTGATGCCCGATCTTCGCCTGCAGGAGATGATCGCCAAGGCCGGACCGACGGCCACTTTGGGCACCGTGCGCCGCCTGGTCTCGGCTGACGGGGAGTCAATCGACCCCGAGGAGGTCGCAGGGCTCGCCGCGCGATATGGCTATGCGGTCGAGATCGGCTGGTCGGAGCACCGGGTCGATGGCTTCGACGCGGCCTTCACCGCCTCCGGCGCGACAGCGGCTGCGCTCCTGCCGATCGCTGCATCGCGTCCGATACGACGTGCCTGGCAGAGCTACGCCAATGCGCCGCGACAGGTCGAAGCCGCCGCCCTTGCGCCGGCCTTGCGGCGGTTTTTGGCGGAAAAGCTGCCGGAATCGATGGTGCCCTCGGCCTTCGTGCTGCTCGATCGCCTGCCGCTGACGGCCAACGGCAAGCTCGACCGCAAGGCCCTGCCCGCTCCCGGTGTGCTGCGCCAGAGCATGGGTGCCGCCTACATCGCTCCGCGCAATGCGCTCGAGAAGGTGCTCGCAGGTTTCTACTCGGAACTGCTGGGCGTCGACCCGGTCGGAGTCGACGACAACTTTTTTGATCACGGCGGCCACTCGTTGCTGGTGACCCAACTCGCCTCGCGTGTCCGCAAGACCTTCAAGCTCGACCTTCCGCTTCGTCTCCTCTTCGAGGAGCCGACGGTCGGTCGCCTTGCCCGGCTGATCCTCGAGCGGGACGGCGGACGCCAGGCGGAGCGGATCGCGGCGCTCTACCTGCAAGTCGCCACGCTGACGCCGGAAGAGGTCGAGCACCAGGTCGAGCAGCGCGGGAAGCAGGCCAGGGCATGACGATGGAACGCGTTGCGCTCGTCAGCATGCCGTTCGCGCGCATCGAGTTTCCCTCGCTGGCGCTGACGCAGTTGAAAGCCATCCTGGATCGGACGTTCGGCGATCGGCTCTCCGTCGACATCCGCTACCTCAACCAGGATTTCGCGACGTTCATCGGTGTGGAGGCGAATCAGACGATCACCGACATGTCCATGAACAACGGGGTCGGCGAATGGTTCTTCCGGCAGATGGCGTTTCCAGATCTGCCCGACAACACGATCGAATTCTTCCGGCGCACCTATCCCCGCCGCGACGACGAGGCGCGCCGGTTCCGGCAGCTCGTGATCGAGAAGCGCCAGGAGCTCGAGGACTTTCTCGAAGAGCTCGTCGACCGCTACGAACTCGACAAGGCGCGGATCGTCGGTTTCACGTCGATGTTCAGCCAGAACGTCGCGAGCATCGCGCTGGCCAGAATCCTGAAGAAGCGCAATCCGGCGATCGTCACGGCGATCGGCGGCGCCAATTGCGAGCATCCGATGGGCGCCGTGATGAGCCGGCGCGTCTCGTGTCTCGACTACGTTTTCTCCGGCCCGGCGCTGAAAAGCTTCCCCACGTTCGTAGGTCATCTTCTTGCCGGAGAAGAAGAGAAGTGCCGCACCATCCCCGGTGTCTTTTGCGCGGCGACTGCCGACCAGGCGGCCGCGCGGCCGCCGATCGGCGAGGAACTCGATATCAACGAGAGCATTCCGCTCGACTACGACCGATTCCTCGACGACTACGAGAAGCGCTTTCCCGAAGCGCAGTACAAGCCCTCCCTGCTGTTCGAGACCTCCCGCGGATGCTGGTGGGGCGAACGCTCGCACTGCACCTTCTGCGGCCTCAATGGCTTGACGATGAAATACCGCGCCATGGCGCCGGCGAAAGCGGTGGCGCTGATCGACTCGCTGTTCCGCTATGCCGGGCGCGGCGTCCAGCTCCAGTCCGTCGACAACATCCTGCCCAGGGAATATCTGACCGACGTTCTGCCAAAGCTGGCGACGCCGGCCGAGACCAGCCTGTTCTACGAAGTGAAGGCCGATCTCACCGAGGCTGATTTCGACACGCTCGCCCGGGCACGGGTGAAGTTCATCCAGCCCGGCATCGAAGCGGTCGCGACGCAGACCCTAAAGCTGATGAAGAAGGGCACGACCAGCTTCCAGAACATCGCGCTTCTGAAGAACTGCGCCCTTCGGGACATAGATCCGGCCTGGAACCTGCTGGTCGGGTTTCCCGGCGAGCCGTCCGAGGTCTATGAGAAATACGTCCGGGATCTGCCTCTGCTCGTTCATATGCCGGCGCCGATCGGCGTCGCGCAGGTCCGCTTTGACCGCTACAGCCCCTACTTCACCAAGGCCGACGAGTACGGCCTCAAGTTGAGGCCGTTCGACTTCTACCAGTTGACCTATCCGTTCCGCGAAGACGAGCTAGCCACCCTCGCCTACTACTTCTACGACGACAACGTCGACGCGCCCTACATCACCGAGCTGGTCGACTATATCGGCCCCCTGCGCGCCGTCGTCGAGACCTGGAAGGCCCGATGGTCACGGCGGGACGGTGGGAGCGACCGGCCGACGCTGCACCTCGAACGGCGCGGGCTGGACGTTGTCCTGGTCGACAGCCGGGACGGTGCCTTGCACGAGACGCCTCTGAAACCGACGACCCTCGCCGTCCTAGCGCGGCTCGAGCGTCCCATGACGACGAACCGCCTGAAGGCCGAGTTCGCCGGAACCGAGGGGCTGGATCTGGAAGCGGAGCTGGCGCTCCTCCTGGAGCACCGGCTGCTCTTCTGCGAGCTCGACCGGATGATGAGCCTTGTGCTGCCCCGGCCGCCTGCTCCGGTGGAACGCAGACACGCAACGCGAAATCCCGCGGCCGTCGCGTGAGACGGCGGCCGTGCGGGACAGCCACATGAAGGTACAAAGGCGGGGAGCGCCGAGATGATGCAAGACGACAGCGGTGCGACCGCGCGGGATCGCCTGCTGGCCCTGTTGCTGGCCGAGAACGAGCTCGGCGACGAAGCCACCTCGATCGAGCGAGCTCAGCGAAATGGGCCGCTCCCATTGTCCTTTCCGCAGCAGCGCCTGTGGTTCCTGGAACAGATGGGCGTCGCGGGGAACAGCTACACCATTCCGATGAACATGCGCCTGCGCGGCCCTCTCGATGTGCCGGCGTTGCAATCCGCCCTGAGCGAGATCGTCCGGCGTCACGAAGCGCTGCGGACCGTATTCCGCGATGGCGACGGAGAACCGGAGCAGATCGTTCTGGCGCCGCGACCGGTCGAGCTTCCGATCCTCGATCTGTCCGCTCTCGGGAGCGGCGCACGCGAAGACGAGGTCCGCCGGCTTGCGAACGCTCACAACGCCCGCCCGTTCGACCTGTCGCGTGGCCCAGTTCTCAGGGCCGAACTGCTGATGCTGGGCGAAGACGAGCATGTCCTGCTGTCTGCGGTCCATCACATCGCCTTCGACGGATGGTCGGTGGCGGTGCTGCTGCGCGAGCTTTCGGCGCTCTACGCGGCCTTCCGGGGCCGCGAGGTTTCGCCCCTTGCGACATTGCCGATCCAGTACGCCGACTTCGCCGTCTGGCAGCGCCGGACTTTTGCCGACGCGGCAACGAACGAAGGCGTTGCCTATTGGCGCGACCAGTTGCGCGACCTTCCGCCCCTGGATCTTCCGACCGACCGGCCGCGGCCGCCGGTGCTGGGCTTTCGCGGCGGCAGTTGCGATTTCAAGCTGTCCGCCGAGGCCCTGCAATCGCTAGAGATCCTGGCGCGCGAGCACGGCGCGACCACCTTCATGGCGCTGCTTGCCGCCTTCGCCGCGCTCCTGCAGCGCTATTGCGGCGAGGACCGCATCGCCGTCGGTTCGCCGATCGCCGGCCGCGACCGCATCGAGATCGAAGGCCTGATCGGCTTCTTCGTGAACTCGATCGTGCTGGCGATCGATCTCTCCGGCGATCCGAGCTTCGCCGAGGCGCTGGCGCGCGTGCGCGACGTTGCCCTCGATGCCTTCGCCCATAGCGACGTTCCCTTCGAGCGGCTCGTCGAGGAGCTGCGCCCGGATCGCCGGCTCGACCGCAACCCCCTGTTCCAGGTCATGTTCGCCCTCCACCAGCGGGAAGCGATGGCGCCTGTCATCGACCTCGAAGGGCTCGTAGCCGAACCGATCCCGTTCGAGGAGATGACCTCCCGTTTCGACCTGGAACTGCACGTCTGGACCGACGACAAGGGCGCGCACGGCCTTTGCACGTACAATCTCGATCTTTTCGAGCGCGCCACCATCGACCGCATGATGGCCCAGCTCGGCCTGCTGCTGCAGCGCGCCGTCGCCTCGCCGCATGTTCCCTTGAGCCAGCTTTCGCTCGTCACCGATACGGAGCGGCAGTTGATCGATCGCTGGCAAGGGGAAGCCACCGGAAAGCCGAAGCATTGCCTGCATCAGCTCTTCGAGGAGCAGGTCCGGCGCTCGCCAGACACATTGGCGCTCGTTTTCGGCAATACGCGCCTGACGCTTGGCGAACTTAACGCGCGCGCCAATCGTGTCGCGCATTTGCTGAAGAGCCGCGGGGTTGGGCGGGAGGACGTGGTCTCGCTCTGCCTCGATCGCGGCGCCGACATGATCGTGGCCTTCCTCGGGGCGATGAAGGCCGGCGCCTGCTATCTGCCGGTCGATCCGGCGGAACCGCTCGACCGCCTCCAGTTCATCCTTGCCGACAGCCGCGCCAGCGTGCACCTCACCCAGACCCGCCATGCGGCCTTGTTCGCCGACAGCGGCCGACCGGTGATCCTCCTCGACGAAAGCGCGGCGGCGCTTGCCGAGCAGCCTGACTCCGACCCGCAGCTACCGGTCCAGCCCGACAACTTGGCCTACATTATCTACACCTCGGGCTCGACCGGTCGGCCGAAGGGCATCGAAGGCCGGCACGGCACGATCGCCAATCTCGTCACATGGCATCTTGGCCACCATCCCCGCCGGCCCCTGCCGACGCTGCAATATGCGCAGTACAGCTTCGACATCTTCTTCCAGGAGCTTTTCACGTCCTGGCTATCGGGTGCTGCCTGCTACATGGTCGACGAGGCCGCCCGCCGCGACATGAATGCGCTCGCTTCGTTCATCGAGCACCACCGGCTTCAGCGCATCTTCATGCCTTTCACGCCCCTGCAGTATCTGCTGGAGGTGCTGACTGAACGCGAGGTAGGGCAGCAGATCGTGGAAGTCTTCACGGCCGGCGAGCAGCTCCAGGCATCGCCGGTGATGGTCGAATTCTTTCGCCGGCGACCCGACTGCCGCCTCCACAATCACTATGGCCCGACCGAATGCTACGTGGTCACCGCCTATGATCTGGCGGCCGACGTGGCCGAATGGCCGGGCCTGCCTCCGGTCGGGAAGCCGGTCGACAATGTGCGGATCCATATCGTGGACCGGCACCTGCAGCCGGTCCCTGTCGGCCTGCCCGGAGAGATCCTGATCGGCGGCGTACAGATCTCGCGCGGCTACCGCCGACGCCCGTCGCTGACCGCGGAGAAGTTCGTTCCTGATCCATTTTCTTCCGAGGCCGGAGCTCGCGCCTACCGCACGGGCGACCTCGGCCGCCAGCTTGCCGACGGCTCCATTGCCTTCCTCGGCCGGATGGACCGACAGTTGAAGATCCGCGGATTCCGGGTCGAGCCTGGCGAGATCGAGCTGGTCATCGCCGAGCATCAGGATATCGCCCAGGCGCTGGTGACGTCGCACCGCTATGGTCCCAACGACGTGCGGCTGACGGCCTATGTCGTGCCCCACGAGACCGCCCCGGGCCGCAACGATCGGCAGCTCCAGCGCAGCCTGCGTGAAAAGCTGCGCGAGCGCCTCCCCGACCATATGGTGCCGAGTGCGTTCATGCTGCTCGATGCGCTGCCGCTCACGGTGGCCGGCAAGATCGACCGGCAGGCGCTGCCCGAACCCGACCTACAGGCGGCCGACATTGAGCGCGACAGCCCTGCCGCCCGGTCGCCGACCGAGCAGGCCGTCGCCGAGATCTTCGCCGAGCTCCTGCAACGCGACAGGGTTGGGTCGCACGACAATTTCTTCGAGCTCGGCGGCCACTCGCTGCTCG
>DATEID010000128.1:0-2017 GCA_035279245.1 Reyranella sp.
ACGAAGAAAAGAACTGCGGCGTGCCGTTCTCCACAGGGAAGTTGCGGGAGGCCGTTGAACTTCCGGCCGGACGCGCTCTCAATGAGGGGCAAGCCGCATCAGACGGCAGGCGGGCGCGGCCCATTCCCTCACCTCGCGCACCGCTGCGAGACCCACATTACCCCTCCTCACTGGAGCCCGGCCGGACGCGGTGCGGGCTCATCTGTTTGGTCCTCCTGTTGCGATTGACACAAAACCGGCCCGCCCGGGAAACACGCGATACGACGCGCTCCGCCATACTCGCCGCGCCGGCGGTGTCGTCAGCGCGTCACAGTCCGGTTCCAGAAGGCGGCCATGGACGACGATATCGACTGCGTGCTCGACCGAACCCAATGGGAAGCGTTGAAGGCGCTCGGTGCACCCGAACCGAGACACCACGCGTTGCCTGCCGATGCCTGCGAACGGCTGGCGGCATCGAATCTGGTCGTTCTGGAGGATGGCCGGCCGGTGATCACGTCGCGCGGCCGCCGGCGCATCGTGCGTGGCTCGGAGTATCTGTGGGATATCGGTTCGTAGCTTGGCACATGAGCCGTTGGAATAGCGCGCGTCGAAAACCTTGACTTGAAACTTCTCAACTTCCGCAACTGTGCGCATGGCGACGCGCGGGAAGACGAGAAGACCCATCGGTTTCAGTTCGGCGGTCGCGGCCGAGATCTGTGCGCGGCTGGCCGCGGGCGAGACGCTGCGCGCGATCTGCCGCGATCGCTCGCTGCCGACGGAGACGGTCGTGCGCGGCTGGGTAATCGACCGGCCGCGCTTCGCCGCCGACTACGAGCGGGCGCGCGAGATCGGCTATGCGGCGCTTGCCGACCAGCTTCTGGAGATCGCCGACGATTCCTCGGCCGACACCTACGTCGACGACAAGGGCAAGACGCGGCCGGACGCGGAAGCGATCCAGCGCTCGCGGCTGCGAATCGACACGCGCAAGTGGCTGCTGGCGAAGATCCTGCCGCGCCTCTGGGGCGACCGGCCGGAGGCGCAGGAGGGGATCGCGGCCTTCTCGCTGTTGGACCTGGTGTTGGGCAGCTACAAGCCGAGGGCCAGGGCGAAATGAAGGTCTCCATTCCCAAGCGCGCCCAGGCGGCGTTCGACAAGATCCGGCTGTGGCGCGAGAAGCCGCCGGTCTTCGTGCGCGAGGTGCTGGGCGTCACGCCCGACGCCTGGCAGGACGAGGTGCTGGAGGCGTTTCCGCACCGCCAGCGCCTGGCGATGAAGGCATGCAAGGGGCCGGGCAAGACGGCGGTCGAGGCATGGCTCGCCTGGAACTTCCTGCTGACGCGGCCGCAGCCCAAGATCGCCGCGATCTCGATCTCGTCCGACAATCTCGCCGACAATCTGTGGGCCGAGATGGCGAAGTGGCGCCAGCGCTCGCCGCTCCTGCAGGCGGCGTTCGAATGGACGAAGGGCCGGATCTTCGCCCGCGAGTGCCCGGAGACCTGGTGGATGAGCGCCCGCGCCTGGGCGCGCAGCGCCGATCGCCAGACGCAGGGCCAGGCGCTGGCGGGCCTGCATGCCGATTACGTCCTGTTCATCCTCGACGAGTCGGGCGGCATTCCCGATGCGGTGATGGCGTCGGCCGAGGCGGCCCTGTCGAGCTGCAAGGAAGGGCATATCGTGCAGGCCGGCAATCCGACTCATCTCGAAGGCCCGCTGTGGCGCGCCTGCACCAGCGAGCGCGCGCTGTGGCATCTCACCGAGATCACCGCCGATCCCGACGATCCAAGGCGCACGCCGCGCGTGTCGCCCGAGTGGGCGAGGGAGCAGATCCAGAAATATGGGCGCGACAATCCGTGGGTGCTGGTGAACGTGTTCGGTCGCTTCCCGCCAGGTTCGCTCAACGCACTGATCGGGCCCGACGAGGTCGCCGACGCGATGGAGCGGCGCCACGAGCCCGCCTCCTACGGCGAGGCGGCGCGCGTGCTGGGCGTCGATGTCGGGCGCTTCGGCGACGATGCGTCGGTGATCTTCCCGCGCCAGG
>DATEID010000129.1:0-2072 GCA_035279245.1 Reyranella sp.
CGACCACGCCGAGGGTTCCCAGCATCATCGCCGCGTTGACATGGCCCATATGGGCGATGCGGAAGGCCTTGCCGTGCAGATCGCCGATGCCGGTGCCGAGCACGACGCCGCATTTCTCGGTACAATAGCGCTGCAACTTCGCCGGGTCGTGGCCATCGCTGACCGTCACCGTCGTGACGGTGTCCGAGCGCTCGGAAGCTTCGTCGATATTGAAGCCGAGCACCTGGCCCTCGGCCCAGACCGCGACCGCGCGCCGCACTGATTCGGCGAGCAGGCGGTGGCGCAGGAAGACATGCTCGAGGCCTTCATCGAGCAGCATGTCGATCGCCTTGCGCAACGCGAACAACAGATGCACCGGCGCGGTGCCGGCATAGCGGCGGTAGTGCTCGGTGCCTTCGCGCTCGGTCCAGTCCCAATAGGGCATGCGCATGTTGGCATGTTTGTGCACGGCATAGGCGCGGTCGCTCGCCGCGACGAAGCCGAGGCCGGGCGGCGTCATCAGGCCCTTCTGCGAGCCGCTCATGGCGACATCGACGCCCCATTTGTCCATTTCGAACGGCATGCAGCCGAGCGAGGCCACGGCGTCGACCATGTAGAGCGCCGGATGGCCGGTGGCGCGAATGGCCTTGCCGATTCCCTCAATGTCGTTGGACACGCCCGAGGCGGTGTCGACCTGAGCGACGAGGATCGCCTTGATTTCGTGATTCTTGTCTTGCCGCAGCCGTGCCTCGACTTCCTCGGCGCGCACCGCACGCCGCCAGTCGCCCTTGAGCACCTCGACCTCGGCGCCCATCAGCTTGGCAGCATTGCCCCAGCCGACGGCGAAACGCCCGCTCTCCAGCACCAGCACCTTGTCGCCGCGCGACAGCACGTTGGAAAGCGCGCCTTCCCAGGCGCCGTGGCCGTTGGAGATGTAGATGTAGGATTTGTTCTTGGTCGCGAACAAATTCGAAAGATCACGGTGCAGTCCGTCGGACAGATCGATCATCTCGCGGGAATAGATGTCGAGTGCCGGGCGATGCATCGCCTGCAGCACTTCGTCGGGCATATTGGTCGGGCCGGGGAGGGCCAGGATTTCACGGCCCGCGCGAACGGTCATTGTTGCTTTTCCTTGCTTCTCTTTGCGGTCATGGATGCAGTTTATACCGCCAAATATCAAGCTCGCGGCGGGCTTATTTTCCCATCGCTGTCGTGATCTCATGCCAGATCTGATCCTTCAGCTCCGTGGCGGGTGGGCTTGGCAGGTCCGTGACCGGGCCGCTCTGCTTCTGGCAATCGGGAGCGAGCCGCAGGATCCAGACCTCGCCGTCGGTGTAATAGGGATCGCCGCCGCCGTTGCGGCCGGTGAGCGTGAGGCCGACGCCGGTCACCTGATATTTGGCGGTCGCCATGCCGGCATTCTCGATGTCCTTCACCAGTCCGTCGCGCTCGGCGTCAACATCGGCATCGATGTGATGGGTGATGGCGCCGGTGAAATGACTGACGCCGACGCCCTTGTCGAAGGTGACGGAGCCGAGCCAGACCGGCCGCTGCTCCTCGCCCTTGTCGAGCACCTTCCAGAAGCGCACGTGATGGCGGCGGTCGGCGCTTTTGCCCGCGGGCTTCTCGAAGGCGAGATCCTCGCGGCGGCCGAGATAGAACAGGGGGCTTACAGGCGCATCATGATAGGCGCGGTCGAGCAGCACGCTGCCGGCGATTTCAATGGAGGACCTGAACGTGACGGGATCGGCCGGATCCCATTTCGCCGCGTTCATCGCACACAGCACTTCCTTCTCGTTGCCGATCAGCCCGACATTGATCGGATCCCCGGGAATGCCCTGCGCAGTGCGCGTCACCATCGGCAGCGACGCCAGCCCTTTCTGGTGCTCATAGTGAGTCCAGATCGCCGGCAGCACGAGATAGGCGATCGCCGTGTAGACAAGCACGGTCGCCATCAGCGTGAGCAGCACGCGCTCGAGACGGGCGTGATGATGGGCGTGGGAATGCGGATCTATGGGCTGGTCGGTCACGGTGATGCGAACTCATCTCTTCTCCCTCTCCCCGTTCTTACGGGGAGAGGGTTGGGGTGAGGG
>DATEID010000130.1:0-5579 GCA_035279245.1 Reyranella sp.
GGCGCCGGCCGGCGGCATCGCGAGCTTCGGCAGCCTGACCGGCAGTGTCGGACTGCTGACCCCGACCCTCAGCTACGACGCCAGCAACCTCTACCTCTCGCTGCTGCTGTTGCCCGGCACCTTCGCGGCCGCCGGCCAGACGCCCAACCAGCAGGCGGTCGGCGGCGCGCTGGATGCGATCGCCGCCGGCGGCAACCTGGGCGGCGTCGTCACCGCCGTCGCCAACCTCGATCCACAGCAGGCGCCGTCCGCGCTGCAGGCCCTGAGCCCCGAGCCCTACGCCGACTTCGGCACGCTGAACGTGCGCGCCGGCCAGCTCTTCATGACCGCGGTCGGCCAGCAGCTCGCCTCCGGCCGCGGCCTCGTCGCGACCGGCGGCAACAGCGTGGCGCTCGCGCCGGAATGCGAGGTCTCCTGCGACGCCGACAGGCCGTCCGACCATCCGCTGCGCGCCTGGATCAGCGGCATCGGCGGCGCCGGCAGCGTGCCGGGCGACGGCAACACCTCCGGCCTCACCTACAATTTCGGCGGCACCGCCGTCGGCATCGACTATCGCCTCGATCCGCGCTTCCTGGTCGGCCTCGCCGCCGGCTACTCGCACGGCACGCAATGGGCCGGCACCTTCCAGGGCAACGGCACCGCCGACACCGTCAGCGCCGCGCTCTACGGCTCCTACAGCGAGGGCCGCTTCTATGCCGATGCGCTCGCGGGCTACGCCCATGCCGACAACTGGCTGACGCGGCCGGTCTCGATCCCCGGCCTCGCGCCGCAGGCCGCCACCGGCCGCACCGGCGCCGACCAGTTCCTCGGCCAGCTCGAGGCGGGCTACGGCTTCGGCCTCTATGCGCCGGCCCAGGCGACGCTGACGCCATTCGCGCGCATGCAGGTGGTGACCGTCAATCAGGCGGGCTTCACCGAGAGCGGCGCCAGCCTCTTCGATCTCAGCGTCGCCGCGCAGGCCACCACCTCGGCGCGCAGCACGCTCGGCGTCGATCTCGCCGGCGCCATCGAGGTCGGCGCGCGCTCGCCGCTCGCCCTCAAGCTCAGGCTGGGCTGGATGCACGAGTACGCCGACACCAACCGGCCCATCACCGCCGCCTTCGCCGGCGTGCCGACCAGCGCCTTCACCGTGGCCGGCGCCAGCCCGCCGCGCGACAGCGCCGTGATCGGCCTCTCCGCCAGCCTCGCCGTCTCGCAGTCCACCTCGCTCTATCTCGGCTACGACGGCGAGCTCGGCGGCGCCGACAACCATGCCTTCAACGCCGGCCTCCGGATCGTGTGGTAGCGCGTTCCCGTCCACGTCGCGTCACGATAAGGTTGTGTCATCCCGAGCAGAGCGACGGATCTTTGGCCAGCGCCGATAAAGATCCCTCGCCTTCGCTCGGGGACGACACGGACTTGCAATCGACTCCAGTGGCGCTCTTCGTCGGTCTCTGCAGTCCATGAGCGCAACGGGAGTTGCGCGCTCCGATGAGCGCTCGAGGGAGCGCGCCACTCCAGTGGCGCTCATCTCATGATTGCGCAACCGGAGTTGCGCGCTCCCTTGAGCCTCAATCGATCAGGCGCACGCCGCGCGAGTAGGTGAGGTAGCGCCAGAGCCATTGCACGGCGACCAGCATGCGCTTCTCGAAGTCGATCAGCAGCACGATGTGCACCAGCGCCCAGAAGATCCAGGCGAGCCGGCCTTTCATCGACCAGCGGCCCCAGGTGTAGACGGCGGCGTTGCGGCCGATGATCGCCGTGTCGCCGCGATCGTGAAAGCGGAACGTTCCGACCGGACGATCGGCCTTCGCCAGTGCCTTGCCGAGCCAGCGGCCCTGCTGCTGCGCCACCTGCGCCAGCGCCGGCAGGTTGTCGCCGCTCACCGCGACGTCGCCCAGCGCATAGACGCCGTCTTGGCCCGGCACCGAGAGATCGGCGTTCACCTTGAGGCGGCCGTGGCGCCCGGTGTCGGCCCCGAGCCAGCCCGCGCCGTCGGCGCCCTCGACGCCGGCCGCCCAGACGATCGGCCCGACCGCGATCTCCTCGCCCGCGACGCGCACGCGACCCTCCTCGACCGCCTCGACCTTGGTGTCGAGCCGCACCTCGACGCCCAGCCGTTCGAGCTCGGCCTTGGCATAGGCCGACAGACGCTCGGGAAAGGCGGCGAGCAGGCGCGGGCCGGCCTCGATCAGCACGATGCGGGCACGGGCGGGATCGATGCGGCGGAAGTCGCGGCGCAGCGAGTAGCGTGTCAGCTCGGCCACCGAGCCCGCCATCTCGACGCCGGTCGGACCGCCGCCGACGATCACCGTGGTGAGCAGCGCCTCGCGCCGCGCCGGATCGGGGCAGATCTCGGCCTCCTCGAAGGCCCTGAGCAGGCTGGCGCGGACCTTCTCGGCATCGCCGATGCCCTTCAGGCTGAGCGCGACCTTGGCCCAATCGTCGTGGCCGAAATAGTTGTAGCGCGCACCGGTCGCCAGCACGAGGACGTCGAACGGCACGTAGCCGTCGCCGTAGCCGTCGTTCTCCAGGAGGACGCGGCGGCGCTGCATGTCGACGCCGCGCACGCTCGCCATCACCAGATCGACGTTGCGCGCCCGCCGCAGGATGCCGCGGATCGGGACGGCGATGTCGGACGGCGACAGCGCCGCCGTCGCCACCTGATAGAGCAGCGGCTGGAAGAGATGATGGTTGCGCCGGTCGATCACGGTGACGCGCCGGTCGCTGCCCGCCAGCGCCCGCGCGCAGGCCAGCCCGCCGAACCCCGCCCCCACGATCACGATATGCCGCGCGCCGTCGACGGGGGCGGGCGTGCGATCGACGGCCTGGGACGAAGCGGACTCGGACGGCATCGGACGGCAACGCACACCCGGCGCGCCAGTTCCTCCGCTTCACAGCGACTGCGACGCGTTCTCATTGACGCATATGCGAGTCATTCTTAAACACGATCTGTCGATAGGGCCCGACGAGGGCCGTGCAGCGATGAAGGGGGATCGTCATCTTGAGCATTCCGGGGTCGAGGTTGATGAGATCGCTGCTTGCAGCGGCGCTGGCGATGTCGGTCGCAGCGCCCGCGGCGCAGGCAGGTGAAGGGCCGTTCGCCTTCATCTACACACTGGATCTGCAGCCGCAGGGCACGTGGCAGTTCGAGCAGTGGGAGTGGTTGCAGGCGGGGCAAAGCCAGGGGAGCTACGATTTCCTGACCAACCGCAGCGAGCTCGAATACGGCTTCAAGCCGTGGTTCCAGGTCGGTCTCTACATCAACACCGAATACACCTACGCCTTTCGCAACGGTGTCGACGGCACGACCGGCGGCCCCGGGACCAACATCGACCCGAAGTCGGATCCCTTCGCTCCCTACTCGTCGTTCCGCTTCAAGAGCGTGTCGTTCGAGAACATCGTGCGCTTCATGAATCCCTACACCGACGGCTTCGGACTGGGCCTCTATTTCGAGCCGGCGATCGGACCTTATGGCTACGAGCTCGAATGGAAGCTTCTCCTGCAGAAGAATTTCCTGGACGACCGGCTGGTGCTCGCCTCCAACGTGGTTTTCGAGAGCGAGCAGGAATGGCAGAGCGGCGGCACGGAGTACGACAGCGTCCTCGATCTGCTGGTCGGCGCCTCCTATCGCTTCACCGACAATTGGGCGTTCGGCGTGGAGTTCCGCAACCACCGCGAGTTCAGCGGCCAGATCCTGAACGCGCCCGAGCACTCCGCCTACTTCCTCGGCCCCACGATCCACTACTCGTCGGAGCATTGGTGGGCGACGTTCGGCTGGCGACACCAGCTTCCGCTCACAGAGGCCTTCAACGAGGACCAGCAGTCGGTCCTGGTCGATGGCCAGATCTTCGGCAACGAACATGCGCGCGACGAGTTCATGCTGCGCGTCGGCATCCCTTTCGGCGGCGAACGGTAGCCGCGATGCGCTGGACGCCCCTCCTCGCCGCGCCTGCCGCCGTGATCGTCACAGTGCCGGCACACGCTGCGGTCTATTTCACGACCGAGCAGGCGCAGCAGAAGATGTTTCCCGGCGCCACCTTCACGCACGTGCCGGTGCAACTCAGCGACGCCGATCGCCGCACCATGTACGACCGGTCGGGCGTCCACGAGCCGTTCGACGCTCGCCGCATCTGGCGTGCCTCGACCGGCGGCTGGTTCGTGATCGACGAGGTGGTGGGCAAGCACGAGCACATCAAATACGCCGTCGCGATCGGGACCAACGGCGCGGTGCGCGACATGGAGATCATGGAATACAACGAATCGTACGGCTACGAGGTGCGCGAGGCCTCGTGGCGGCAGCAGTTCGTCGGCAAGACCGCGAGCTCGCCGCTGAAGCTCGGCAGCGACATCAAGTACGTCAGCGGCGCCACGCTCTCGTCCAAGCACCTGACGGGCGGCGTGAAGCGCGTGCTGGTGATGTACGAGCTGGCACTGAAAGGCCGGCAATGAAGCGCCTGCGGCCGCTGCTCGGGACCTGGGTCGAGATCGGGGTCGAGATCGGGGTCGAGATCGGGGTCGGGGATCTCGACGCGCCCGGCGTCGGGCCCGCCATCGAGCGCGCCTTCGAGGCAGTCGAGCTCGTGCATCGGCTGATGAGCGTGCACGAGACCGACAGCGACATCTCCCGCGTCAATCGCGATGCGTGGCGGCGGCCCGTGACGGTCCATCCCTGGACGCTCGGGGTGCTGCGCTGGGCGCTTTCGATCCATGCCGCGACCGAGGGCCTGTTCGATTGCGCGCTCGGCCACGAGCTTGGCCGCCACGGCCTCGTCGCGGGCTGCGGCTTCGACAGGGCCGTGCCGGGTTCGCTCGCCGACCTCGAGATCGCGCCTAACGGGTCGATTCGTCTCGGACGCCGGATCGCGCTCGATCTTGGCGGCATCGCCAAGGGCTTCGCCATCGACCGCGCCATCGCGACCTTGCGTGCCGCCGGCGCGCGGCGCGCATCGGTCAATGCCGGCGGCGATCTGCGCGTCATGGGCGGCGCGCCGCAGCCGATCCATGTGCGCGACGCGACCGATGCGCGTCACCTGCGGCTTGCAGGCTTTCTCGCCAACGGCGCGATCGCGACATCGGGCACCGATACGGCAATCGACCTCGCGACCCGGCGGCCCATTGCCGACGGCAGGACCTGGTCGGTGATCGCACCGCGCTGCATCGTTGCCGATGCGCTCACCAAGGTCGTGGCGCAGACCGGCAGAACCGAAGCGCCCTGGCTCGCGCGCTTCGGTGCGACTGTGTGGACGCTGTCGCCGTTCGCCGCGGCGGCCTGAGCGGAGAAGGACAGTGCGACTCGGCAAATGGCATCGCCGGCTCGTGATCGCGACCCTGGCCCTGGTCGCCGCGTCCGGCGTGCTGTGGTTCGGGCTGCACGACGTTGTCGATCGCCCACCGGACGAGCTTCTGCACGCGCTCCTGGTGGCGCATGGCGTCACGGCCTACGCCTCGGCGATCGCCTTCGGCTCGATCCTGCCGCTGCATGTGCTGGCGGGCTGGCGCTACCGACGCCACCTGGTAAGCGGTTTCGCCGTCGTTCTCACGCTCACGTTGCTGATCGGCTCGGCGTTGCTGCTCTACTACGGCAGCGAGGAGACCCA
>DATEID010000131.1:0-2839 GCA_035279245.1 Reyranella sp.
CTTCCCCTATCCGATCTTCATGGCCTACGACACGCTGCCGGCCGACCTCGCCTATGCCATCACCAGGTCGATGATCGCCGACTACGACATCTACAAGGACGGCGCGCCGGGCGCGGCGGGACTCGACGTCAAGCGCCAGAAGCTCGAATGGGTCGTGCCGTTCCACGACGGCGCCATCAAGGCGCTGAAGGAAGCCGGGGTCTGGACCGCCGAGGCACAGAAGCACAACGACGCCCTTGTCGCGCGGCAGGATCTTCTGGCCGCCGCCTGGGCCGAGCACACCAAGTCCAACCCGCCGGACGACAAGGAGGCCTTCCGCAAGGCCTGGCTCGCCCGTCGCAAGCAGGCACTGGAGAAGGCAGGGCTCGACGTCGTCTTCGAGTGAGGCAACGCCGGCAAGGAGACGACGTATGACGGATGTCGCAAAGGACAAGGTCGTGTTCGACGACCCGCATCAGGCCGGACCGGCCGAAGCCGAGACCCTGCGGGTGCGCACGCTTGGCGGCGCGTGGCGATGGGCTCTCGTGGCGCTCACCGGCGTCACGATCTTCCTTTGCATCAACCAGCAGTTCGGACTGCGCTTCTTCATCGGCTTCACGCCGCTCAATACCGAATACTTCTACCTGCTCATCCTCTGCATGCTGCCCTTCACCTTCGTGATCTTTCCGGGCAGCGCAAAGGCGTCGGTCGAGCGGATCGCCTGGTACGACGTCGTCCTGTTCGCCGGCACCGCCGCCGTGTCGTTCTATCTCATGCTCAATATCCGCAAAGCCGCCGAGCTCGGCTGGGAGTTCGGCGAGCCGCCGCAATCCATCATCTGGTGCGGCTACTTCATGTGGATCGTGCTGATGGAGGCGCTGCGCCGGACCGGCGGATGGAGCTTGATGCTAAGCGTCCTGCCCTTCACCGTCTATCCGCTGTTCGCCGGTGCGGACTGGCTGGGCCCGCTCAGGGGCACCCAGTCCACGTTGGAGCAGGCCACCGCCTATCACATGCTGTCCACCGAGAGCCTGCTCGGCATTCCCATCCAGGCCTTCGCCGACGTCGTGATCGGCTTTTTGGTGTTCGGCACGGCGCTGATGATGACGGGCGCCGGCAAGTTCTTCATCAATCTCGCCTTCGCTCTCTGCGGCACGTTCCGTGGCGGCGCGGCCAAGGTCGGCATCTTCGCCTCCGGCCTGCTCGGCATGATGTCGGGCAGCATCGTCAGCAACGTGCTGACGGCCGGCACCATGACCATCCCGACCATGAAGCGCACCGGCTTTCGCGCCTCCTATGCGGGCGCCATCGAGGCCTGCGCCTCGACCGGCGCGGTGCTGGCCCCGCCGGTGATGGGGGCGACGGCGTTCGTGATGGCGCAGTTCATGGGAACGACCTACGCCGAGGTCGCGATCGCCGCCGTCATTCCCGCCCTGCTCTACTATGCCGGCCTGTTCATGCAGGTCGATGCCTATGCCGCGCGGCACGGCCTGCGCGGGCTCGAGCGGCGCGAGCTGCCGAGCCTCTCGCAGACCTTCAAAGAGGGCTGGTACTTCGCCTTCGTCGTGGTCGTGCTGATCGTGATGCTGCTCTACTTCAAGCGCGAGAGCCACGCGCCGTTCTATGCGACGGCGCTGCTGCTGGTGCTGAACCAGTGGGAGCAGCCCGGGCGTTGGCGGTGGGCCAACACGCTCAATCTCGTTGTCGCGCTGATCGCCACGGCGGTCATGACCATGCGCGGCGACGACTACGCCAAGGCGCTCGCCCTGCCTGCCGGCACGCCCGGGGACGCTGCCTTCGATGCCTGGATGAACGCGCTCCTGCTGCCGCTGCTGGGCGGCATGCTGCTGCTGGTCGTCCTGAACGAGATCTTCGGCGAGAAGCGCTGGGGGATGGCGCGATACGTCCGCTTCCTCGAGACCAACGGGCGAACCTTCGTCGAGCTGGTCGGCATCCTGGCCGGCTGCGGGCTGCTGATCGGCGCCTTCTCGCTGACCGGCGTCATCGCCTCCCTCGCCAACGATCTCCTGGCCCTGGCCGGCGGCAACGCGCTCATGCTGCTCGCGATGTGCGCCATCACCAGCCTGATCCTCGGTCTCGGGCTCACGACGACGGCCTGCTACATCTTCCTCGCCATCCTGGTCGGGCCGGCGCTCGAGAAGCTCGGGCTGAACAAGATGGCCGTCCACATGTTCATCTTCTACTGGGGCATGCTGTCGTCGATCACACCGCCGGTCGCCATCGCCTCCTTTGCCGCCGCCGGTATTGCCGGTGCGCCGGCGATGAAGACCGGCTGGGAGTCGATGTGGGTCGGCAGCATCATCTACTTCATCCCGTTTTTCTTCGCGGCCAATCCGGCTCTCGTCCTGCAGGCCACGACGCCGGGCGGCCCCGTGCCCTATCTCGAGGCGGCCTATCTCGTCGTCACGGCGCTGATCGGCACGGCCTTCATCTGCGGCGGCATCCAGGGCTACCAGGCGGGCATTGGCAATCTGCAGCCCCTCGGCGCCCTCGAGTGGCCGATCCGGGTGCTGTTGATCCTGGGGGGTCTCGTCCTCGCCACGCCCGGCGGCGGCTTCATGCCGCTGGGCAATGCGGCAATGGAGCTTCTGGCCCTGGCCATTCTTGTCCCGACCGTCGCTGTCGCGCTATTGCTCGTCCGCCGCGTCCGCGCGGCCTGATCAGCAGCGAGGCGGAAAAAATACATGGCAGGCGTCCTGGAGGGCATTCGCGTTCTCGATTTCGGCCGGTACATCGCCGGCCCGTTCTGCGGCACCATGCTGGGCGATCTCGGCGCGGAAGTGATCCGCATCGAGAAGCTCGGCGGCAGCGAGGATCGCTGGGTGACGCCCGTCACGCC
>DATEID010000132.1:0-4103 GCA_035279245.1 Reyranella sp.
GCATCACCCTCGTGGGCGAACCCTGCGTCGGTGTCGACGGACGGAAGTCGGTGTCCATCGAGGGCTTCCCGATCCTGTCCGTCGAGCACGAGCTCCGCATGCAGGCTCAGGCCGCGGACTAACCAAGGGCGGGCACAGGAGACACGGTTTGGAGAGTGTCGCGTCCCCATCGTTGCGCGGCGCGTCGACAGGTTCACGGCTCGCGTCGTCATGGCATACTGGCGACATCGGCTGCGATGACCCGGGCAAGGGTCTGCAGCCGCCTCCCGAAACGCTGCCTGACCTCCTCCTCCGTCATCGCCGATCGCGGAAAGCGGATCGAGAGGCTGCCCAGCACGCGTTCGCCGCGCCGAATGGGGACGGCCATGCCGTGAAGGCGGGTCGGCCGCGGCGGCTCGGTGAAGGCGACTCCGTCGCGCCGCACCCGGGCCAGCACCTCCTCGAGCGCCGCCTCCTGGCGCCGCGTCAGGCCGCCCATGTCACGGAGGATCGCGCGCCGTTCCTCCTCCGGGCAGAAGGCGAGCCAGACACGGCCCAATGCACTGATGAGCATCGGCCGGCGCGTATTGAGCGCTGCGCCTTCGAACGACATCGGGCTTTCCGGCGCCGTCGAGTGACGGATCACGATGGCACCGAAGCTCAGCGTCGCGAGATAGAGCGGCCAGCCGTATTCGGCCGTGAATCGACTCATATGCGGAATGGCCGCATCGACCAGGTGATCGACAAAGCGGATCGATTCGGAGAGTCCAAGCACGCGATCGGTGAGGCGATAGCCCTGTTGACGCGACAGCCGGCTGGCATAACCAAGCGCGATCAAGGTCTGCAGCAAACGCACGACTGTCGGCCGCGGCAGTCCGGTTTCGCGCATCAACACGCCGAGCGTCGAGCTGCGCCGCCGGCTCAACGCCTCCAGCACCGCGAAACTGCGGCGGACAGGTTCGATGACGCCCGCAGGCATAGACGTTCTGGAAACTCCCCGCGCCGAGCAGTTGCAACTGCCTCGGGGCGATAGTCCGTAATACGGACTTCGGCGACTTTGTTCATACGGCCCGGCGCTATGGGCGTAACCTTGATACAAACGGAGGAAACAAACGATGGACCATCGATCGATCGAGGTGCGCAAGCTCACGCCCGCCATTGGTGCGGAGATCTTCGGCGTCGATCTCGGCGGCGAGATCAGCAACAGCCAGTTCGAGGCAATCCACGACGCGCTCCTGGATCATGTCGTCATCTTCTTTCGCGACCAGAAGATGAGTCCGGAGCAGCACAAGAGCTTTGGCCGGCGCTTCGGCAAGCTGCACATCCACCCGGCCTCGCCGAGTACGGTGGAAGGGCATCCCGAGATCCTGGTGATCAAGGCCGACGCCAATTCCAAGCGCGTGGCGGGCGAGGTCTGGCACTCCGACGTCTCCTGCGATGCGGAACCGCCGATGGGCTCGATCCTCTATATGCACCAGCCGCCGGAGAACGGCGGCGGCGACACGATGTTCGCCAACATGTATCTTGCGTACGAGACGCTGTCGGAGCCGATGAAGCGGTTGCTGGACGGTCTGACCGCGGTGCATGACGGCGAGCATGTCTATCGCGGCCGCTACGGCATCAACGATGCGAGGAAGACGTTTCCGCGGTCCGAGCATCCGGTCGTGCGGACGCACCCCGAAACCGGGCGCAAGGCGCTGTTCGTCAATCGCGGCTTCACCACGCGCATCAAGGAGCTGAACCGCAACGAAAGCGATGCGCTGCTGGCGATGCTCTACGATCACGCGGAAACGCCCGAGTATCAGTGCCGCTTCAAGTGGCAGCCCGGGTCCGTCGCCTTCTGGGACAATCGCGCGGCAATGCATCACGCCATGTGGGACTACTTCCCACAGAGCCGGCTTGCCCATCGCGTCACGATCTGCGGCGATAAGCCATTCCACCGCGCCTGAGAGGCGCGCAACACTTCAGGCCCTGCGAGACCAATCGCCGGGCCAAGACCAGGGAGGATGAGATGAGCCCTAGCCACTTCGGATGGGCATGGCTCGCGATTGCCGCTGCGGTGCTTTGCGCCGGCCCGACAGCCGCCGCGGAACCGACGCCGACGCCGGGTGGCGAAGCGGTGTTCGGCCTCGAGGCCGACTGGCACCCGATGGATCCCCTGCGCGCCGATGCGGTGGACGACGCCGACGTCGACTATGCGATCTACAGCACGCTGCTGAAGGTCACGCCCTCCGGTGAGATCACGCCGGGCCTGGCGACCGGCTACACCGTCTCCTCCGATGGACTGACCTACGAGCTGACGCTCCGGCCCGATCTCAAGTTCCAGGATGGAACGCCGCTCGACGCGGCGGCGGTGAAGTTCAATCTCGACCGCGAGCTCGACCCCAAGAACGATTGCTGGTGCCGCGCCTTCATCTCCTCGATCGCCTCGGTCGAGGCGAAGGACGCACAGCATGTCGTGCTGCATCTCAGCAAGCCCTATGCTCCGCTGCCCTACTCGCTGGCCGGTATCTTCGGCGGGCTCGTTGCCTCGCCAACGGCGATCCAGAAATACGGCAAGGACTACGGCAACCATCCGGTCGGCGCCGGCCCGTTCCGCTTCGTCAGCCAGCAGGCCGGCAACTACGTGACCGTCGAGCGGTGGGACGGCTACTGGGAGAAAGGACTTCCCTATCTCCAGAAGGTGACGTTCCGGGCGATCCCGGATGCGCAAGCGCGCTACAGCAGCCTTTTGTCCGGCTCGATCCAGAGCGACGAGAACGCGGCGTTCAGGCAGGTCGTCGCGGCCAAGGCCAATCGAGCGGTCAAGGTGCAGTCCATTCCGGCTCTAGGCACCATCTTCGTCATGTTCGATGTCAAGAAGCCACCGTTCGACAAGGTGGAAGCGCGACGCGCGGTCGGCTATGCGACGAACTTCGCGGTGCTGAACAAGGGCCTCTATCACAATCTGTACACGCCGGTGCAGTCGCCGTTCCCGCCGGCGTCGTGGGCGCATCAGCCGTCCGTCCCCGGCTACCCCGCCTACGATCCCGCCAAGGCGCGCGAGCTTATCGGCAAGATGGGCGGACTGTCCTTCGTGCTGTCCGTCCAGAATTCACCGGAGCAGCTGCAGCTCGCCGAGGCCCTGCAGAGCGAGTGGAAGGAAGTCGGGCTCAAGGTACAGATCAAGCAGGTGGATCAGGTCACGCTGATCAACGATGCGCATAACTTCGGCTACCAGGCGGCGATGTACCGGTATCGAGGTGCCTTCGACCCGGCCCTCAGCGTCTCGCCGTTCTTCGGCTGCAATGCGAGCTTCAATCATGTCGGGCTATGCGACGAAGAGCTCGACAAGCTGATGCACGCCGGTGTCGCGGAGCAGGACAAGGCGAAGCGGCTGGCCATCTACCACAAGGTGGATGCGCGGCTGGCGGAGCTCTTTCCCTACGATTTCCTTTATGCGGCCGACTGGTGGCGACTGCACACACCGAAGCTACACGACGTGCCGCCGATGCCCGACAATACCCTCGACCTCACCCGCGCTTGGCTGGAGAAATAAGGCATCGTCGCATACGGTATCTCATGCAGGCTGGTACAGACGCCATAGGTCCGCTGCTCGACGTGCGGGCGGTCACGCAGGTGTTCCGCGTGCCCGCGGTCCTGCCGTTCCGCAAGCCGCGCATCGTGCACGCCGTCTCGGCTGTCTCCTTCACGCTCGCGCCGGGCGAGTGCCTGGGCCTGGTGGGCGAGACCGGCTGCGGCAAGTCCACGCTCGCCCGCACCATCATGCAGGCGCCCCCGCCGACCGATGGCGACATCCTGTTCAAGGGCGAGAGCCTCGTCGCCGCCGATCCCGACACGCGCCGTTCCCTGCGGCGCGAGATGCAATACGTTTTCCAGGATCCGTTCGCCTCGCTCGATCCGACCTGGCGAGTGGCCGACCTGGTGGCCGAGCCCCTGCGCATCGCAGGCTGGGACCGCCCCCGGATCGTTGCGCGCGTCGAAGAGGTGCTGCAGGCCGTCGGCATCGATCCGGCACGCTACGGCACCCGTCGGCCGCGCGAGCTGTCCGGCGGCCAGTGCCAGCGCGTCGCGGTGGCCCGCGCGCTGGCCCTCTCGCCGCGCCTGCTGATCTGCGACGAGGT
>DATEID010000133.1:0-10870 GCA_035279245.1 Reyranella sp.
CGATCCGACGGTCGATTCCCAGATCATCCAGCTCAAGGACTCGGATGCGAACGTCTTCTTCAACGTTTCCACGCCGAAGTTCGCGGCTCAAGCGATCCGCAAGTCGGCGGATATTGGCTGGAAGCCGGCGCACTACATGACCAATGTGTCGGCCTCGGTTGCCGCCGTGATGAAGCCGGCGGGCTTCCAGAACGGTCAGGGCATCATCACGGCCGCCTACCTCAAGGATCCGACCGACAAGCAGTGGGAAAACGAGCCGGACATGAAGACCTGGCGGGCGTGGATGGCCAAGAACATGCCGGGGGAGAACACGTCGGACGGCAGCTATGTGTTTGCCTATGCCGTCGCGACGTTGATGGCCGAAACGCTCAAGAAATGTGGTGACAATCTCACGCGCGAGAATGTCATGAAGCAAGCTGCCAGCTTCCATAACCTCCAGCTTCCGCTGGTGCTGCCGGGCATCACCGTCAACACGAGTCCGACCGACTATTATCCGCTGCAGGCAGTCCAGCTTTCCCGCTTCAAGGGGGAAAGCTGGGATCTGTTCGGCGAGGTGATGCACGCCGAAAGCAGCTGAAGGCCATATCGCCGCAAGGAAAGGCCGCCGGTTTCCGGTGGCCTTTTTGCTTGCGCCGCGCCATTACAATGCCGCTTTTGCGCAGGACGTTTGCATCACCGGGGAGCCGAACGCAGTGGAGGAAAAACATGCGTACGAACAGGCGTGGCTTTCTCGGTGGCGTCTCCGCGGCTCTTGTTTTGCCGGTCGCGGGCCCGGCTTGGGCCGAGAAGAAGTATGATGAGGGCGCCAGCGACACCGAGATCAAGATCGGCCACACCAATCCCTACAGCGGGCCGGCCTCGTCTTATGGCGTCATCGGACAGTCGCACCAAGCCTATTGGAAGATGGTCAACGACAAGGGCGGCATCAACGGCCGCAAGATCAACTTCATCACCTACGACGACGGTTACAGCCCGCCCAAGTCGGTCGAGGTGACGCGCAAGCTGGTCGAACAGGACGGCGTGCTCTGCCTCTTCAACACGCTCGGTACGCCGACGAACACGGCGATCCACAAATACATGAACCGCAAGAAGGTGCCGCAGCTCTACGTTGCGACCGGGGCCTCCAAGTGGGGGGACCCCAAGCATTTCCCCTGGACCATGGGCTATCAACCCGACTACCGCACCGAAGCGATCATTTACGCCAAGCACATCCTGGCCAACGTCAAAAACCCAAAGATCGGCGTGCTGATGCAGAACGACGATTACGGCAAGGATTACTGGGAAGGCTTCAAGGCTGGCCTGGGCAAGGACGTCGACAAGGTCGTCAAGCATGTAACGTATGAGACCACAGACCCGACCGTCGACTCGCAGATCATTGAACTACAAGGATCAGGGGCCACCGTCTTCTTCAATATCTCGATCCCGAAATTCGCCGCCCAGGCGATCCGCAAGGCCGCCGCGATGGGCTGGAAGCCGGTCCAGTATCTCAACAACGTATCGGCATCCGTCGGCAGCACCATGCAGCCGGCCGGCTTCGACAATTGCCAGGGAATCGTCACTGCCGCCTATCTCAAGGATCCGACCGACAAGCAATGGGACGGCGATGCCGAGATGAAGACGTGGCGCGATTTCATGAACAAGCACATGGCAGCCGCCAACCAGTCGGACGCATCCTATGTCTATGCGTTCTCGGTGGCGACCCTGATGCACGAGACCTTGCGGCGCTGCGGTGACACGCTGACCCGTGCGAACGTGATGAAGCAGGCGGCCGGTTTCCACAAATATCGCGTTCCGCTCTTGCTGCCGGGCATCACCGTCAGCACCAGCCCGACCGATTTCTACCCGATCCAGGCGGAGCAGCTCGCCCGCTTCGAAGGCAAGACCTGGAAGCTGTTCGGCAATGTCGTCTCGGAGGAGAGTGTCTAAGGCGGGCCCACCAAAGACATGATCGGAAGGGAAGGCCGCTGCCAGAGCGGCCTTTCTAACCGTCAGCGGCCAGCATTGGCAGGCTGGCCGGAATTGCGCCGCAGGGCCTGGCGACATTCGGCGGTGTCCGTGCGACCGTCCTTGTTGAGGTCACAACGAGAAAAGTTGCTGTCGGCCAGGGCCATGAATTCCTCTCGGGAGACGAAGCCGTCTCGGTTGCTGTCGAGCCTCTCGAAGTAAGCTGCTCGACGGCGAAGCTGACCCTCGGTGGGCACGACGTTGCGGCCAGAGGCAGGAGCGCGGGCAAACAGCTCGTCCTGGCTCAGTTTCCCGTCATTGTTGGTATCGAGCTGCCTGAATCGCGCTTCTTGTCCTGCATTCCATTCGGCGCGGTCAACCATGCCGTCGTTGTTGGTGTCGTATCGCATGATGCCTTTGGTGGTGCGGGTTGGCTTGTTCTGTGTCGGCTGCGCGTCCGGTGCGGCAAATGCCGGAACAGCGACAAGAAGGGCTGCGGCCAAGGAAACAAGTTTGAGCATCGTTTGCAACTCCAGATAGTGAAATATGATCGAGAGACAATTATAGGTGTTCTTAACTGCACTGGGAAGGGCCGATATAGTCGTCGACGCGACGGAATTGTGGCCGTGTCAGCCTTGTATTTTGGAGTCCCGTCATGGCGTACGACTACGACCTGTTTGTCATCGGTGCCGGCTCGGGTGGCGTTCGTGCGTCGCGCGTTTCCGCAAGCTACGGCGCTCGAGTCGGTATCTGCGAGGATTATCGGGTGGGCGGAACCTGCGTGATCCGGGGCTGCGTGCCCAAGAAGCTGCTGGTCTACGGCTCCAAGTTCGCCCACGAATTCGAGGATGCGCCTGCCTATGGCTGGTCGGTAGACGAGGTCACCCACAGCTGGGCGACCCTGCGCGACAACGTGCAGAAGGAAGTCGACCGCTTGAACGGGGTCTATCTCCGCCTGCTCGAGGGAGCTGGTGTAAAACTACATATGGGCCGCGGCCGACTCCTCGACCGGCATACGATCGAAGTGGGCGCCGAGACCATCACCACCGACAAGATTCTGGTTGCCACGGGTGGCCGTCCGGAGGTGCCTCCCATTCCCGGCCACAAGTTCGCAATCACCTCGAACGAAGCCTTCCATCTTCCCGACCCGCTGCCCCGCCGGATCACCATCGTCGGTGGCGGCTACATTGCCGTGGAGTTCGCCGGTATTTTCAACGGCCTCGGCTGCGAGGTCGATCTGGTGATACGGCGCGATCGTGTGTTGCGCGGCTTCGACGACGAGTGTCGGACTTTCGTCCACGAAGCGCTGGCCAAGAGTGGCATCAGGATGCGAACGGAGACCCAGATTGCCCGTATCGAAGCAACGGACGGCAAGGCGCCGTTCCGTTTGCACACGCCTAACGGCGGCCTTTTCGAGACGGACCTGGTAATGTACGCGACAGGCCGGATGCCTAATACGGCCGGCATCGGGCTCGAGAAGGTGGGTGTGCAGCTCGACAAGGCGGGCGCCGTCGCTGTCGACGAATGGTCCAGGACGACCGCGGAGAACATCTGGGCTGTGGGCGATGTCACCGACCGCATCAATCTCACGCCGGTTGCGATCATGGAGGGGCACTGCTTCGCCGATACCGTGTTCGGCAACAAGCCGCGCAAGCCTGATCACCGCGATGTGCCGTCGGCGGTTTTCTGTCAGCCGGAGCTCGCCAATGTCGGCCTGACCGAGGAGGAGGCGGCGCGTACGCTGGGCGAGCTGCGGGTCTATACGGCGGCCTTTCGACCGATGAAATATACGCTGACCGGGCGCCAGCAGCGGACCTTCATGAAGCTCATCGTAGAAGCTGCGACCGACAGGGTCGTTGGGGTCCATATGGTGGGCGATGATGCGGCCGAGCTGATCCAGGGGCTTGCCGTCGCCGTGAAGGCGGGGGCGACCAAGGCGCAGTTCGATGCGACTGTCGGCATCCATCCAACGGCCGGCGAGGAGTTTGTCACCATGCGCACGGCGCGGCCCGAGCCCGAGCCGCGAAAGGCGGCGGCGGAATAGCGGGTCGGTATCGCCGCCGGCATCTGGTGTTTTATCCACAGCCCGTATAGGTTCACCGACCCCGAACGTCCCTTCGATTTCGGGAGCAGGAGGAGCAAATGACCGCGATCCAGGGACCGTCGCCGACGGCCGGAAAAGCGCAGTCCCGCAGTTCGAGCGCCGCCGACTGGACGCCGACAAGCTGGCGCGGCCGGCCGGCACAGCAGATGCCGGTCTATCCGGATGCCGCCACCTTGGCTGGCGCGGAGGCGCGGTTGCGCCGCTATCCGCCGCTGGTCTTTGCCGGAGAGGCGCGCAAGCTCAAGACGGCGCTGGCCAAGGTTGCAGCGGGCGACGCCTTCCTGCTGCAAGGCGGCGATTGCGCCGAAAGCTTCGTCGATTTCTCCGCCAACAACATCCGCGACATGTTTCGCGTGTTGTTGCAGATGGCCGTGGTGCTGACCTACGGAGCCGGCGTGCCGGTCGTGAAGGTGGGCCGCATGGCCGGCCAGTTCGCCAAGCCGCGCTCGTCGAGCACGGAGAAGGTGAACGGTATCGAGCTGCCATCCTACCGCGGCGACAACGTGAACGGCTTCGAGTTCACCGCCGAGGCTCGCAAGCCCGATCCCGAGCGCATGGTGCAGGCCTACAATCAGTCGGCGGCGACGCTCAACCTGCTGCGTGCCTTTGCCCAAGGCGGCTACGCCGACCTGCATGAGGTCAATCGCTGGAATCTCGACTTCGTTCGCAGCTCGCCGGCCTCTGCGCGCTATGAGGATCTCGCCGCGAGGCTCGACGAAACGCTGAACTTCATGGCTGCCTGCGGCCTCACCTCGGCGACCACGCCGCAGATCGCCGAGACCGACTTCTTCACCAGTCATGAGGCGTTGCTGCTGCCGTACGAGGAGGCGCTGACGCGCGTCGATTCGACGTCCGGCGACTGGTACGACTGCTCGGCGCATCTCCTGTGGATCGGCGACCGCACGCGCCAACCGGACGGGGCGCACGTCGAATTCCTGAGGGGGGTGCGCAACCCTCTCGGCTTCAAGGCCGGGCCGTCGCTTTCGGTCGACGACACGCTGCGCCTGATCGAGACCCTCAATCCGGCCAACGAGCCCGGCCGCATCGTCATCATCGTGCGCATGGGAGCCGACAACGTGGCGACCAAGCTGCCGCCGCTCCTGCGGGCGGTGAAGCGGGCCGGCCACTCGGTCGTCTGGTCGTGCGATCCCATGCACGGCAACACGGTCACCGCTGCCAACGGCAAGAAGACCCGTCATTTCGATGCGATCCTGCGCGAGGTGACGGAATTCTTCGCGGCGCATCGCGCGGAGGGCACGCATCCGGGCGGCGTCCACTTCGAGATGACCGGTCAGGAGGTCACCGAGTGCGTCGGCGGCGCTGTCGACATCAAGGTCGACAATCTCGTGGAGCGCTACGAGACGCAGTGCGATCCCCGGCTCAATGCCAGCCAGGCGCTGGAGCTCGCCTTCCTTCTGGCCGAGCAGTTGAAGGCCGAGCGCCTCCAGGTCCAGCGGGCCAGGCCGGCTCTCTGACGCCAGGCAGGTGCTGAGAACAGAGCTCAGGGCCGGGGAGGGCCGATGACGCACCCGAGCAATGGCGAGATCGAGCGCTATACCGATCATTACTTCAACCGTACCAAGCAGGTGATCGGCAGGTTCGGCGACAGCCGCGTGACCTATGCCATCTTCATGCGCCGACCCGTGGTGTTCGCGCCGCGGCTGGCGCTCGACTGGCTGAACGAGACGGTCAAGCGCCGCAAGGCGGACGTCGAGATCGATCTTCGCTATGTCGAGGGCAAGTGGGTCGGCGCCGGCGAGCCGATGATGTACATCACCGGCTCGTTCTTCCACCTCGTCGACCTCGAGACGATCTTCCTGCAGAAGCTGGGTCCAGCCTGCGTCGCGGCGTACAACGCCTGGACGATGTGCGCCGACATGCCGAAGGCGGCCTTCCTGGCCATGGACGCGCGTCATTGCGCCGGCCACGAGATGGCCGAGATGATGGCCTATGCGGCGTCGGTCGGCTCGGCCCGCGCCAAGCGCAAGGTGGGCGCCACGGGCTTCATCGGCAATGCCACGCATGCCACCGCACATTTCTTCGGTCGAAACGAAGGGCTCGGCACCATGCCGCACGCCCTGATCGGCTATGCCGGCTCGACGGTGCGGGCCGCCGAGATGTTCCACGAGACCTTTCCCGGCGATCCGATGACAGTCCTGGTCGACTATTTCGCCCGCGAAGTGTCCGATTCGCTGGAGGTATGCCGGCGATTTCCAGAGCTTGCGGCCAAAGGCATGCTGTCGTTCCGGCTGGATACGACGGGGGGCCGCTACATCGAAGGTCTGGATCCCGCTACTTCGTACGCGGTGTTGGAGCGTTTCTCGCCCGAATCGATTCGCGGCTATCGCAGCGAGGCGGAACTGCGCTACCTCGTGGGAACAGGTGTTTCGGCGGCGGCGATCTTCCATCTGCGCGATTCCCTGGACCGGGCAGGCTTCAACGCGGTGAAGATCGTGGCCTCGTCGGGCTTCGGACCCGCGAAGTGCCGGATCATGGCCGAAGCGAAGGCGCCGATCGACGTGGTCGGAACTGGCTCGTTCCTGCCGTCCAACTGGACCGAAACGTATGCCACGGCCGATGTCGTCGAATATGACGGGCAAAAGCGGGTGAAGATCGGCCGCGAGTTTCTCCATCGCACGCACGACGGCAAAGCAAGCCATCCCCTTTAGCAAGCATCAGGCGTGTCGTTTCACGGTCTCGCGTTCCCGGCCTATCTGGCAGGTCTCGCCGCGTGGTTCGTGCCGCTCGGCATCCAGATGGTGCTGTTTCCGTGGATGGTGGCCGTCGTGCTGGACATGGACGCGTTCGCGGTCGGCGTGGCGCAGACGGCCATCATGGCGCCGTCGCTCCTGTTCCTGCCGCTCGGAGGGTCGGTTGCCGATCGTGTCAATCCGCGCCGGCTGCTGCTTTGCTATCACGTGATCTATGCCGTGCCGCCGCTTGTCCTGGCGTTCGTGCTGTTGGCGGACGGTCTGAGCTATCCGCTACTGATCGCCTACGCCCTTGCGGCCGGTTCCATCAGCGCCTTCGCCGTGCCGACGCGCGATGCCTTGTTGCCGACGGTCGCGGCCAATGTCGGCCTGCCGCGGGCCGTGGCGCTGGCGACGGCGCTGCAGTTCGGCGGGCAGCTCATCGGCATCGCCTTCGCATCGCTGGCGGATCGTTCAGGGGCGGTTCCGCTCCTGCTGCTGCAGGCGCTGCTGGTGCTGCTGGGATCGGCCGCAGTCTGGCGATTGCCCGATCCGCCGCCGCATCCGCCGGCAGCCAACCCCGGCTTCTGGCGCAGCATGGTCGAAGGCGTTCAGGCTGCGGCCAAGTCGGATCAGATCTGGCCGGTGCTGCTGCTGAATTTCGGCGTCGGTGTCTTCTACGTCGGGCCGTTCATGGCCGTTCTACCGCTGGCGGTCCGCGATCACTACCATGGCGGCGCCGCCGATCTCGCCTATGCCAATCTCGCCTTCTGGGCCGCGACGATAGTAGCCAGCATCGCCTTTGCCGGCGTCGCGCGGCGGCTCACATTGCGCGGGCGGTTGATCGGCTGCGCCGTCATGACGGGCGGCGTCGTCCTGGCGCTGCTCGCGACCTTGCCCTCCTTTCCGCTGTTCGTGGCACTCAACTTCGTCTGGGGTATCGGCGCCGGCATCACCATGACGCAGAGCCGGACCGTGGTGCAGATCGTGGCGCCGCAGACTCATCGCGCGCGGCTGCTGTCGCTGTTTCAGTTGGGATTGAGCGGTGGCGGCCCGATCGGCGCCTTCGTCACCGGGTCGATCTGCGCCGTCGCCGGCATCCAAATGGCGATGGCATTGCCCGCGATCGCGATGGCGGTCCTGATCACCGTGGTCGTGGCGCGCTCCCGCCTGTGGTCGATGCGGACGGTCGAATAGCTACTCGGCGGCGGCGCGCCTGACGAGGCCGAGCGTGCGCCACACGTCCCGTAGGGCGACGACCAGATTGTCGATGTGCCTATCGGAATGCATCGGCGTCGGCGTGAGCCGCAGCCGTTCCGTGCCGCGCGGGACTGTCGGATAGTTGATCGGCTGCACGTAGATGCCGTGACGGTCGAGCAGCAGGTCGCTCGCCTGTTTGCAAAGCGCGGCATCGCTCACCGATACCGGCACGATGTGGCTGGCCGACGGCATCACCGGCAGGCCTGCCGCGCCGAGGCGCCGCTTGACGGTGGCAGCGCGCTCCTGATGGCGCGCCCGCAGCTCCGGATGGCTGCTGACATGGCGGATGCTGGCGAGGGCGGCCGCGGCGATGGCGGGCGGCATCGATGTCGTGAAGATGAAGCCCGAGCCGCAGGAGCGGATGAAGTCCACGGTGGTCGCGGTCGAGGCGATATAGCCGCCGACCACGCCAAAGGCCTTGGCCAACGTTCCTTGGACGATGTCGACCTTGTCGAGGACGCGGTCACGCTCGGCCACGCCGCCGCCGCGCTCGCCATACATGCCGACGGCGTGGACCTCGTCGAGATAGGCAAGTGCGCCGTGGCGGTGGGCGATGTCGCAAAGCTCGCCGATCGGCGCAATGTCGCCGTCCATGGAATAGACCGACTCGAACGCCACGATCTTGGGCGTCGACGGATCGGCGGCGGCAAGCAATTCCTCGAGATGGCGCGCGTCGTTGTGACGGAAGATCTTGCGCACCGCGCCGGAGTGACGGATGCCGGCGATCATCGAGGCATGATTGAAGGCGTCGGAATAGAGCTCGCAGCCGGGGAGGAGGGCGCCAAGCGTCTGCAGCGTCGTCTCGTTGGCCACATAGCCCGAGGTGAAGACAAGGGCCGCCTCCTTGCCGTGCAGGGCTGCGAGCTCGCGCTCGAGTGCCATGTGTAGCGTATTGGTGCCCGAGATGTTGCGCGTGCCGCCGGCGCCGGAGCCCTGGGCCCCGATCGCGGCCTTCATGGCCTCGAGCACAACGGGGTGCTGGCCCATGGCGAGATAATCGTTGCTGCACCACACCGTCACATCGCGCATCACCTCGCCGTTGCGATGCAGACGCGCCTGCGGAAAGGCGCCGACGATGCGCTCCAGTTCGGCGAAGACGCGGTAGCGGCCTTCGTCGCGCAAGCGATCGAGATGGCCCGCAAAGAAGGCTTCGTAGTTTATTTCGGTCACGATGCCGCCGATTTTAGTCGGCTTCGCCTGACGCCATCAGGCACATTTTGGTCGCGGACGACTCACACCAGTCTTTAGTTGCGAATGACTCGCAGCTAAGGCAGGAGGACGGCGATCAGGGCGCCGGTCAAGAAAAGCGAAATGGTGAGCAAGGGTAGGGCGCCGAGCCATCGGGTCTGTTCCGGCAGGCCTTCCCAATAGCGCAGGGTGGGGAAGGCGGCGGCCAGCGCCATCAGCGCGCCTGCGAACCAAAACGCGAAGGCGAAGATATACGCAGCGTTGACGTGGTCTTCGGTCCTGCCGGTGTCGGCCAGCCCGGCGAGGGTCGGGATGACGGACGCGGCAAACAGGGCCACCGCCCAGATGGCGCGATCGCGGATGCGCCGGTTGGTGCCGACGGGCGGGGTGTCCGGATGCCCGCCCGTCTCGACCGAAGGACCGGCCACGTCAGCCTTTGAGCAGGCCTTCCGACCGCATGTCGGCGGCGGCGGCATCGAGCGCCTGCCGCAGCCGGGCAAAGAGATCGGCCAGCTCCGCCTCGTTGATGATCAGCGGCGGGCAGATCGCGACTCGATCGCCCATGTTGCGGATGAAGAGGCCACGTTCGACGGCGTGATTGTAGACGCGGTTGCCCGCACCCACCGCGGCCAGGTCGAATGGCGCTTTGGTCTTCTTGTCGGCGACGATCTCGAGCGCACCCACCATGCCGACGCTCGTCGCCTCGCCCACCAGTGGATGGTCGGCGAAGGATTGGATGTGCTTGCCGAATACCGGGCTCATGCGCTTGGCATGACCGAACAGGTCGATCTCGTCATAGATCTTCTGCGCTTCGAGGGCGACCGCCGCGGCCACCGGATGACCGGAGTAGGTGAAGCCGTGGCCCCAGGTGCCGATCTTGTCGCTCTCGCTCATCAGCGCCTGATAGACCTTGTCGTTCACCATCACTGCCGAGATCGGCAGGAACGAGGCCGACAGGGCCTTGGCGCAGGTAAGGATGTCCGGCTTGATGTTGAGCGTCTGGCAGCCCCAGACATTGCCGGTCCGGCCGAAGCCGCAGATCACCTCGTCGGCGACGAACAGCATGTCGTACTTGCGGCAAACCGCCTGGATCTTCTCGTAATATCCCTTGGGCGGCACGATCACGCCGCCGGCGCCCATGACGGGCTCGCAGATCATCGCCGCCACCTGCTCGGCGCCACCTTCCTTGACGATGAGCTGCTCCAGCTCCTCCGCGCAGCGGGTAGCGAACTGTTCCTCCGTCTCGCCGTCCTTGCCGTACCGATAGTAGTGCGGGCAGCTCGTGTGCAGGATGCCCTGGATCGGCAGATCGAACGAACGGTGGTTGTTCGGCAGGCCGGTGAGGCTCGCCGACGCTACCGTGACGCCGTGATAGCCTTTGAGCCGCGAAATGATCTTCTTCTTTTGCGACCGGCCAAGGGCATTGTTCATGTACCACACCATCTTGATGACGGTGTCGTTGGCCTCGGAGCCGGAATTGGCGAAGAACACCTTCGACATTTCCACCGGCGCGATCTGCTTCAGCTTCTCGGCAAGGTTGATGGCCGGCTCGTGGCTGCGCTGGTTGAACGCGTGATAGAAGGGAAGCTGCTTCATCTGCTCGTAGGCGACCGTCGCCAGGCGCTCGTTGCTGAAGCCCAGCGCCGCCGACCAGAGGCCAGCCATGCCCTCGATATATTCCTTG
>DATEID010000134.1:0-3383 GCA_035279245.1 Reyranella sp.
GTCGCCCGATCGACGCCTTCGGGCGGCATGTCCGGGTTCAGCTGGTAGGGATGCCACATCACGCTGAAGCGGAGCTGCTCCTGCTCCAGAAGCTTTAGCGCGCTTTCGAGCTGGCGCTTGCCGATGTAGCACCAGGGACAGATCGCATCGGAGATGACGTCGATTCGCGCGACGGGGGCGATCATGTCCATGGCAGGTCCTTTCCGTTCCGCTGGTGTACCCTATACCCGCACCATTCTTCGAACAACGAGGCCCCTATGCAGACGCCCCACTATCGCTCCGCCCTGATTGTCGGCACCGGTCCCGGCCTCAGCGCGTCGCTTGCCCGCCTGTTCGCCAGGCACGGACTCTCGGTGGCGATCGCTGCCCGCCAGACCGACAAGCTTGCCGCCCTGGCGGCGGAGATGGATGCGAGCGTGCACAGGTGCAACGCCGCCGAGCCGGCCGATGTTGCGGCGCTGTTCGCCGCGGTCGAGGCGAAAGGCGAAGCGCCCGACGTCGTCGTCTACAATGCGAGCGCCCGCGTCCGCGCCCCGCTGGTCGACCTGGCGCCCGATGACGTGAAGCGCGCGATCGAGGTCAGTGCCTACGGTGCCTTTCTGGTTTCCCAGCAGGCGGCCAGGCGCATGCTTCCCAAAGGGCACGGCGCCATCCTGCTGACCGGGGCTACCGCGGGCGTGAAGGGGTTCGCTCTCTCGGCGACCTTCGCGATGGGCAAGTTCGCGCTGCGTGGCCTCGCTCAATCCATGGCGCGCGAGCTTTCGCCCAAGGGCATTCACGTCGCCCATTTCGTGATCGACGGCGGTATCCGGAGCGCCGGCCGGCCGGTGCCGGACGACCAACCCGACAGCCTGCTCGATCCCGATGCCATCGCCGAGACCTACTGGTCGGTCCTGCAGCAGCACCGCAGCGCCTGGAGCTGGGAGGTCGAGCTCCGGCCGTGGCTGGAAAAGTTCTAGCGGCGAGGTTCTAGAAAAGCCGCCGCTTCAGCGCCAGCAGGCTGCCGGGGCCATAGCAGGCCGCGAACAGCAATCCAGCGAGGAAGGTGAAGTGGTCGACGAAAAAACCGAACTCGGCCTGGTTGGCCGACCAATGGCTCGGGCCGTGAAAGGCGAAGCCCAGGAACACCACATAGATCGCGGCAACGATGGCTGCCTCCGAGAAGTAGGCGCCGCTCAAGAAGCACAGCGCCAGGATCACTTCGAGGATTGCGGCCGCCCAGGCCAGAATCAGGCTAAAGGGAAATCCTGCAGCCGCGATGTAGTCGGCGGTGCCGTCCATGTTCGAGAACTTGAAGATCGCTGCCATGGCGAATACGCCGGCAAAGATCAGCCTGCCGACGAGCGCCGCGACCGAGGGCAATTTGGCCGTACCGGTGGTCGAAGGCATGGTCATCGTTCCTCCTTTTCTCCTTGTAGTTCGTCTATTTCCGTTCGGGCGGATCGGATTCCCCATGCCAAATGATGCGGCCGTCGAAAAGGACTTGCCGTGGGGGCTTCTTGCCCTAGTGTCGCGCAGTCAAGGAGCAACCCCAATGAAATGTTCGCCATTGACTTTGGCGTTTGCGATGCTTGCCGCGATCGACCTGGGCCTGCCGACATCGACCTTTGCCCAGGTCGAGCTGCCTCACCGCAAGCCCGGCATGTGGGAGCAGTCGATCGAGCTGCCGGGGGGCAAGCCGATGACGATGCAGATGTGCATCGACGAGGAGACCGAGAAGCAATATTCGGCGATGGGCAGGAACCGGCCGGGCTGCAGCCATGAGTTCCACAAGATTCCCGGCGGTTATGCCTTCAAGGGGACTTGCGAAGGCAAGTCGGCGACCGGCACGGCGATCGGCGATTTCGACAAGGCGATCAAGGTGGAGGTCGACAGCGAAGGCACGCACATGACGTCCAACCTCAGGTATCTCGGACCCTGTCCGGCCGACCGCAAGCCCGGCGACGTCGTCATACCGGGTGGCCGGGTGGTGAACATGAAGGATCTGCCGCACTGACGCCGACGATCGGCGCCGCATCCCGCAAAAGGCGCAGGACGGCATGAAGGTCGGGAGCGATATGCAGGCATTTCGCCCGCACCTCGTCGGTCGGCTGCACGATGTCGGGCACCATGACGGCCATCGTGCCGGCGGCGTGCGCCGCGGTAAGGCCGGTATTGGAGTCCTCGAAGGCGATGCAGTTGCCTGGCGGCGTGCCGAGCCGGCGCGCCGCTTCGAGGTAGACGTCGGGATGCGGCTTGCCGTGGGCGACGTCGTCACGCGTGGCGATCGCCTTGAAATAGTCGATCAGGCGCGCCCGGCCGAGATGCCTGGCCACGGTGGCCTGGCTCGAGGAGGTGGCGATGCCGAGCGGCAGGCCGCGTGCGACGAGGAAATCGAGCAACTCGACCGCACCTGCCTTGACCGGCACGCCCGCCTCGAAGATGCGGCGGGCATGCGCGTCGAAATGATCGGAAAAGGTGTCGAGCTCGAAACCCTGCCCGTAGAAATCGCAGATCATGCCGTCGCAGACCGGGCCGGGGATGCCGATCATGGAATGGCAGAAGTCGAGCGGCATTTCGAGCCCCATCGCCGTCGCGGCCGCCTGGAGTGCTTCGATATAGACGGCCTCGGTGTCGATCAGCAGGCCGTCCATGTCGAACAGCACCGCCTTCACGGGCTTGGGGAACATGTCTTCTTTGTAAAGTCAGTGCTGTAAACGGCAAAGGGGAGAAAGTGCATGCGCATCCACAATGTCTATGTCGACGCTGACGGTGAGACCCATTTCCGAGACATCGAGGTCGAATGGAAAAACGAAGGCCGCGGCGGCAAGACCTCGGACACATTTCCCGCCACGGGCATCATCTTTCGCGAGACGCCGGGCAGTTACGACTACGAGTGGCATCCGGCGCCGCGCAAGCAGTACATCATCAATCTCGACGGTGCGGTCAGCATTCAGGCGAGCGATGGCGAGACGCGCATCATCGGTGCCGGCGAGGTGCTGCTGGTAGAGGATACGTCAGGCAAGGGCCATTTCTCCAAGGCCGTCGAAGGCAAGATGCGTCATTCGATCTTCGTTCCGATCGAGTGACGCCGCCTGCGTCAATCGATGAAGAGATTCGAAGCTATCGCAGCCTGTCCCTGACTGTAGTCGCCAGCCCCATCGCCGGGCCGGCAACCTCGCCTTCTACAGGGGTGCCGGCACAGGGGATAGGGCGTGAAATTTCATGACCGTCCCTAGGCTTTATGCCGATGCGCCGCCGGGCAATCGCGCTAAGCTCGCATTCCTGTTTACCCTGTAGCTGCCGAGGAGTGCGCCATGTCCGTCGAGACCGCCGATCCCATGCTCGATATCGTGACTGCCGCGAAGCGGGTGCTGCCCGGCGGCAGCTTCGGCAACCTGCCG
>DATEID010000135.1:0-2153 GCA_035279245.1 Reyranella sp.
GGCGACGGCTGGTACATCGGCACGCGGCATATCCTGCCGAACGTGCTCTTCCTGATCTTGACTTACGCCTTCGTGCTGATCGGCATCGCCATGGTGATCGAGGCCGGCCTGTCGTTCCTCGGCCTGGGCGTGCCGCCGCCGCAACCAAGCTGGGGGCAGCTCATCGCCATGGGCAAGCAGGACATTTCCGATGCCCCGCACATCGCTCTGGTGCCCGGCGCGTTCCTGTTCGTGACCATCGCCGCCTTCAACCGGCTGGGCGACATCCTGCAGGCCCGACATGCCTGACGGCGATCTGTCCTCACCCCTGCTCGCGGTCCACAACCTGCGTGTCGAGGCCCGACTCGCGGGTCGCGACCTGGTGGCCGTGGACGGCGTGTCGTTCATGCTGGCCCGCGGCCGCACGCTCGGCATCGTGGGCGAATCGGGCTCGGGCAAGTCGCTGACCGCGCGCGCGATCATGGGACTGCTTCCCGCCAATACGCGCGTAGCGAGCGGCGAGGTGCGCTTCGAGGGCGTCGATCTCTGCCCGCTGTCGGACCGTGAGATGCGGCGGAGGCGCGGCGCCGGTCTCGCCATGATCTTCCAGGATCCCCTGCGCGCGCTCGATCCAACGATGCGGGTCGGCGAGCAGATCGTGGAGGCGATCGCGGCCCACCAGCGCATCGGCCGGACCGAATCGCGGCGCAAGGCGCTCGCGCTGCTCGATGCGGTACGGATCCCCGCGGCGGAGAAACGGCTCGACGACTACCCCCACCATCTCTCCGGCGGCATGCGCCAGCGGGTGATGATCGCCATCGCGCTCGCCGGCCGACCGCGATTGCTGATCGCCGACGAACCCACGACCGCGCTCGACGTCACGACCCAATCCGAGATCCTCGACCTGCTGGGCCAGCTCCAGCAGGAGCTCGACATGGCGATGGTGCTGATCACGCACGATATGGGTGTGGCGTCGCAGTGCACCGACCGGATCGCGGTCATGTATGCCGGCCGGCTGGCCGAGGAAGGACCGACGAGCGCGGTCTTTGCGCAACCGCATATGCCTTATACGCGCGGCCTGCTCGACAGCGTCGTCGATATCGACACGCCGCCGCACGCCCTGCTGCATGCGGTAGGCGGGCGGCCGCCCGCCCTGACAGAGATGCCCGCCGGCTGCCGCTTTCATCCACGCTGCACGCGCGCGGCCGCGCGATGCGCCGAGCTCGCGCCGCCGCTCGCCCCCGAAGGCCAGGCCCATCGCTGGGCGTGCTGGTTCCCGCTGGACAAGGACAGTTGCCACACGAGTCCGTAATACGGACTCCTATGACTTTGCCCGTGCCGGCGACAACGGTCGGCGTAGGCTCGGGGAATACGGAGGAAACGCACCATGGCCTATCAGTCGATCGAAGTACGCAAGCTGACGCCGACCATCGGCGCGGAGATTTTCGGGGTCGATCTCGCCAAGCCACTCGGCAACCAGCAGTTCCAGGAAGTGCATGACGCGCTGATGGAGAACCTGGTGATCTTCTTCCGCGACCAGAAGCTGACGATCGAGCAGCACAAGGACTTCGGCCGCCGCTTCGGCCCCCTGCACGTCCACCCCAACGCGCCCATCACCTTTCCCGAGCATCCCGAGATCCTGGTGATCAAGGCCGACGAGAAGTCCAAGCGCGTGGCCGGCGAGGAATGGCATTCCGACGTCTCGTGCGATCTCGAGCCGCCGATGGGCTCGATCCTCTACATGACCGAAGTGCCGCCCGAAGGCGGCGGCGACACGCTGTTCGCCAACATGTACCGCGCCTACGAGACGCTTTCCGAGCCGATCAAGGAGCTGCTGCAGGGGCTTACCGCGTTGCACGACAGCTCGAAGGCGCACTACTACCGGGTCAAGGCGACGGACCGCGAGGAGATGAAGTTCCCCAATGCCGAGCATCCGGTGGTGCGGACCCACCCGGTGACCGGCAAGCAGGGCCTTTACGTCAATCGCGGCTTCACGTTGCGCATCCCGCAGCTCAAGAAGAACGAGAGCGACGCGCTGCTCGAGATGCTCTATCGCCACATCGAGACGCCGGAGTTCCACTGCCGCTTCAAGTGGCAGCCCGGTTCCGTGGCGTTCTGGGACAATCGCTGCGCCCAGCATCACGCGATGTTCGACTACTTCCCGCACCGCCGCT
>DATEID010000136.1:0-6545 GCA_035279245.1 Reyranella sp.
CGAGCATTTCGATTTGCCGCGCCGTGTGCCGCCGGGAATTTTTCGGATGCGGCTTCAGCTTCGCGGGATCGCGGGTCTCGCCCGTGTGGACGACCTTGCGCTCGACGTGCCCACCGTTGCGCCGTGGCTTGGATGCCATCGTCGATTTCTCCGAGGAATTGCGCGCGCAAAAGCGCTGCTGGGGGCGGGGGTTTCAGAGGGTGCGCCCGTAGGCGACCCCTCCCCCCTCGCCCTGCGATGCGTTCGCGGGGGCGCTCAGGGAAGCTCACCAGACGCGACGGGCGGGGGATGCATGATCGATCATCACGACGCGCGTTGCCGCCTCCCTACGCGCCCCGCAGCTCGTCTAGGGCAGCGCGTCCGCGAAATCGCAGGCAGCAATGACAGCGGGGGCAGAAGCGACCAGCAGCGGGTGAAGTCCCACGTTGCCCTCGCATTCGTGAATGTTGCTGATCCGCTGGGTCGCGAGCGCGAGCCCGACGACCAGCGGAGCCGATGCGCCGCCGCCTTCAATCACGCCGCGCAAGGCATTGAAGCTCGCGCTGTCCTCGTAGGTCATCTTGCGCAACATGACCGTGTTGCCGCTCAGCGCCGTGCAGTTGATCATCCGATCAGCAGCAGCACGACACTCGACCGTCAATGGTGTGGCTGGCATATCGCCCTCCCTGTCGTCGCTCGCCCGTCGTCGGTGATGATCAGGTCGTCGGGCCTGCGCTGATACTTCGACCACCACCAGCCGACCAGCTCGCAGTGCCGTTGACGAACGGCGAGCGGTCGACGGTCGTCGAACGTGATGCGGTCGACGCACCGCGCCAGCGATGTCTCGACGACCACGACACGCGCGCCCATCTTGTCGACCCACCATTGCCGCCAGTTGTCGTGAGGCTCGGCGACGATCAGCCAAGCGGCAGGCCATCGACTGCTCACATACCCAAGCAGGGATAACCTGCCGTTGCGCCACCGCAGCGCCGGGTCAGTCCACACGGCAGGAGCGGTGTAGATCGGGAAGCCTGACAACTTGGCGATGATGGCGTCGAGGTCGAGCACCATGTCGCGCGGCCCGCGATGGCGCTCGACGTAGGTCGACTTGCCAGCACCGGGTGCGCCACAGACCAGCGTCAACGGCACGATGCTCGGGCGCAGCCATTCGGGGTGTCGAGCACCACGCAACGGGGCGTTGATGCTGTTCGCTGGGCCGGTTTGGGCAAATCCCTGTTCGCGCGCCGTGCGCTGGCTGTGATGCGGATGGCAGAAGCTGCGAAAGTTGCTCGGGTCGAGGCGCAGGTCGGGACGATCCTGCACCGACAGGACGTGGTCGACATCGGTCGCCGGCTCGCCGCAGCCCTCGACGCTGCACACCGGGAAGGCGCGCAGATAGGCACGACGCGCCACCATCCAGTCGCCGTCATACCCTCGGTCGGCAGGGCCAGGTCGGAGGGCCTGGCGCTGGCGATCGCGGGCAGCTCGGGCGTGGCGCTCAGCGTCGGAGCCGGCGGGTCGATGGATCGGCGGACGCGTGGGCATGGCTCGGTTGTGCCACAGGACGTGGCATTGCGGCGCGCAGCTCGACGCCGGCGGGGTTTGAAGGGATGGGGAAGGGTGGGAGACCGACCGGCGTCGAAAACGGCTGTACGAGGCGATTTACCGGCCTAGCGATGGTCTCGTTTCGGCATAGGTCTCGGCGCGGGATTGTCAACATGTGCGGCGCCATCGTGTCAAGAGCCGCCACAGGGGGTTTCGCCCGATCCCGGCGAATACGATCCCACAATCGGCAGGCCCGGCGCAGCACCTCGACCGGCCCCATGGGCAGCTCGTCCTCGATCCAGGCGACCAGCCGCGTCGGCAGGCCGAGAGGCAGGTGCGCCGACCACTCGAACCAGCACGCGATGCGCTCGGCGTCGCGATCCGACATGGCGTGATGATGGCCGGCGGCGATGCGCTCGCCATCGATCAACAGCGCCTTGGTCCCGACCTCGGCGACCAGCGCCTTGAACGTCTCGACGATCTGCAGCGCCGCCTCGAACTCGTCGGCGTCGATGCCGTCAGGATGGCCGGCGATCAGCAGCGCTTGCATCGGCCACGGCCGGTAGTGCTGCGCCGCCTCGGGCGGTGGTGCCACGCGCTCGGTTCGATCCACTCTCGCCCGCCGCCGCGAGCGTCGCTTTTTCTTCGACATCGATCCTCGCTTTCACCCATCAGAGAGAGGGGGTCTATCGATCCCCCTCTCTCGGGGGTTATAGGGGGCTCTCTCACCACCCGGCTCTTGCGGCCAAAATCAATGGCTTACGGGTACTCTCACCCAAGGCCGGTTTTCTCTCTCACACGCCAGCTTCGACCCCGGTTTTCCTCATGCGATTTTGTCGTCGTCGGTCGGCTTGAAGCCGGTTGCCCGATTGCCGCCCTTCGACGTGCGCGCGTTGATGATCCGGCCGGCGTCGCTCAGTCGCTGCAGAGCATCTTGCGCCCGGTGCTTTTTCCAGCCGAGCTGCCGCTGCAGGAACTTCACCGCGTGCGCTGGCGACTGCGGTGCGCCATTGAGCGGCATCCGGTGCGGGTCGTTCCATGCCTGGGCGATCTCCTGCAAGGCCAAGCCGTCGTCCTGCTTGGTCTGCAGTCGGTCGACCATGCCCGGCGCGTCGCGCGGCACCAGAATGCCCTCGTCCGACCATTGCAGCTCGATCTCGAACGGCGTCGGCATGTTGTTCGCCTTCAGCAGGACGAGCTTGCGGTCGCCGTCGTCATTGAGCAGGGCGATGCCGGCGCGCGCCTGATTGACCCACGCCGTCGAGCCCGAGGTCATCCGCTCGACGCTGCCGTCGCTCGACCGGCTGGTGTGGGTCAGCAAGGCGATGGTGCACTTGAATTGCTCGGCGAGCAGGTCGAGGTGGCGCATGAACATGGACACCTCGTGGCGATCGATCTCCTCGTCGCCGTAGACCAGCGAGGCGCTGTCGATGATCACCACGCGCATCGGCAGCAGCACCTCGACCCAGCCGCAGAACTCCAGCATGAGCGAGGTCGGCTTGCCGTTGTGCCATAGCAGGCAATCGGGCGTGCGCAGCGACTTCAGGACGAGCGTGTCGGCGATCTCTTCCTTGTTGATGCCGTAGGCGCGATTGATGCGATCCTGCCGCCACAACAGGTCGTTAAGACGTTCCTCGGCGGTGAAGAACGCGGCGCGCCCGTGCTCGCAGGCTTGCCCGAGATAGGGCTGGTTCTCGGTGGCGACGGCGGTCGCCAGTGTCTGCATGACGATGCCCTTGCCTGCGCCGCCCGCGCCCGCGACCACGACAGCGCAGCGGTCGGGGATCAGGCCGGCGACCAGTGTCGGTGTCGGCGTCACGGCGTCATTCATGACGCGTCTATACAGCGCGCTTTCGGGATCGAGGAAGGGACTAGGCACGACGTCGTGACCATTCGGCTTGCCGCCGGGGATCGGCAGCAGCATCGTCGGCGACTGATGCCGGGCGCGCTCGCGGCGTCGGGCTTCCTCAATGCTGATCTCGGTCATCGGTCGATACTCACCAAGGGCGCCGGGATCGGCGGATGCTCGAAGGCCGCCAGCACGCGCTCGCCGAGCGCGAGCGTGTCGCAGACGATCTTGCCGATGTCGGCGAGCCGCAGATGGGCGATGCGCCAGTCGATCACGCAGGCGTGGCGTCGCGGCTCGCGCAGCCACTGCAGCGGCGTATCCACGAGCCTGAGCGTGTCCCACTCCCAGCGTGCGCGCTCGATCTCGTCCTCGCCCAGCGCCCAGCCTGCACCGCAGCGGGTCGTGGGCTTACCCTCGGGCAGAACGACGGCGCACAGGTCGACCAGCTCGCCATCGAAGACACAGGGCGCGATGATGGCGAACAGCTCGCCGTCGTCGGCGGGCTCATAGAAGCTGCCGCGCACATGCACGGTCGCCACGCCCCATTGTACCAAGCGGGACAATCCGAGATCTGATAGCGCCGCGTCGACACGAGGTTGTCGCGCGCGCTGGATGGCACGCCAGAACTCGGTATCGAGGTCGACGGCTGTCATCGCTCAGGCCCACGCGCGGCTGCGCGCCAGATGGGCGTAGGCACCCACCGCGACGCCGCAGGCGTCGGCCTGATGGTGGTTGGCGACCGACCAGCCCATGTTGACGGCGGCCACCACCATGTCGTTCTTCGATGCCGGCTCGCCCTTCTTGCGCGGGCCGCACAGCGCCGCCTTGACGGTCGACGGGTCGACCTCGATGCAGCGCAGCCCCTTGCACGCCGCGACCAGTTCAATCACCACGACGAGGCAGGTCAGCAGCCGGCGGGTGTGCCAGCGATCACGCGGCAGGAAAATCGGAGCCTCGAAGGCGACGACCTCGGGCCGGTGGCGATCGATGAGCGCCAACACGTGCCGTTGCATGTCGAGCGCCACGGCACCGTAGTTGGTCGAGGTCGTGAGATCGAAGTCGCCGAGAACAGGAATGGAACGCGCCGAGGCGAACGATGCCCAGCCGGTTGTCGAGCTGGCATCGAACGCCAGAACGCGCATTGCCTACCCCACGATTTTCAGCGGCAACGCCAATCCAAGGCGGCGCGGTTGTCGTTCTTTCGACATGACGCGCTCACGCCATCGTGTCGCGCACCTGCGCTTGGCCCTGGTGCCATGCGTCGCTGTAGGCGACGAAGTTCTCTGAGCCGGGCGGGTACGGGTTTTCGTCGATGCTGCGACCAGCCAGGCCGCAGCGCTTGCCGGCCATCGCCGCGCGCGAGACCTCGGGGATGGCGTCGAGCGGGAACAGCCCGAGCTGCAGGCCGAGCGGCGACTGATGAGCGCGCAGATACTTGCCGGTAGCGGCGTAGCGACTGAGGAAATTCAGGTGATCGCCCGCGTCCGCCTTGATGGCGTCCTTCAGGGCGTCGACATCGATGCCGTCCGCCTTGGCCGCCTTGTAGATCGCCGACAGCTCGCCCTTACGCGATTTGAGCGGCTTCGCTGCGCGCTCGACTGCGCCCTGCGCCACCACGACCTTTTGCCACCAGCGGTCGACGATTTCGGGCGGCACCTCGCCGCTGTTGTGGCCGGCCTTTGCGTGGCCGTTTGCCCTTCGCCTTCGTCTTGATGATGCGCGCTCTGCCATTGGCCTTCCCTCCGTTGAGGCGTCGGGGCTTGGCCCAGGTCGTCGGCAGCTTCGCCCCGTGCCGGTTCAGGACCTCAAGCACGCGAAAGCGCATCAGATTGGGGATGCCCCGGCCGTGCCACATCGACAGGCACTCGGGGGACACGCCGATCTCGGCGGCGGCTCGCGCTTGGCGGCCCAGCTTCGGCTCGCCCTGCGCCTTCAGCAGAAATGCCAGTGCTTGTGCGTCCTTCATGGCTGCGCACGCTATTCCCAGTAGCCAGTGGAATGCAACACCAAGTTACGCCCCCGGTCATGCTTACAGCGACCTGACCCACAACATGCTGAGCGAAAAATTGGCAACGTCGCGTGATGTTCATTCGACCATCCAGCATCTTGTGGTATGCATTTCTTGGGGTATGTGGGACGGGAAACGGAGGCAACGTGAAGTTGACACGTGACAAGAGCACGGCCGAGCGCGAGCGGCGGCTGTGGTCGATGATTGGCAGTAGACTAAAGATCGCTCGCAAAGCGGCACTGCTGTCTCAGGCTGCGATGGCCGAGAAGTTGGGAATTTCTCGGGCTCGCTGGTCGATGTACGAGACGGGCAAGCGGCCCATTCGCATCATCCACCTGGACGACGCCATCAAGATCACGATGATCAATTGGGACTTCGTCATGAGCGGCGAAGAACGTGGCGTTGCAAAGGATGTTCGCTCACGCATGAGGGCAGCGCGTCAGCTCGCCCAGGTCGAGTCGGATTGCTGATCAGTGGATAACCGCACCTCGCCACTACGGATGGCCGTGCGACAGTAGCACGAGCCGCGTAACGTAGTGTTGCCATCGATGGCGCGCCGGACGTAGTGTCCGCGCATGCTATCGACCATCCCCGCACTCAAAAGACGCCGCATCCGCCAGTGGCAACACGGCGTGCGTTTGCTCGCTTTTGTGATCGGTACGGCACTGATCGCGCTTGTTTTTTTCGATATGGTGGGCCGATGATGCCGGCGCGCCCGGACGCCGCCGGCATTGGCGCGATGCGTTGCCCGTGTGGCACCGCGCAGCCGATTCGCCTGTGGCGTTCGGGCAGCAAGTCGTTTCTCTACCGACTGCGATGCCCGACCTGTGGCCGCCGAGGCAGCCCGGCGACCACCGACTTCGCGAAGCTGACATCGATCTGGAATGAGACCGTGGCCGCCGAAAAGCGGCGCGGCAAGGAGCCGGATCATGAGCAGGATTGATGAGCCCGAGGCCGGCTACTACACGACGCGATTGATCCGAGGCGGCTTGCGCGTGCCCGTGCGCATCTGGTTCGGCGCGCCGATCATCGACGGCGAGGAACAGGATCGATCGCCGCGCTGGTGCGTCGAGGTCGACGGCAAGACCGACCGCGCCGACTTCGACGATGATGGCAACTACCTCGGCCGCGTGCCCCTCGACGCCGTCGAGGTGTGGGCCTTCT
>DATEID010000137.1:0-7853 GCA_035279245.1 Reyranella sp.
GTGGCCGCACGGGCAATGTGGACGAGCGGCAGCCAGGTCGCCTCGGTAAGGTCGAACGGCTGCAATCGCTGGTCGGCCGCACGGCGCCATTGACGGGAGGTCCGCGCCAGGAGGGCGCCAAATGCGCTGCGGCGAAGATCGGGGGAAGGTGACATGGCAACTAAATGCAGTGTCATTAGATGACATGTCATCTAATTTTCCGGCAAGGCTCCCCCGGCGATAACGCCGACTCGCTTGCAGCGAGACTACTTTCCCTTCCAGTCCGGCTTGGGCTTCTTGTTCACGAAAGCGTCGATGCCGGCTTGTGCATCCTCGCTCTGCAGGGCGCCGGCCATGAACTCGGTCGCGAAGGCGTAAGCCTGGTCGACGTTCATCTCCATGTGCTTGTGGAACATCGCCTTGCCGGACGCGATCTGCTGCGGCGGCTGGCTGGCGATCTGCCTGGCCAGAGCCATCGTCTCCTCGTCGAGCTTGTCCGGCGGCGCCACGCGGCTCACCAGCCCGTCACGCAGGGCGGTCGCGGCGTCTACGAACTGGCCGGTGAGCAGCATGTCGAGGGCACGCTTCTTGCCGACATTGCGGCCGACCGAGACCGACGGAGTGCCGCAGAACAGGCCGTTGGTGATGCCCGAGGTGGCAAACGTCGCCTCGCTCGAGGCGACGGCGAGATCGCAGGCCGCGACGAGCTGGCAGCCGGCCGCTGTCGCCACGGCGTGGACCTTGGCGATCACGGGCTGCGGCAGGCGCTGGATGGAAAGCATCATGGTCGAGCAGCGCACCAGGAGGTCGTGATGAAAGGCGTACTCGTTGCGCCCCGCGACCTCGCGCAGGTCGTGACCGGTCGAAAAAGCGCGGCCGGTCGCCTCGATGATCACGCAGCGGACGGAACGGTCCTCGGCCAGCCGGTCGAATTCCGCTTGCAGCGCGTCTATAAGCTCGCCCGACAGCGCATTCATGGCGCGCGGCCGGTTCAGGGTAAGGATCGCGACATGGCCGTCGTCGCGGCGCAGCAGGACAGGTTCATTGGGGGTAGCGGACATGGTGCCATTCTATGGCGTGAGAGGCGGGGCGTCATGCCGGTGATGACGTCAGCTGAGTTGATGGCGTTCCTCGACAAGGAATTTCCGCAAGCAGCGACGGCCGGCATGGCCATCGAGCATCTCGACGACCGGACGATCCGCGTGCGGCTTCCCACGAGCGAGCAGCATCTGCGACCTGGCGGCACAGTCTCCGGGCCGACCCTGGTCTGGCTGGCCGATGTCGGCTTTTACCTGCTGATCCTCGCCCGGCTGGGGCCCGTGGCCCTGGCCGTGACGACCAACCTCAACATCAATTTCATGCGAAAGCCCGAAGCCGGAAAATTGATTGGTGAGGGGCGACTGCTGAAGCTCGGGCGCAGCCTTGCCGTAGGTGACTTCACCATCTGGAGCGATGGCAAAAGCGAGCCGGTGGCGCACGTCACGATGACGTATTCGATCCCGCCAAAGTCAAAGCCTTAGGGCGAGGTATTATGATACCGTCATATTAAGATGCTGATATAAAAAGGAAAATTATGTATATTTGACATTGAGGATCGATCCCGCCATAAGCGCCGCCTCACGGAAGAAAGAGCCATGAAAACCCTGAGCCTCAAGACTGCCGACGTGCAGAAGAAGTGGGTGCTGATCGACGCCGACGGACTGGTCCTTGGCCGGCTCGCCTCGATCATCGCCATGCGCCTGCGCGGCAAGCACAAGCCGACGTTCACGCCGCACATCGATTGCGGCGACAACATCGTCGTCATCAATGCCGAGAAGGTGCGCCTGACCGGCCGCAAGGCCGAGCGCGAGTACTTCTACTGGCACACCGGCCATCCTGGCGGCATCAAGGGCGAGACGCTCGGCAAGCGGCTGGAGGGTCGCTTCCCCGAGCGGGTCATCGAGAAGGCCGTCGAGCGCATGATCACGCGCGGTCCGCTCGGTCGCAAGCAGATGAAGAACCTGCGCGTCTACAAGGGCCCCAATCACGAGCACGAGGCGCAGCAGCCGGAGAAGCTGGATGTGGCCGCGATGAACCGCAAGAATTCGAGGATCGGCTGACCATGGCTACCGAACTTTCGTCCTTTGCCGAGCTGAAGAAGGCGCCGCTTGCGCCCCAGCCTGCCCCGATCCGCGAGAAGGAGGTCGACGCCCAGGGCCGCGCCTATGCGACCGGCCGGCGCAAGAACGCGGTGGCCCGCGTATGGGTGAAGCCCGGCACCGGCCAGATCACGATCAACGGTCGCGACCAGAAGATCTACTTCGCGCGTCCGACCCAGCAGATGGTGATCCAGCAGCCGTTCGACGTATCGCAGCGTACCGGCCAGTTCGACGTCGTTGCGACCGTCTCGGGCGGCGGCTTGTCGGGCCAGGCGGGCGCCGTCCGCCACGGCATCGCCCAGGCCCTCGCCAAGTTCGAGCCGGACCTGCGCGGCGCCATGAAGAGCAGCGGCTTCCTCACCCGCGACAGCCGCGTCGTCGAGCGCAAGAAGTATGGTCGGGCCGGCGCCCGTCGCCGCTTCCAGTTCTCCAAGCGCTAAAACGGCGCCCCGAGAGCCAATCGGATATGGTCGAGGGGCGCCCACGAGGCGCCCCTTGTTTTTGTGAGGAAGGCAAACCGAATGTCCGGTCTCATCGTTCCGTTCGACGGCATGATCCCCAAAGTCGACAAAACGGCCTTCGTCGCGCCCAACGCGACGCTGATCGGCGATGTCGAGGTCGGCGCCAATTGCGGCATCTGGTTCGGCGCCGTCTTGCGAGCCGATGGCCCGCCCATCAAGATCGGCGAGAATTCCAACATCCAGGACGGGGTGGTCATCCATATCGCGGCGCGCGGCGTCGGAACCGTCGTCGGCCGCAACGTCACCGTGGGACATCTGGCCTTGCTGCACGCCTGCGAAGTACAGGACGACTCCTTCATCGGCATGCATTCGACGGTGCTGGACGAGGCGGTGGTCGAGACCGGCGCGATGGTGGCGGCCGGCGCTGTCGTCACGCCGCGCAAGGTCGTGCGCAAGGGCGAACTGTGGGCCGGCAATCCGGCGGTGAAGCTGCGCGACATCACCGAGAAGGACCTCGATATCTTCAGGCGCTCGGCCGAAAGTTACGTCAAGCTGGCGCAGGCCTATCGGCCGACCGAACGCAAGGCGGCGGAGTAGGTCGCGAAGGCGGTCGCATGAGCTATGCCGTCAAGGAGATCTTCAAGACGTTGCAGGGCGAGGGGGCGCAGGCCGGCCGAACCGCCGTGTTCTGCCGCTTTTCCGGCTGCAATCTCTGGTCGGGCCGCGAGGAGGATCGCGCCACCGCGGCCTGCAGCTTCTGCGACACCGACTTCGTCGGCATGGACGGCACGCTGGGCGGCCGCTACGCCACGGCAGCGGACCTCGCCGCCGCGATCGAGCGCACCTGGGAAGGCCCGCTTGCCCACCGCTTCGTAGTGCTGACAGGTGGCGAGCCTTTGCTGCAGGTGGATGCTGACCTGATCGATGCGTTGCACCACCACGGCTTCGAGATCGCGCTCGAGACCAATGGTACGGTCGAGCTGCCGAACGGGATCGACTGGGTGTGCGTGAGCCCCAAGACGCCTGCGGAGCTGAAGGTGAAGAGGGGCAACGAGCTGAAGCTTGTCTATCCGCAAGTCGCCGTCGCCCCCGAGGCGTTCGTCGCCCTCGATTTCGAGCGCTTCTCGTTGCAGCCGATGGATGGGCCTGACGTCGCGGAGAATACCCGACGGGCGATCGCCTACTGCCTTGCGCATCCGCGATGGCAGCTCAGCACACAAACCCACAAGCACCTGGGCATCCGCTGATGTGGGAGCTGACCAAGTCGTTCCGCTTCGATGCCGCGCATACACTCCAGCGCAGTATCGACACCGCGTCGAGCAGGCGCATTCATGGCCATTCCTATCGCGCCGAGGTCACGCTGCGTGGCGAACCCGATCCGAAGACCGGCATGGTGATCGACTTCGGCCTGCTGGAGAAGGCGCTGGCGCAAGCGCGCGACAGTCTCGACCATCACATGCTGGACGAGGTGCCGGACCTTGGCCCAGCGACGATGGAGAACCTCGCCGCCTGGGTCTGGCGTCGGCTCGCGCCGGTCACCAAGGGGCTGGTGAAGGTCACGGTCTTTCGCGACAGCCAGGACGAGTCGGTGACCTATCGCGAGGAATGACAAAGATCCTTCGCTGCGCTCGGGATGACACGAAACAGCGGTGTCATCCCGAGCCAGGCGGTGTCATCCCGAGCGAAGTGAGGGATCTTTCTTGCTGAGCGTCAATCGATCAGCCGCACTTTGACATACGAGCCGGGCGCCTCTTCGAGCGCCGGCAGATCGCCATGGCCGGGGATGCGGGCAGGGACCTTGGCGCCGGATTTTTCCGAAAGCCACTTGTCCCAGTCGTTCCACCACGAGCCGGGAAATTCCTTGGCGCCCGCCTTCCATTCCTCGAGGGTCGGCGGGTTCTCGGCTGTTTCGTTCAGCCAGTGCTGGTACTTCCTGGCATGCGGTGGATTGACGACGCCGGCGATATGGCCGGAGCCCGCGAGCATGAAGCGCACCGGGCCAGAGAAGAGCTGTGTCGCCTTGTAGACCGACTTGGCTGGCGCGATGTGGTCTTCCTTGCCCGCTTGGAGGTAGACCGGCACCTTCACCTTGCGCAGATCGATCGGCACGTTGTCGATGATCAACCCGCCCGGCTTCGCCAGCAGGTTCTTCTGGTACATGTTGCGCAGGTAGTAGCTGTGCATGGCGGCCGGCATGCGCGTCGCATCGGCGTTCCAGAACAGCAGATCGAAGGGGAAGGGATCCTTGCCCATCAGATAGTTGTTCACGACGAACGACCAGATGAGATCGTTGGCGCGCAGCATGTTGAAGGTGGTCGCCATCTCGGTGCCGTCGAGATAGCCCTTCTTGCTCATCATCTGTTCGATGCCGGCAAGTTGGTCCTCGTCGATGAAGACACCGAGCTCGCCCGGTTCGGTGAAATCGACCTGCGCCGTGAAGAACGTGCAGGCGGCGATGCGATCGTCGCCGCGCGCGGCCATGTAGGCCAGTGTCGCGGCCATCAGCGTGCCGCCGATGCAATAGCCGATCGTCGAGACCTTCCTCTCGCCTGTCGCCTTCTCGATCGCATCGAGCGCAGCGAGAGGGCCCTTCTTCATGTAGTCCTCGAAGACGAGCTTGCTCAGGGACTCGTCGGGATTGACCCAGGAGATCACGAACACGGTGTAACCGCGCTCGGTGGCCCATTTGATGAACGAGTTCTCGGGCTTGAGATCGAGAATGTAGAACTTGTTGATCCAGGGCGGCACGATCAGGAGCGGGACGGCGTAGACCTCGTCTGTCCGTGGCTCGTACTGGATGAGCTGCATCAGCTCGTTCTGATAGACGACCTTGCCCGGTGACGTGGCGACGTTCTCGCCGACCTTGAAGGCTTTCATGTCGGTCTGACGGATGGCCAGCCGTCCTTTGCCGCGCTCGAGATCGGTCAGCAGGTTCTGCAGCCCCTTCACGAGGTTCTCGCCCTTGCTTTCGATGGCGGCCTTCACGACCTGCGGATTGGTCAGGGCGAAATTCGTCGGCGACAGCGCGTCCACGAACTGCCGCGTATAGAACTCCACCTTCTGCGCGGTCTTCTCGTCGACGCCCTCGACCTCCTTCACCGTGCCCTGCAGCCAGCGCGCGGTCAGCAGGTAGGACTGCTTGATGTAGTCGAACACCATGCCGTCACTCCAAGCAGGATCCTTGAAGCGCTTGTCGCCCTTGGCAGGCTCGACCACGGGCTCGACCTTCTGGCCCATCATCCGCTGGGCCGTCACCTGCCAAAGCTTCATGTACTGCTGCCAGAGCTCGACCTGGGCCTGCACGAGCTTGTTGGGCTCGGCCAGCATCTTGGCGGTGAAATCCATGAAGGTGTGCGTGAGGTGCAACGGATCGGCCGGTTGCGGGCCCTCCGCTGCATAGCGCTCGGCAAATTCCGTCAAAAGCTTCTGACTGCGTTCAGCGATGTCCTTGAACGCGGCCTGCATCTTCTCGGTCTCCGCCGGGGAGAGTCCCGGCGCGGCGATGGGGCCCGGAGGCGTGGAGGTGTCCGACATGGGTTCCTCTCTAAGTCGTTGCTTTTGCCGCGTTTCTTGCGGGATTGACGACATCCCGATACTATAGCTTGTGCCGGCTTGCGCGGGCTGCCAAGAGCTTCCTTGTCTTTTTTAGGTAGGCGGCGACAACTGATGGGTCAAACTTCCTCTCGACGTTCGTTGGATCGCGCGGGCAGCGTCCATCAGGTGATAATGATGCAAAATTCCAGGAGCAGCGGCGTCGCGAAGAGGTGCCTTCGCGGCCTTTTCGGCGTGTCGATCCTCGCCGTCCTGTCGGGGTGCGGCTGGTTCGATAGCAGCAGCTCACCCGCTGACATGACCAAGGCGCGTCCGGGCGCAGAGCAGAATGTGCCCGTGAGCGCGAGCTTGCCGCCGCCGCCCGCCAATCAGCAATACGATCCGCCGATCGCGCCTGTCGACGACATGCGCGACACGCCCAAGATCGGCTCGATTGTTCCCGAAAGTGGCGGGCAAAAGGCGCAGATCGAGAAGCAGGAGAAGGAAGAGGCGGAGCGCGACGCGCAGGAGCGCGAGGCTCGCGAGAAGGCGGAGAATGCAGCGAAGGAAGCCGAAAAGGATGCCGGCGGTAAGGCGCCCGCGGCCGGCGGCACAACCGGCGAACCGCCCACCCAGCCGATCGCGCCGCCGCCAGGACCGGTGACGAGCACGCCCGTGCCGCCGCCTTCGGCCGAGCCGACGCCTGCCACGCCCGCCGCCCCCGCGACACCGCCGGCGAACGCCAAGCCTGCGGGCTCTTGATCGACGCGTTCGTACCCTCTGAGCGCACAAGGAAGAACCAATGGACGACTCCGAATTCCATCGTCTGAAGCGCCTGCCGCCCTATGTGTTCGCGGAGGTGAACGCCATGAAGGCGCGCGCCCGAGGGGCTGGACAGGATGTTATCGACCTCGGCATGGGCAATCCGGACCTGCCGACTGCCCCGCACATCGTCGCCAAGCTCGCCGAAGCGGCCGCCAATCCGCGGGCGCACGGCTACTCCGCCTCGCGCGGCATCCCCGGTCTGCGCAGGGCCCAGGCGGCCTACTACCAGCGCCGCTTCAACGTCGATCTCGATCCCGAGACCGAGGTCATAGTGACGCTTGGATCGAAGGAGGGGCTGGCGAACCTCGCCCAGGCCATCACGTCCCCGGGCGACATCGTGCTGGTGCCCAATCCCAGCTACCCCATCCATCCCTACGGCTTCATCATCGCCGGCGGCTCGGTGCGTCATATCCCCGTGCCGGGCAGCACATCCCTCCAGGAGTTCCTGCCGGCGCTCGAGCGCGCGGTCCGCCACACCGTGCCCAAGCCCATCGCCCTGGTGCTGAACTATCCGTCGAATCCGACGGCCCAGGTTGTCGATCTCGATTTCTATGCGGCGATCGTGGATTTCTGCAAAAGGCAGAACATCTGGATCCTGTCGGATCTCGCCTATGCCGAGATCTATTTCGACGGCGTGCCGCCGCCCTCGGTGCTGCAGGTTCCGGGCGCACGCGATATCGCGGTCGAGTTCACCTCGATGAGCAAGACCTATTCGATGGCGGGCTGGCGTATCGGCTTTGCGGCCGGCAACCGCACGCTGATCCAGGCCCTGACGCGCATCAAGTCGTACCTCGACTACGGCGCCTTCACCCCCGTCCAGGTGGCGGCCACCGCAGCGCTGAACGGCCCGCAGGATTGCATCGTCGAGGCGCGCAACACCTACAAGGAACGCCGCGACGTGATGATAGAGGGGCTGAGG
>DATEID010000138.1:0-3687 GCA_035279245.1 Reyranella sp.
GTCATTTTGTCGCAAGCGGCGGGGGGAGCAAGCAGCATGGCGACGAAGAAAAGGACCACCTCGGCATCCGCCGCGTCGGCAGCCAAATCGAGTACCAAGGCCTTGAACGGAAAAGCGAATTCGCGACGTTCCACGAGCACGACCGAGGCCCGCGAGACGGCCCGGCTGCTGCTGGACATCGAAGCGATCCATTGTCGGCCGGAGAACCCGTACATCTTCACCTCCGGGCGCGCGAGCCCGGTCTATATCGACTGCCGCAAGCTGATTTCGTTTCCCGACGCCCGGGCCAAGATCATGGGCTACGCCTACAAGGCGATCGGCAGGGATATCGGCTGGAACAAGATCGATGTGGTGGCCGGCGGCGAGACGGCGGGCATCCCTTTCGCCGCGTTTCTGGCGGCACTCGCCAAGAAGCCGATGATCTATGTGCGCAAGCAGCCCAAGGGCTTCGGCCGCATGGCGCAGATCGAAGGTGACCTGAAGCCCGGCAAACGGGTCTTGCTGGTCGAGGATCTGGCCACCGACGGCGGCAGCAAGCTCGTTTTCATCGATGCGCTCAAGAAGGCCGAAGCGAAGGTCGCCGACTGCTTCGTGATCTTCCACTACGGCATCTTCCCGCAAAGCATCGAGACGCTGGCGGTCGCCGGCGTCAAGCTGCATGCCCTGGCGACCTGGTGGGACGCGCTGGAAGCCGCCCAGAAACACAAGTATTTCGACGAAAAGGGCTTGGCGGAGACCCGGGCCTTTCTCGAGGCGCCCGAACAATGGTCGGCCAATCACGGCGGTCGACCTCCGACTTCGCGTCCCACCGGGCTGGGCCGATAGTCGCCAGTCCAACGCTCGCCGGCCGACATCAAGGCAAAAGCGCGCGCTTGGCTTGAGCTCGTGCGTTGCCAATGCGAGCGTGGCGCGAATGCTCGGTCGCCGCGCCCTTTTCGGCTCTGTCCTTTCCTCTTCGATGGCTGCCCTTTCGGCGCGCGCCGCAGCGAAAGAGGACCTCGTTATCGGCACCACCCAGGCACCGGGCACGATGAACCCGCTCATCAGCTCGATGCTGGCCAGAGCCCTGATCCAGGGCATGACGTTACGGCCGTTCACGGCCTACGACGCCGATTGGAAGCTCGTATGCCTCGCCTGCACGCGCCTGCCGGACCTCAAGGAGGGCACGGCGCGGGTGATCGAGCTGCCCGACGGCAAGCAGGGCATGGAAATCGACGTCGAGATCAGGCCGCTTGTATGGGGCGACGGCGTTCCGGTCACGACAAGGGACGTCGCTTTCAGCCTGGCGGTCGGCAAGCATCCGCTATCGGGCGTCGCCTCGGCCGAGGGATACCGGCGAATCCTCAAGCTCGACATCAAGGATGACCGTCGCTTTACGGCGACTGTCGATCGGATCACTTTCGACTATGACAATGTCGGCCTGGTCGTCGTGCCCGCGCACATCGAAAAGCCGATCTTCGACGCCGACCCGGCGGAATATCGCAACCGCACGGCGTACGACACCGATCCAACCAATCCGGGCCTTGGCTTCGGCCCCTACTATGTCAGCGAACTGGTTCCCGGCAGCCGCATTGCCCTCCGACAGAACGCCCACTGGAAAGGTGAGCCTCCTTACTTCAAGAGAATCACCTTCAAGTTCATCGAGAACAATGCAGCACTCGAGGCAAACCTCCTGGCCGGGAATATCGACTACGTGCTGGGGGAGTTGGGGTTGTCGCTCGAGCAGGCCTTGGCGATCGAGAAGCGCTACAAGGCGAGGTTCAATGTCATCTACAAGCCCGGCCTCGTCTACGAGCATATCGACGTCAACCTCGACAATCCGCTTTTGAAAGACCGGCGTGTCCGACGGGCGATCTTGATGGCGATCGATCGTCGTGCCATCTCCGAAAAGCTGTTCGAGGGCAAGCAACCGGTCGCCGACAGCGGCGTCAGTCCGCTCGATCCGATGCACAGCGCCGAGACACCGCATTATCGATACGACCCAGACAAGGCGCGCCAACTTCTCGGCGAAGCTGGCTTCGCCACGGCCACCGATGGCGTGCTCGCGAACGGGCGCGGGCAGCGTTTCTCGATCGAGCTCATCACCACAGCCGGCAATCGCGTGCGCGAGCAGATCGCTCAGGTGATCCAGAGCGAGCTTCGCCAGGTCGGCATCGAGCTGCGCATCAAGGCACTGCCTCCCCGCATCTTTTCCGGCACGCTGAACCAGCGCCGATTTACCGGCCTTGCGATGTATGCCTGGGTGCAACAGCCCGAAGGGGTACCGCGCACGACCCTGCATTCCGGGGAGATCCCGACGAAGGAGAATGGCTGGAGCGGCCAGAACTATCCCGGCTATGCCAATCCGGCCATGGACAAGGCGCTCGATGCGGCCGAACGCGAGCTGGACCGGGACAAGCGGCGGGCCTTGTTCGCCGAAATACAGCGCCTATACGCCGAGGATCTGCCGGTCCTGCCGCTTTACTTTCGCGTCGACCCCTTCGTCATTCCCAAGCAGCTCAAGGGCATCCGGCCGACCGGCCAGCTCGACAGCTCGACCTTGTGGGTCGAGCAATGGCGTTGGGAGGCGTAGCGCCAGTGGGTCGTTATCTTGCGTCGCGCACGGTCGAAATCGTCGTAACGCTGGCGGTCATGAGCCTCGTCGTCTACCTGTTGATCGGGCTGATGCCGGGCGATCCGATCGACCTCATGATCTCCGGCGATCCCAAGATGACGAGTGCCGATGCGGCGCGCCTGCGCGCGCTTTACGGCGTCGATAAGCCCCTGCTCGAGCGCTACCTCGCCTGGGCTCACCAGGCCCTGATTGGAAACTTCGGCTATTCCCGGTCCTTCGGACAGCCGGTGCTTGCCGTGCTGGGCCCGCGGCTGCTGAACACGATCGAGCTGGCGGGCATCGCCTTCCTGCTCTCGGTCGCAATCGCCCTGCCGCTCGGCATCTGGGCGGCGCACCGGCCGCACAGCCATGTCGACTATGCGATCAACCTCTTCTGCTTTGCCGGCATCTCGATCCCTGCCTTCTGGCTGGCCTTGCTGCTGATCACCCTGTTCGCCGTAATGCTGGGTTGGCTTCCGGCAGGCGGCATGGCCGAACTGCGTGCGGGAACCGGATGGCTCGCCGCGCTCGATCAGAAGGTGCGCTTCGCCATCCTGCCGGTGCTCACGCTCACCCTCGTCCAGCTCGGCACCTACACGCGCTTCATGCGTGCCGCCATGATCGAGGTGCTGCGCCAGGACTATGTCCGGACCGCGCGAGCCAAGGGCGCATCCGAGCGCCGCGTGCTGCTGGGACATGCCCTGGCGAATGCGCTCGCGCCAGTTCTCACCGTTCTGGCGCTCTCCTTCGGCGCCCTGTTCTCGGGCGCCCTGATCACCGAAACCATGTTCGCCTGGCCCGGCATGGGCAAGACGATCTATCAGGCCATTCTCGACAACGACTACAATCTCGCCCTCGTCGGGCTGCTGATCGCGACCTTCGCGACGATCGCCGGCAATCTGCTGGCCGATCTGGCCCTGGCCTGGATCGATCCGCGCGTGTCGCTCGCCGGCCGCGCGCGATAATGGCCGCCGGCCCCGCGTATTTCGTTTGGCGACGGCTGTTGCGTCATCGCTTGGCCGAGGTTTCGGCGGGCTTCCTGGTCGCCCTGCTCGCGCTGGCGCTGGCTGCGCCCGTGATCGCCCGGCTGCGCG
>DATEID010000139.1:0-5906 GCA_035279245.1 Reyranella sp.
AGGTCGATCACGACGTGATCGTGCCGTTCCAGCGGGTGTTCGGCCGCACTTGCCGCATCGTGAAGGGTCATCCGCCCGGACATGCCGAGATGAACGATCAGGGTGTGATCGTCGTCGAGCCGGATCAGCAGATATTTGGCGCGCCGATCGATGCCGAGCACGGTGCGACCCTCGACGCGCTGGGCGAAGCGCGGCGGCAAAGGCAGTCGAAGGTCGCGCCGCCGCTGCTGCAGGCGAACGATGCGCCGTCCCACGAGACGCGGGACGAGGCCGCGGCGCACCGTTTCGACTTCGGGCAGCTCGGGCATGCTCTAATAGTGACGCTGCCCAAAAAGTGCGCTGCCGACGCGGACATGGGTCGCTCCCAGCCGCACCGCGACCTCATAGTCCGCGCTCATGCCCATGCTGACGTTGGGCAGACCATGGCGCGCCGCCATCTTCGCCAGGAGGGCAAAGTGCAAGGCCGGCTCCTCGTCCACGGGCGGAATGCACATCAGGCCCACAATTGGCAGCTTGTGGGTTTCCCGGCAGGCCGCGACGAACGAATCCAGGTCCTTGGGCAGGATCCCTGCCTTCTGCGGCTCCTCGCCCGTATTGACCTGAATAAAGCAGTCGGGTCGCTTGCTTGCCCGCGCCATCTCCTTCGCGAGCGTGGCGGCGAGCTTCTCGCGGTCCACCGACTGGATGACATCGAACAGCGCGACGGCCTCGCGTGCCTTGTTGGTCTGCAGCGGGCCGATGAGATGGAGCTGCAGGTCGGGATATTCCGCCTTGAGAGCCGGGAATTTCTCCTGCGCTTCCTGCACTCGATTCTCGCCAAACCGACGATGACCGGCCGCCAGCAGCTCGCGGACGCGATCGGCGCCGTGGGTCTTGGAGACGGCGACCAAGGCTATGCCTGCAGGGTCGCGCCCGGCCGCGCGGGCGGCCTGCTCGATCTTGTCCCGCACCTCGCGGAGATGCTTCGCGCCGTCGCTCATCGGCCTGTCCTCGCCAAAGGCTCAGCTATCGAGCGCGGCGCGGGCAGCCAACGCCTCCTTGTTGCCGGGATCGCCCGCGAGGGCGCTGTCCAGCGTCTCGCGCGCCCGGTCGCGTTCGCCGAGGGCGACCAGGCAGAGACCGTAGTTGGTCAGCAAGCGCGGATCGCCCGGCAGGCTGCGCAAAGCATGCTCATGCAGCGCCCTGCCTTCGGCAGCCCGGCCGAGATCGACCAGCACCGAACCCAGATTCGTGAGCACCAACGGATCGTCGGGAGCAAGCCTGGAGGCACGCTTCAATATCCGCCGCGCCTCCTCATGGCGCTTCAGGCCGCGCAATGCGAGGCCGTGGTTGTTCAGGGCCCGTACGTCGTTGGGGGCGTCGGCCAGGAAAGGCGCCAATGTCTCGATGGCGTCGGCGAAGTGGCCTTGCTCGATCTGCAGGAAGGAAAGCTGCAGTGTCGCGTCCCGATCGGACGGATTCTGGTTCAGGGCGCGCCGCAGCACAGCGATGGCCGAGGCGGTTTCGCCCGCCGCCGTCTGGGCCAGCGCCAGCGTCTTGAGGGCCGGCGTGAATGTCGGATCGAGTTCCAGCGCCTTGCGAATCGGCGGGATTGCGTCCGACGGACGGCCCGCGAAGTACAGAATGAAGCCCAGGATGTGATTGAGACTGGCGCTGCGCGGGGCCAGGGCCAGGGCACGTTCAGCCTCGGCGATGGCCTCGTCATGGTGGTTCAGGCCGCCCAGGGCGAGGGCGCGGTCGCCCAGGATCTGGCCCTGTCGTGCCTCGTCTCCGCCGGCGTCCGACAATGCCATGTCGAGCACCTCGATGGCGGGGCCGTAGTGGCCAAGGCGATAAAGGGCATGTCCCAGCATGTTGCGCGCCTTGGCCTGAAGGGGCTTCAGGCTTTGGCCGCCTGGTTCCTGCATTGCCCGATCGAGATTGTAGGCCAGCTCGGCCAATTCCCGTTCGGCAGCGGCGAAGCGGCCCTGGTCGATATGGAGGGAGGCCAGCGCCAGCCGCGCCTCGATATGGGTCGGCGCGCGCCGGATGGTGTCGCGGAAGCGCTTGGCCGCCTCGTCCAGCCGTCCCTGGCGGCGCGCCATCAGTCCGAGATTGTAGGACAGCATCGGCTCGTTCGGGTCCTTGGCGAGCGCCTTGCGCCACAGCGCCTCTGCATCCGCCAGGGCGCCGCGCTGCGACAGGCAGACCGCGAGATAGTGCAGGATGTCCGGCCGGTCGCCGTAGCGACCGTGAACCGACCGCACCAGCGGCTCGGCGCGCTCGAACCAGCCAGCCTGCAGATATTGGACAGCGGTCTGCAGTTCCGGGTCGGGCTGACCTCGGGGTGCCGTCGCGGCAGCGGGAGGGGGCACAGTGGCCATGGCGCGCTGTGTGTAGACCCACCCTACCGCCAAGGCTAGACGAAAGACCATGGTCAAGGATCTTGATCTGTTCCGGGCGGCCATGGCGGACGTGATGCCACTGAAAGGACGACGCGCGCGTCCGGCCGTCGGACCGACATCGCCGCGCGCCCCGGAGGAGCGGCGGGCAGGCGCCGTTGCGACGTCCGTTCGCAGGGCGACTGCCGCAGCCGAGGGCTTCTCCTTCGATCGGGATATCGACCGTGCGCTCTCCCGCGGCCGCCGTGCTCCGGAGGCCAAGCTCGACCTGCATGGCATGACGCTGGCGGCGGCGGAGCGGGCGGTGGCGCGCTTTCTCGAGGAGGCGGTCGCGCTCGACCTGCGGGTGGTGCTGGTGGTGACCGGCAAGGGCCTGCGATCGGACGGCGACCGTATCGTCAGCGGCCGCATCCGGGCGGAGTTCCCGAATTGGCTGGAACGGCCAGCCAATCGCGTGCACGTGCGCGGCTTCAAGCCGGCCCACCCGCGGCACGGCGGTGGCGGTGCATTCTATGTGTTGCTGCGACGGTCTTCCCGCGGCCGCATCCCTGCACGCTGACTGCTCGTCTCGCGCGGAAGTGACCGATCGCCCGACTTGCGCCGCCGCCCGACCGTTTCAATGTCTGCGGGGTTCGGGAGAAGCGTCGATGCGCTATGTGACCATGGTATCGTGCCTGCTGGTTTCGGCGGTCCTCGCCAGCGGCGTATGCGCCGCGGTTGTCCAGCATCGGGCGATGCACGCAGCAATGCCGACAAGCGACCTCGCCAGCGTGGCGCCGGTCGAGGCAGTCCCCCTGGCAGCCGGCCGCGTCGTCGCCATCGATCCCGGCAATGGCAAGATCACGGTCGAGCATGCGCCGATCACGCGCTTCTATCTCGAACGAATGACGCGCACCTTCCCGGTGGAAGACCGGACGTTGCTCGTGGGCCACACACCCGGCGACAAGATCCGCTTTGATCTCGAACGCCGGGCCGGGCACTACGTCATCACCCGCATCGAGAACAGCAACTGAACGATGGCGCTCAGTCGCTGCCGCCGCGCCGGCGCTCCGCCGCCAGCAGGCGTTCCTTGCGGGCCACGCCCCAGCGGTAGCCGTTCAGCCGGCCGTCGGAAGCGACTGCCCGATGACAGGGAATGACACCGGCCGCGCGGTTGGTGGCGCAAGCCCGGCCCACGGCCCGGGCGGCGGTGGGAGCGCCGATGCGGGCGGCGATCTCGCCGTAGGTGCGGGTCTCGCCCGGCGGAATCTCGGTCAGGGCCTTCCATACCTTCCACTGGAAGGCCGTGCCGACGATATCGAGCGGCACGTCGGGCGCATCGAGCGCCGACGGCTTGCGGCCATAGAGCCGTGCCAGGACGCCTTTCACCCGCGCCCCGAGGGTCTGGTCGTTACGTTCGAGATCGGCCGCCGGGAAGTCGCGCTTGAGGTCGCGCTCGAGGGCACGGTCGTCGTCGCCCAGAAAGACCGCGGCGATGCCTTTGTGCGTGGCGGCGACCAGCACCCGGCCGTAATCGGACTCGACGGTCGTGAAGTCGATATGCGCGCCCGCGCCACCCTTGGCGTAAGTGGCGGGCGTCATGCCCAGCGCCTTGTTGCTCGATTCGTAGACCCGGCTCGGCGAGCCGTAGCCTGCGCCGTAGAGGGCTTCGCTGACCCGTTCGCCGCCGCGCAGGGCCTTGCGGAAGCGCTCGCGCTTCCTGGCCACCAGCCAGTCGCGCGGACTGACGCCCAGCTCGGCAAGGAAGCGCTTGCTGAGCGCGCTCGATGAGAGGCCGACCTTGCGGGCGACCTCCGCCAGCGAGGGCGGCGCATCGACATCGTCGGCATCGAACAGGGCGCAGGCCTTGGCGACCGGCCCGCTCAGCCCGGCCGCGACCTGCCAATCTCGTGGCCGGCAGCGCTTGCAGGGGCGGAAGCCAGCCGCTTCAGCGGCTGCCGGCGAGACGTGGAAGGCCACGTTCTTGCGCAGCGGCGGCCGGGCGGCACAGGACGGCAGGCAATAGACGCCGGTCGTCCTGACCGAGAACCAGAACCGGCCGTTGAAGCCGCGATCACGCCGCTGGACGGCTTGCCAGCAGGAATCCGGGTCGGGGAACGCGTCCGGGAGAGAGACGCTGGCGGGTGCCACGGTGGGGGAGGGCAGGATTGAGAAGTGCTGGGTCATGGCTCCCATATAGGAGTCGCGCCAAGCCTGCTCTATCCGGCACCCGCCGGCAATTCCCCGGCCCGGAAAGGCCTAGGACCAGAAGCCCTTGGTGGCCTCGTGGCGCGCGCGGCCGCGGTCGATGCCGATGTCGCGCAGAAGGCGGTCGTCGAGCTCGGCCAATTGGCGTCGCGAGCGGTTAAGCTCGGCCCGGCTCATCAGAGCCTCGACCCCGACGACGACCGCTCCGGCCAGCAGCGCCACGGCGCGGCCGAACGTGAAGGAGGGGACATCCGTACGGGCGATTGCCCGCACGCTTGACAGGGTCGACATGGGTTAGCTCCGTTTGAGGCGAAAAAGCCACGGCGGCTTCGTTACACCTCGTTTTCGTGCCCAATTTGCTGTACGATACGGCGATACGCAAAGGATGATTGCTGGGGGGAGGCATAGAAAAACTATGAAGTTCGAGTCGCCATGAGTCGGTCTCAACTTCCCTTGAACGCGCTGCGCGCCTTCGAGGCGGCGGCGCGTCACGCGAGCTTCACCCATGCCGCCGAGGAGCTTCATGTCACGCAGGCGGCGGTCAGCCATCAGGTGAAGGCGCTGGAGGAACGGCTGGGCGTGGCCCTGTTCGTGCGGCGGCCGCGCGGTCTCGAGATCACAGGCGAGGGGCAGGCCCTGCTGCCCGACCTGCGCGATGCCTTCGACCGCATGACCAACGCGCTCGAACGGGTCGGCCGCAAGGCCAACTCGGGCACCCTCAATGTCAGCCTGGTGACGACCTTTGCGCTGGGCTGGCTGGCCCCCCGGCTGCACCGCTTCCAGGCGAAGCATCCCGAGATCGAGGTGCGCATGACGACGGCGCTGCGCCGCGTCGACTTCGCCCGTGAGGATTTCGATTGCGCGATCCGCTTCGCCGTCCAGCCCGAGCCGGACCTGCATGCCACGCGCCTCTTCAGCGACGTCCTCACGCCGCTCTGCGGCAAGCGCTACAAGGACAAGCTCAAGACGCTGGACGATCTCAAGCGGGTGCCCTTCATCGACATGACCTACGACCCGGAATGGGCGATCTGGCTCAGGGCTGTCGGCATGGGCGACTTCAAGCCCAAGCGCGTGCTGACCTTCGATTCCACGATGATCGCCGTCGAGGCGGCGATGGAGGGGGCGGGCGTCGCGGTCGGCCCGCCTCAGCTCTTCCGGGAGGAGCTGGCGGAGGGCCGGCTGTTCCAGCCTTTCCCGCAGATCGTGGACTCGGGAAAGGCGTGGTGGTTCGTCTGTCCGCCGTCCTCGGCCAGCCGCCCGAAGACGCGCGCCTTCGAGGAGTGGCTCGTCGAGGAGCTCAGCGCCCCGCCGACGCGGTCCGTCCGGGCGGCCGTTGCA
>DATEID010000140.1:0-7046 GCA_035279245.1 Reyranella sp.
TTGACGGCCGGGCGCATCGGGGGACGGCGCAACGCCCCAGGGCCGGCCGGGGCGGCGGTCACGCCGGCCGGGCGGCGGACTGGTTGCGCCGGGCTGGCGGCATTGGGGGTTCTGGGCTTGATCTCCTCCGCTTGGCGCGCCATCGGCGTCTGCGGCGCGCTCGCGGCCTGGTCCAGCCGCTTCTGCACCAATACGTCCGCCTTGCGCTTCATCTCCTCTTCGGCCTTGCGCCGCGCCTCGTCCTCGGCGAGCCGCTTCTTGTGCTCTTCCTCGGCCGCCTTGCGCGCCTTTTCCTCGGCCGCACGCCGCGCCGCATCCTCGGCGGCACGCTGACGCGCGACCTCCGCTTCGCGATTGGCGCCAACGAGGGCGCGCGCCCGCGCCTCCTTTTCCTCTTCGGTCAAGGTGCGCAGCACGATGCCACGTCCGCCGTCGGACCGGGTCGTGCTCGGTCGCGATGCAGCACCGCCGAGCTTCAAAGTTCGGCCGGGGCCGGATGGCGTCGCCGCAGGGGCTGGCGCGGGGGCGGCCGGCGCAGCAGCAGCCGGTGACGGCGCCGCGCTCGCTCCGGAGGGCCGCTTCGCCGGCTTCTTGACCTCGACGGTCACGGCGCGGCTGCGGCCGTGCGAGAACTTCTGGCGCACCTGCGTCGCATCGCTCTTCGACGAGGACGCACCCGAGCGTGCGGTCGTCGAAAGGGTCAGCGGCTTGGTCGGCTTGTTGGTTTCTTTCTGTTCCGTCATATCGCGTGTTGTCCTTGCTCCGCTCCGGCCCGTCAACCGGCGACGTCGAGGCGATAGCGGCGCCACCGCGCCGCACCCCCCGCAATCCGTTGAACGAACTGGCCCGACCGATCATCGCGGGCCACCGCCACATAAACTGCCTGCTCGCGTCCGAAGACGCCGCCCAACATCCTCGCATCGGCCAGCCGCTCGACCGGAAGCCCGCTCGCCCTGAGCTTCGCGAGCCCGTCGCCGTCGGCCTCCTCGGGCACGATCAGCAGACCCGCCCGGCTTTGGCCGATCATCTGCTCGACGCGCACGAAGCCCGCCACCGCACGTCCGGCCCGACGGGCGCGCCCGAGATCCTCGAGCACGCGATCCCGCAGCAGCCGTTCGACGCGTTCAGCGAGATCCGCCGGCGCCTTGACCGCCGCCCGGGCCGCCCTGGAGAAAAGCTTCCGCGCGACAGCCTGCTCCACCGCCGCGCGCTCTGCCGTCACCCACATCCCACGACCGGGCAGGCAACGCGCCAGATCCGGCACGACCTCGCCCTCCGGGCCAACGACGAACCGAAGCATGTGTTCCGGTTTCTTCTCGGCGCCGGTCAGAAGGCAGGTGCGCACCGGTCCCTTGGACGCGGAGGCGGCAACAGCCTTCTCGTCAGAACGGGTCATGGCGGGCGCGGAACTCAAGCGGTCTATCCTCCTTCAGTCTAGGCTTTGGCAGCTTCGCCGGCCGTGTCCTCGGCCGGGAACCAGTGTTCGCGCGCCTTCATGATGATGGCGTTCGCGGTATCGGTGTCCATCGCGCCCTCGCCCACGATCTCGCGCAGCTCGTCGGAGGCAAGATCCGCAAGATCGTCGAGCGTCTTTACGCCGTTCTCGCCAAGCGCGACCAGCATCGGCAGGGTCAGCCCTTCGGCGGTGCGCACTTCGTCGGCTACGCCCAATTCCTCGAGGCGGCCGGCCAGCTCGGCATCGCGCTTCTCGATATATTCACGCGCCCGACGCTGCAGCTCGGTGGCGATATCCTCGTCGAAGCCTTCGACGGACGTCAGATCATCGATGACGGCGTCGGAAATATCCTCGACGGTGGCGTAGCCCTCGGCAACGAGGAGATGGGCAATGACGTCGTCGACATCAAGGGCCGCCTTGAAGAGCTCGGTGCGCTCGCGCGTCTCCTTCTGGCGGCGCTCGCTCTCCTCGGCCTCGGTCATGATGTCGATCTCCCAGCCGGTGAGCTGGGAGGCAAGCTTCACGTTCTGGCCGCGGCGGCCGATCGCCAGGCTGAGCTGATCGTCCGGCACGACGACCTCGGCCTTGTTCCTCTCCTCGTCCATCAGCACCTTGCTGACCTCTGCCGGCGCGAGCGCGTTGACGATGAAGTTGGCCAGCTCGGGCGACCAGGGGATGATGTCGACCTTCTCGCCCTGCAGCTCCTGCACGACCGCCTGCACGCGGCTGCCGCGCATGCCGACGCAGGCGCCGATCGGATCGATCGAGCTGTCGTGGCTCAGCACGGCGATCTTGGCACGGCTGCCCGGATCGCGGGCCACGGCCTTGATCTCGATGATGCCGTCGTAGATCTCCGGCACTTCCTGGGTGAAGAGCTTGGCCATGAACTGCGGATGGCTGCGCGACAGGAAGATCTGCGGCCCGCGAGGCTCCTCGCGCACATCGAAGATGTAGGCGCGCACGCGGTCGTTGACGCGCAGCGACTCGCGCGGGATCGACTCGTCGCGCCGGATGACCCCTTCGGCGCGCTGCAGATCGACGGTGATGTTGCCGTAATCGACGCGCTTCACCACGCCCGAGACGATCTCACCGACGCGGTCCTTGAACTCCTCGTACTGGCGCTTGCGCTCGCTCTCGCGCATGCGCTGGGTGATCACCTGCTTGGCGGTCTGGGCGGCGACGCGACCGAAGTCGATCGGCGGCAGCTCGTCGGTCAGGAAATCGCCGATCTGCGCCTCGGGATTGCGGCGCTGCGCCTCGGCGAGCGAGACCTGGATGCTCTCGTTCTCGATGGGATCGGCCACCTGCATGTAGCGCAGGAGCTTGATCTCGCCGGTCTTGCGGTCGATCTCGGCGCGGATGTCGTGCTCCAGGCCGTACTTCGCGCGACCTGCCTTCTGGATGGCCTGCTCCATCGCCTCGAGCACTTCCTCGCGCTCGATGCCTTTCTCGCGGGCGACCATGTCGGCCACCTGCAGCATCTCCAGGCGGGGGATATCGGCGGTCGTTGCCATGACTGTCTTTCCTCTCGTTCCCTGAATTCGTCAGTGGGTTCGGGTCTCTGCCGCGCCGTCCTGGGCGCGGCGGTATTCGTCGAGCAGAGCGTCGGTCAGTTCGAGCTTGGCCTTGGTGACAGCCGAGAGCGGCAGATGCGCCTCCGTACCGTCATCGAGTCTCAGCTTCACGGCGCCGTTCTCGAGGCCAAGCAGCGTGCCCTTGAAGCGGCGGCGGCCGTCGATCGGCTGCGCGGTTTCCACGCGCGCCAGATGACCGGCCCAACGGGCGTAATCCTTCTCCCGGGTCAGCGGGCGGTCGATTCCGGGCGAGCTCACTTCCAGCGTGTAGGGCCCGGCGATCGGGTCCTCCACGTCGAGCACGGCAGACAGCGCGCGTGACAGCGTGGCGCAATCCTCGACATCCATGGGCCGCTCGTCGGCCGGTTCGATCATGATCTGCAGCGTGCCGCCGCGGCTCATCGCAACGCGCACGAGCTCGTACCCCATGCCGACAACGGTCGGCGTTACGATCTCTTCGATACGGCGCAGCAGCTCGGTCACGCGGTCGATGCTTCCCGACGTTGGGGTCCGGCCGGGCCATAAATGAAAAGAGCGGGCAGTTCGCCCACTCTTTTTATTTGGTCCGTCCCGCGAACCCGATGAGGATGGCGCGGATATAGGCGCGGCGGGCGCGACTGGCAAGCTTTTCCTATGCTGCAGCGCAGTTTAGCCGGCATTCCTGTCGCTTTTTTATGATGTCCGAAAAGCGCGAGCCCGGTTGCGGCAGGTATGAGACACAATCGCGACAGAAAAGATCGATGATGGTTGGATATGTCGCGTCGGTATCACGGTTGGTGGGTGGTCTTCTGCACTTTTGCCGTCGCGCTCTATGGGTGGGGGTTCGGCTTCTATGGTCTCAGCCTATATCTGGTAGCCCTGCACGAGAAGCTGGGCTGGACACCGGCCACCATCTCGGCCGGCATCACCTTCTATTATGTGCTCGGCGCCTTCGTCGTGATGCAGGTAGGCGACGCCATCCAGCGGATCGGCGCCCGTCCCATCGTGCTGGCCGGCATGGTGATGATGGCCGTGGGGGTGGCGGTGCTTACGGTCGTGCGCGAGCCGTGGCAGCTCTACCTCGCCTTCCTGCTGATGATCCCCGGCTGGGGTGCGATGGGCGGCGGCGCGATCAATACGATCGTGGCGCAATGGTTCGACCGGCGGCGCGGCATGGCGGCGAGCCTGGCGCTGAGCGGCGCCACTTGCGGCGGCCTCCTGTTCGCGCCGGCCTTCGCCACGGCCATCGCCAGTTGGGGCTTTGCCAAGGCCTGCTATGTCGCGATCGCCGTGATGCTCGTGACCCTTGGCCCGATTGCCGTTCTGATCCTGCGCACCCGGCGGCCGACCGAGCACGACCTTGGCGACGACGTCGCGGGTCCCGCAGTGCACGGCGGCGGCGAAGCGCGAACGCGGCGCGAGCTTCTGTCCGAGCCGCGCTATCTCACCATGGTCGGCGCCTTCTCGATCGGCCTGTTGGCGCAGATCAGCTTCATCGCCCATCAGGCGGCGTTCCTCGAGCCGACCCTCGGCCTTGCCGGCGCCGGCTGGGCGGTGAGCCTGACGGCCCTCTCCGCGCTCGCGGGCCGCGTCGTCGTCGGGCTGATCGTCGACCGGGTCGATCGCCGCGCCTGCTCCAGCGTCGTGCTTTCTGTGCAGGCGATCTCGATGATTGTGCTGCTTTCGACCTCGTCGGTGACCGGCCTTTATGTCGGCTGCCTGCTGTTCGGCTTCGGCGTCGGCAATCTCATCACTCTTCCCGGTCTGATCGTGCAGCAGGAGTTCCCGCGCCGTGACTTCGCCCGCGCCGTGAGCTTCAATGTCGCCATCACGCAGCTCGTGGCCGCCGTCGGGCCGTCGTTACTCGGGATCCTGCACGACCTCTCGGGCAGCTATCGCACGTCGCTGATGGCCTGCCTCGTCTTGCAGGCGACGGCGGCGCTGCTCGTGCTCAGCCGTCCCGGGCCGCGGCCTATCGACCTTCCGGCCGACGCCTGAGCCGCAGGAAGACGGGCTTGCGGCCGGCCAGCATCTTCTCCTCGTAGCGCGTCGGCGGCCAATCGTCGGGACGCGCGCGCCAGTCGGCTGGACGCTCGGCCAGCCATTCGAAGGCCGGATGCGTGCAGGCATGCTCGACCATCCAGGAAAGGTAGCCCGGATCGTCGGTTGCCAGCCTCAATTCGGCGTGGGGCCGCATCAGCTGCGCCAGTACGTCGAGATTGTGCCGCTGCACGAAGCGCCGCTTGTGATGGCGTGTCTTGGGCCAGGGATCCGGGAAGAGGACGAAGACGCGCGTCAGCGATTGGGGCGGCAGCGCCGCCATGACGAAGCGCGCATCGTCGGCGAAGAGTCGCACGTTCGATACGCCCGCGCGGGCGATATGCGCGAGGCACTTGGCGACGCCGTTCACGTAGGGCTCGCAGCCGATGAATCCGACTTCCGGATGATGTTCGGCCTGCCATACCAGATGCTCGCCGGCACCGAAGCCGACTTCCAGCCACACGCCGCCCTCGGGGATGGCTCCGGCGAACAGCCGCGCGAGATCGATCTTGGCCGCACTCTCGGCGACGTCACCGTCCGCCATGACAGTGGGCTCGGCTGGCAAGGCGACAGCGAGGCGTGGCAAGAGCGTGTCGAGCAGCGACTGCTGTCCGGCGCGCAGCTTCTTGCCCCGACGACGGCCGTGCAATGTGCGCCGGCGGGCTTCTTCCATGGGCTGTTCCGCGGGCGTCGTCCTACATCACCACGTCGATCAGATAGGGGCCCTTCTGCGACATGGCATAGGTGAGCTGCTTGGTCAGCTCCTCGAGATCGAGCGCCTTGGCCGCCGGCACGCCCATGCTCTTGGCCATCAGCGTGAAATCGAGCGTCGGCCGGTCGAGCGTCAGCATGTCGATGGCGCGCGGGCCGGGATTGGCGGCGCCGACATCGGCGAGCTGGCTATAGAGAATCTTGTAGGAGCGGTTGGAGAAGATCATCACGCAGACATCGAGATTCTCGCGCGCCATCGTCCACAGCGACTGGATCGTGTACATCGCACTGCCATCGCCGATCATGGCGATCACCTTGCGGTCGGGGCAGGCCACCGCGGCGCCTACCGCGACCGGTGCTCCGAAGCCGATCGAGCCGCCCATGTTGTTCAGCCAGTCGTGCGGCGGCGCGCCGGCACTGTGAGGGAAGAAGCCACGGCCGGTCGTCACCGATTCGTCGACCACGATCGCCCCTTCCGGCAGCGTGGCGCCCAACGCCGCGCCCAGGCCTTCGGGCGTGAACTTGCCGGTCGGGCGGTCGGGCCGCTTGGATGACGCCACGTTGGCGGGCTTCTCGTTGAGCGCGCCCAACTCGGCCGCCAACGCCTCCAGCGCGGCGAGCGGATCGCCATCGACGGGACAGAGCGTCGTCACCTCGCACCCCTCGGGCACCAGCACCGACGGCTTGCCAGGATAGGCGAAGAATGCTGCCGGCGGCTTGGCGCCGCACAGCACCATGTGCTTCGTCCCTTTCAGCATTTCGAGCGCCGTCTCGACCACGAAATGCAGGCGCAGCACCGGGACGCGGCCCGCGCCGCGCTCGATGCGCGCCGTGCCTCCGGCCGCCTGCACCTTGCAGCCGGTCTTGGCCGCGATCTTGCCGGCGAGCTCGAGCCCGCGGGCACGCAGCGACCTACCGCCCAGGAACAGCATCGCCGACTGGCCGTTCTTCAAGGCCTTGGCTGCGGCGACGACGGTTTCGTTCGCCGGCTTCTGCGGTGGCGGCGTCGCGGGCGTGTCGGCCACACCATCGGCTTCGGTCCAGGCAGTATCGGCCGGCAGGATGAGCGTCGCGATCTGACCAGGTGCCATGCGCGCTGCCTGGATCGCTGCGGCGCCGTCGGCGGCCACGGTCTTGGCGGTCGGCGAGGTCTTGACCCAGTGCGAGAAGGGGCGCGCGATTCCTTCGATGTCCGCCGTGAGCGGCGTGTCGTACTTGATGTGATAGAGCGCGTGCTCACCGACGATATTCACGATGCCCGAGCCGGCCTTCTTGGCGTTGTGCAG
>DATEID010000141.1:0-2523 GCA_035279245.1 Reyranella sp.
TCTTCGAGCGCGCTGCGTATGTTGGCGAGTGTGATACGCTTCATGTGCGGACACAGATTGCAGGGGCGCACGAACTCGACCTCGGGGTGCTCGATCGCGACGTTGTCGCTCATCGAGCATTCGGTCATCAGAACGACGCGCGCCGGCTGGTGCTCGGCGACATAGTCGATCATGGCCGCCGTGGAGCCGGCGAAATCCGCCTCCGCCACCACGTCGGGCGGACATTCGGGATGGGCGAGCACCACCACGCCGGGATGGCCCGCGCGAAGCTGGCGGACGTCCTTTGCCGAGAAGCGCTCGTGCACCTCGCAGTGGCCGGCCCAGGTGACGATCTCGACGCCCGTCTCGCGGGCGATGTTCTGCGCCAGATATTCGTCGGGCAGCATGATGACCTTGGGCACGCCGAGGCTCTCGACGATCTTTTTCGCATTGCCCGAGGTGCAGCAGATGTCGCTCTCGGCCTTCACGGCGGCCGAGGTGTTGACGTAGGTGACGATCGGCACGCCCGGATAGCGCTCGCGCAGAAGGCACACGTCGGCCGCCGTGATCGATTCGGCGAGCGAGCAGCCGGCGCGCAGGTCGGGGATCAGCACGCGCTTCTCCGGGTTCAGGAGCTTCGCGGTCTCGGCCATGAAGTGCACGCCGGCGAGCACGATCATGCCGGCGTCGGTCTTCGCTGCCTCGCGGGCAAGGGCCAGGCTGTCGCCCACGATGTCGGCGACGCAGTGGAAGATCTCGGGCGTCTGGTAGTTGTGCGCCAGGATCACCGCGTCGCGCTGGCGCTTCAGCCGCAGGATGGCGTCGATGTCCTCGGCGAAGGCGGGCCATTCGATCGACGGGATCACCGACTTCACGCGGTCGTAGAGCGGCGCGGTGCGGGTCATCAGGTCGGGGGAGGGTACGGAAACGGACATGCAGCACCTATATACTCAATTAGAGTATTAATTATGCTGGGATTGAGCATTAAGGATGTCAAGGGCGGATGTGGCGGTTGTTTTGAGGAGCGAGCCTCAGCGACGCTTTTCTTCTGCCGCCGAACCGTATGAGCGCAACTGGAGTTGCGCGCTCCCTTGAGCGCTCGGAGGAGCGCGCCACTAACAAGAAACAAGATAAGGGTAAACGAAACCTCACCCTGAGGAGCCGTGCGAAGCATGGCGTCTCGAAGGGTGGAAACGAGCACCATGCCTGATACCACCCTTCGAGACGGCCGCTCCGCGGCCTCCTTAGGGTGAGGAGGTTCCGCGGTTTGCGTCCTGAGGGTCGGCGACGCGGTGAGCAACTCCAGTGGCGCAATCTTCTTGTTTCGGCGGCGCCGGGGAGCAAGTCGAGCGGCAACCGGCCTAAAGGCCAAGCACGTCCTTCATCCCGTAAAGGCCCGGCTTCTTGCCCTGGAGCCACAGGGCCGCGCGTAGCGCGCCTGAGGCGTAGGTTTCGCGGCTGAAGGAACGGTGGCTGAGTTCCAGCCGTTCGCCCGAGGCGGCGAACATCACCGTATGCACACCGACTTCCTCGCCGCCGCGCAGCGTCGCGAAGCCGATCTCACCGGCGGGCCGGGCACCGGTGTGTCCGTCGCGGCTCTTGCGCCACACCTTCTCCAACTCGACCTTGCGGCCGGCCGCGGCCGAGCGGCCCAACGCAAGCGCCGTGCCCGAGGGCGCGTCGATCTTGTGACGGTGGTGCATCTCCAGCACCTCGATGTCGTAGCCGGGATCGAGCAGTGACGCCGTCTTCTCCACCAGCGCCATCAGGATGTTGATGCCCATCGACATGTTGGCCGCCCACAGGATGGGCAGGCGCTTCGCGCACTCTTGGACGGCGGCGGTCTGTTCGGGATCGAGGCCTGTCGTGCCGATCACCATCGACACGCCCTTGTCGGCCGCCGTCCGGGCGTGAGCCACGGTGGCGGCCGGAACTGTGAAGTCGATCACGACTTCGGCGGCGCCGATGGCGGCCGCGCTGTCGTCCGTGATCTTCACGCCTGCGGTCTCGAGGCCGGCGACCTCACCGGCATCGCGGCCGATCGCCTTGCTGCCCGCCACCTCGCTGGCACCGACCAGCGTGCACCCGTCGGTCCGCGCGATCTGGCGGATCAGCATTTGCCCCATGCGCCCTGCGGCGCCGACGATGGCAATCTTCATTGGTGCGATCCTGTCAGTTTTGTCAGCCGACAATACACGACATTCCGGACGAGCGAGAGACGTCCGAAGCGAAACATCGAGATGGCAAGGCCCACTACGGCCCGTGCCATTCCGAGCGAAGCGCCTGCCCTGAGCGAAGCCGAAGGGAGGAATCTTTGATGGCGCCGCGAAAGATCCTTCGCCCTGTTCGGGATGACACTGGTTTACGTCCCGCAGAGCTACCTATTTGCGATGGCGGTGGCAGCCGACGATGTGATCGTCGACCATCCCCGAGGCCTGCATGAAGGCGTAGCAGATGGTCGAGCCGACGAACTTGAAGCCGGCCTTCTGCAGTGCCTTCGACATGGCGTCGCTTTCCGGCGTGCGTGCCGGGACGTCGCTCAGG
>DATEID010000142.1:0-10654 GCA_035279245.1 Reyranella sp.
CCTCGCCACCACGCGTATCGACGGCGAGACCGTGGGGGTCAACGAGGAGATCCTCCTGCGCAAGCCGTTCTGCCAGCTCCTGCGCTTTAGGCGCGATACGGCACGGCGTGATCCCAAGGTGCTGCTGGTGGCGCCGATGAGCGGTCACTTCGCGACCCTGCTGCGTGGCACCGTCGAGGCGCTGCTGCCCGAGCACGACGTGCACATCACCGACTGGGCCGACGCGCGCGAGGTGCCGCTCGCCAGGGGCAACTTCGACCTCGACGATTATGTCGACTACATCATCGAGTTCTGCCGCTATCTCGGGCCGGACGTGCACGTGATCGCGGTATGCCAGCCGTCCGTGCCGGTGCTGGGCGCGGCCTCGCTGATGGCGCAGGACAAGGATCCGCACCAGCCGCGCTCGCTCACCTTGATGGGCGGCCCGATCGACACCCGCCTCAGCCCGACCGTGCCGAACGATCTGGCGATGCGCAATTCGATGATGTGGTTCCGGCAAAACGTGATCGCGACGGTGCCGTTCAACTATCCCGGCGCCATGCGGCGGGTCTATCCGGGCTTCCTTCAGCTCACGAGCTTCATCTCTATGAATCTCGACCGGCACATCAACGCCCATATGCGCCAGTTCGAGCATCTCATCAAAGGCGACGACGACGTCGCCGAAGCGCATCGCGCCTTCTACGACGAATACCTTGCGGTGATGGATCTGACCGCCGAATTCTATCTCCAGACCATTCAGGTCGTGTTCAAGGAGCATCGTCTGCCGCGCGGAATCTGGGTAAGCCGCGGCCGCAAGATCGATCCCTCCGCGATCGAGACGGCGCTGATGACCGTCGAAGGCGAACTCGACGACATATCGGGTCTCGGCCAGACCAAGGCCGCGCACGCCCTCACGCCGAACATTCCCGGCGCCAGGCACGTGCACTGGGAGCAGCCGCGGGTCGGCCATTACGGCATCTTCAACGGCCGCAAGTGGCGCGAGCAGATCATGCCGCGCGTACGCGATTTCATCCGCGCCAACGACAACCCCGCGTAAGTTTTCAGGCATTTGTAGGGCGCCGCCGCGCTCCGGCCGGCAGGAACCGCTTCGATGGCTTGCCGTTGCTACTCCGTCCCGCAATACGGAGGAACGAATCATGTCTCGCTTCAGTCGACGTGGCGTCCTCGGCAGCCTGACGCTCGCGGTCGGCGCCGGCATATTGGCCAACGCCACGTACGCACAGGATGTGGTGTATATTCCGACTGCGCCGCCGGCACCGCGCGTCGAGACGGTGCCGCCCCCGCCGACCGGCCGCGTCGAGACCTGGCAGCCGGGCTATTGGCAATGGAACGGCGCCGAGTATGTCTGGGTCAGCGGCCGTTATGTGGAGACACCGCGGCGTGGCGCGGTCTGGATTCCCGGCCGCTGGGAACACCGTGCGCGTGGGTGGGTCTACGTCGCCGGCCACTGGGGTTGATGCCCGGCGGCCGGCCTTGACCAACCGGTCGTGAAAGGGATCCGATGGGCCTCGAACAGCAGGGAATCAACGCCGCCAACGTCATGGTGGCGTTGATCACCAACTACGGTCTGCGCGTCGTCGGCGCCATCGCCATCCTGATCGCTGGCTGGATCGCCGCTCGCCTCGTTCACACGGCTATCGTGCGGGCTTGCCTGCACTCATCGCGTATCGATCGGACCATCGCCTTCTTCCTCGCCAGCGGCGCGCGATACGCAGTGCTGATCTTCACCGTGGTGGCGGTGCTCGCGAGCTTCGGCATTGCCACGACCAGCATCGTCGCCGTCCTCGGTGCCGCCGGCCTTGCAATCGGTCTGGCCCTGCAGGGAACTTTGAGCAACCTCGCGGCGGGGCTCATGCTTGTGCTTTTCCGGCCATTCCATGTCGGCGATCGCATCGAGACGACTGGCGTCACCGGGACCGTACGGGAGATCAATCTGTTCTATAGTGAGGTCGACACGGACGCCAACGTTCGCGTCGTTGTCCCCAACGGCATGCTGTGGGGCCAGATCGTCAGGATCCCGTCACGCAACGATACCGAACGTGTCGAGCTTCGATTCACCCGTCCTCTTTCCGACGAGATTGGCACCACGATCGACCGCGTGAAGGATGTCGCCGGCCGCGATCGACGCATCACGGACGTCGCGCAGATCGGCGTCGATACGGTGACCGACTCGAACTATGTGCTTGTCGTGCGATTCTGGGTGGCGCGGCCCGACGTGACGAATGTCCTGTTCGATTTCAACCGCGCGATCAAGGAAGAGTTTCAGCGCCACCCACCCGTCATCGAGCAGACCCGCGCCGCAGAATAGAGCGCCGCACCGTTCAGCCCAGCGACAGCCCTGCTTCGTCGGACCACGGGCTCACCGGCCGAAATTTTGGACGACCTCCAGGAAGGCGGCGCCGTAGCGTTCGAGCTTGCTGTCGCCGACGCCGTGGATCTCGCGCATGGCGTTCGGGCTGGTCGGCCGGTGCGTCGCCAGCTCGATCAAGGTGCGATCGGAAAACACCACATAGGCCGGCACCTTGTTCGCCTGCGCCAGTTTCGATCGCAGCGACTTGAGGGCCGTGAGCAGCGCGGCATCGGCCTCTTCGACGGTCGCTGGCGGTGCGGCCTGCCGTTCTCGGCGAGTTGCCTTGGGACCGGTGAGATCCTTGCGCAGCTCGATACGCGCCTTGCCCTTCAGCACGCTCCACCCCTCGTCCGTCACGGACCAGCGGCCGTGCTGCATCAGGTCCTGGCTGATGAGACCGAGAGCGGAAAGCTGCCGGAAGACGGTGCGCCATTCGATATTGCGGCGGTCGGCGCCGACGCCGAAGGTCGGCAGGCGATCGTGCCCGAACTTGAGCACGTTGTCGGTGCGCTCACCGCACAGGATGGCAATCAGGTGCTCCATGCCGAAACGCTCGCCGGTGCGCACGATGGCCGACATGATCTTTTGCGCCTCGATCGTGCCGTCGTAGCGCTCGACATCCTCCTGGCAGAGATCGCAGTTGCCGCAGGGCTCCGATGGCTCGCCGAAATAGCCGAGCAGCGTCTGGCGACGACAGCGTGGCGCTTCGGCCAGCGCGAGCAGGGCGTTCAACCGCTGCCGTTCGATGCGCTTGCGCTGATCGGGAGATTCGCTCTGTTCGATCTGCAGCCGGCGCAGGCGCATGTCGTCGAGGCCATAGAGCGTAAGCGTGTCGGCGGCGAGCCCGTCGCGGCCGGCGCGGCCGATCTCCTGGTAGTAGGCCTCGACATTGGCCGGCAGGTCGGCATGGCACACGAAGCGCACGTCCGGCTTGTCGATGCCCATGCCGAACGCGACCGTCGCCGTCATCACCACGCCGTCGCGCTGCTGAAAGGCGTCCTGGTTGGCGTCGCGCACGGCCTTGTCGAGGCCGGCATGATAGGGCAGCGCGTCGACACCGCCTGCTTTCAGCGTCTCCGCCAGCTCTTCGGCCTTGCGCCGCGAGGCGCAATAGACGATGCCGCTCTCGTCTCGATGCGCACGCACGAAACCCAGGACTTGCCGCGATGAGCGCTCCTTGGGCTTGAAGGCAAGCCTGAGATTCGGCCGGTCGAAGCTTCGCACGAAGACGCGGGGCGAAACGGCGAAAAGCTTCTCGACGATGTCGCCGCGGGTCGGCGCGTCCGCCGTTGCCGTAAGAGCGATGGTCTGCAGCCGGCCGCCGATCTGCCGCGCAAGGTTTCCCAACGTGAGGTACTCGGGGCGGAAATCGTGCCCCCATTGCGAGACGCAGTGCGCTTCGTCTATCGCCATCATGGAGACGTTGGTCTCGGCCAGCATCTCGAGCGTGTCGGGCCGCGCCAGACGCTCGGGCGCGAGATAGAGAAGCCGCAGCTCGCGGCGACGCAGGCGATCGAGCACTTGCGCGTTCTGCGCGGCGTCGTTGCCGGAGTTCAAGCTGCCGGCGGCGACGCCCGCGGCCACCAGTGCGCGCACCTGATCGCGCATGAGCGCAATCAGCGGCGAGACCACGACGGTGAGGCCTGCGCGCGCGACCGCCGGCAACTGATAGCAAAGCGACTTGCCGGAACCGGTCGGCATCACCGCAAGCACGTTTTCGCCGTCCAGCACGGCGCGCACGATTTCTTCCTGGCCCGGGCGGAATGAGTCGAAACCGAAGACGGAATGCAGCAGGCCGCGTGCTATCGAAAGCTGGTCGGACATCGGCGTTGGATGCGACACACTATCGTCGCGGTCCATCCCGCGCACTGTGGATGAAGGGCGAGCGTGGTTTGGCCGCATTCGACTCGCGACAAGTTCGCACAATTCCTTGGCCACAAGTCGGTATCGCACGCCCGACTGATGCGTTCGCGTCACAGCGCTGCGCTGCCTTTTCTCCTCCAAGCTGATGCCCCGCCAGCGCCGCTTTTCGGCGGCTCACTCCGCGCACCCACCGACGTCCCTTTGTCTTCAACTGTGTTGTGGAGTGTACGATGACGTTACGGAACTCGATCGGCATCGCCGCCGTTGCGGCCGCCATGATCGGCGCGCCGCTGGTAGCGGAGGCGCAGCCTGCCAACCCCTACTGGGAGGGCTTCTATGCCGGTCTCAACGCCGGCGGACTGTGGAACCAGACATCGACCGCGATCAACGAGAACAATACGATTGGCGGCTTCACCGGAACCGGCAGCGGTTTCGTCGGCGGTGCCCAAGCCGGTTACAACTATCTGATCGGTCCGCTGCTCCTGGGCGGCGAAGTGGACTTCCAGGGCTCGACCCAGACCAGCAACGTATCCGGCGGCGCCGGTCCCTCGACCATTGCCGCGCAGGAGGCCGTGCCGTGGTTCGCGACCTTCCGCGCGCGCGTCGGCTATCCGGTCGGCTCGGTGATGCCTTATGTCACGGGCGGCGCAGTGTGGGGTCACCAGACACTGAACGGTTACGACACGGCGGGCGGGGGCTACTTCAACGCCTCCAACAACTTCTGGACCTACACGGTTGGCGGCGGCATCGAAGGCCATATCAACGACAGATGGAGCGCGAAGCTCGAGTATCTCTATCTCGGCACGCCCGATGTCTCGCTCTCGACGCCAAACACCACTGCCGTCACGGCCGGAAGCGGTGTCGGCAACCTCGTTCGCGTCGGTCTGAACTACAAGTTCTACTAGTCGAAACGCCAGTTGGCGGCAAAAACATGGCGGAACCCGCGTGCTTTCCGGCCGTTCCTTACGGGAAAGGATCTCGGAGAGCACGCGGTGCTGTTGGGACTTGCCGTAATTCTGGCGACGGTTGGTGTCGTCGTTTTTCCGCGTTGGCGATATAGCCGCCGCTGGAGCTATGCGCCCAGCGCCGCGGCGGGCGTCCTCCTCGTGGTGATCGCGGCAGCGGCTGCGGCAGGGCGGCCGGCGAGCGAGTCCGATATTCGGATCACCAAGGCGGCGCCGGCGCCTGCGGGGCCGTCGCATAATCAGACAATCGAGAACGCGCGCGAGCGGCTCCTGTGGTCAGGCGAACCGAGCATGGCCGCCATCTCGGTCTCCATCCGGTTCGACTGATATCGGTCAGTGCCGGGCCGCCTGCCCGCCGTCGAGCGTCATGACCACGCCGCTGATGTAGCTGGCGCGCTCGGAGGCCAGGAATACCGCGAGGTCGGCCACCTCGTCCGGCTCCGCCGGACGGCCGAACGGCATGTGCGTCGTCAGTTCCTTCCAGCGCTCGGGATCACCGAACTTCTGCTCGGCCTGGCCGCGCAACAGCGTCAGCATGCGATCGGTCCGCGTGGCCGGCGGATTGATGGCGGCGACGCGCACGCCGTGGTCGACGCTTCGTGATCCGACGGCCCGCGTGAAGGCCATCAGGCCTGCATTGGCCATCGTGCCGGCCACGTAGTCGTAGTTGTAGGACTCGCCGGCCAGGCCGATGATGTTCACCACCACGCCCTTCTTGCGTGCATACATCTTCTCCAACATGGCGCGGGTGGCGTTGATGTAGCCGAACACCTTGAGCTCCCACGCCTCGCGCCATTTTGGCTCGGTCATGCCGAAGATGTCACCGCGCGGGATGGCGCCGGCATTGTTCACCAGGATGTCGGCGTGCCCCACGGCCTCCACCACGGCGCGCACGGTGTCGCCTTTCGAGAAATCGGCGGGATGGATCTCGACCGGCACGTTGTGCCGACCGCGAATCGCCTCGCGCGCCTTTTCGAGCGACTCCTTCGAGCGCGAGGCGATGTGGACCGCGCAGCCTTCGGCGGCGAAGGCCATGGCGCAAGCGAAGCCGATGCCGCGACTGCCGCCCGTGATCAGGACGGTCTTGCCGGAGAGTTTCAGATCCATGACGCGTTCTCCCTTACATTTTCGTGTCATCCCGAGCGCAGCGCCTGCGCTGAGCGAAGCCGAAGGGAGGGATCTTTGGTTGGCGCCGCGAAAGATCCCTCACTTCGCTCGGCATGACACCTTAAAGTCGATAAAGGCTGTCGATCCGCGCCTGGCCGTCGTCGGTCCTCACGCGGTCGTCCTTCACCATCTGGACGAGGTGCGCGAGCATCGAGCGGCCGGCGGCAGCATGGAGATGGACGGGCGTATCGGCATAGTTCTTGGCCACCATCTGCGGGATGGTCTGCGGACCTTCCTTCAGCCGCGCCAGGATCTGTGCCTCGCGCGCCAGCCGGTGCTCGATATAGGCCTCGACGAACGGGCGCGGATTGCGGATCTCGGCGCCGTGGGTCGGGATGTAAAGCACCTCCTCGCGCGGCAGGAGCTTGCGCAGGCTCGCGAAGTAGTCGGCCATGTTGCCGTCGGGCGGAGAGATCACGGCGGTCGACCAGCCCATCACGTGATCGCCCGACAACAGGGCATTGTCCTCGCGGACGGCAAAGCAGAGATGGTTCGAGATGTGGCCCGGCGTGTGGATCGCCTCGACATTCCAGCCGTCGCCCTGCACGACGTCGCCGTCTCCGAGCTTGATGTCCGGCGCGAAGGCGAGATCGCCCGCCTCCTCGACCTGCTCGCCGGCCGGCGGCCGGGGATGCGGTCCGTAGGAATAGACCTTGGCGCCCGTCGCCCTGGCGAGCGCCGGCGTCGCCGGCACGTGGTCCATATGGGTGTGGGTGACGAAGATGTGCGTCACCGTCTCACCGCGCACGGCGCGCAGCACGGCATCGATGTGGTCCGCGAGATCCGGACCGGGGTCGACGATGCCCACCTTGCCATGGCCGATGATGTAGGTGCCCGTGCCCTTGAAGGTGAAGGGGTTGGGATTCTTTGCGACCACGCGGCGGACGAGCGGTGTCACCTCCATCGCCGTGCCGTAGTCGAACTTGAATTCCTTGATGAAGGGAATGCCGGGCATATGAGGCGGGTCCTTTGCGAACTAAGGATCCCTCGCTGACCCTCGGGATGACACCTGCTTTGTCATCCCGAGCGTCAGCGACGGATCATTCACTTTTCGGTCGGCGGCGGCGTCAATTTGTAGAGCGCGTTGCGGATGTCGGAGCTCACATAGATCGTGCCGGACTTTGCGACCGCAACCCCCGTCGGTACCAGGGCCGGCGGTCCGCCGGGATAGGTCGGCAGGCCGATATCGAGGTTGGAGGCGATCACCGTCTTGTTGCCGGTCGCGGGATCGATGGCCACGATGCGCTTCTGGCCGACTTCCGCGACGTAGAGCTTGTGATCCGGCCCAACGTCGATTCCTTCCGGCGCTGAAAGACCGTCGGTCACGACCTTGCGCGCTCCGGACGCGACATCGATCTGGGTCACCGCGCCGGCCGAGATTTCCGTGACATAGACGATGTTGTTCGGTCCTTGCGCCATCGCCACCGGTGCGCGCAGGTCCTTGGCGAGCGTGCTGCGTGTTTTGCCGTCGGCGCTCACCTTCACGAGATTGCCGCTGCCCAGCTCCGCGACATAGAGCGTGCCGTCGTTGCCTTCGATCGCATCCATGGGCTGAGCGAAATCACCCAATGTTGCCGTGAGCTTGCCGGTCTTGCGATCGACCTTCTGCACGGTGCCGGAGAACCAGCTCGACAGCAGCACATTGCGCGGTCCGACCGAGATGCCGATCGGATAGGAAGGAGTGTCGCCATGCACCCGCAGCACGTCGCTTACCGCACCGGTCGCGCCGTCGACCGTGCGGTAGCTGAAGACATCGGCGACATGAACCGTCTCCTTGCCGTTGTCGCTGACGACCGCGATGTCGGCTGGGATAGCGAGCTTGCCTTCCACGATCGTCTTCGCCGCGCCGGTCTGCTTGTCGACGAGGTAGATCGCATTGTCCGTCATCGAGCTCACGAACAGGCGGCCGCGCGAATCGAAGGCGAGGTTGTCGAGGCCCGGCTTCAGAGTCGCCACCAGCTTCTTCAATTTACTGGTGAGGCTTACGCTCCAGATGTTGCCGGTACCCGTATCGACCACGAAAAGATTGTCGCGGTTCTGCGGGTCGATGTTCGCCGCCGCGGGCGTGGTGAAGCCCGAGGCGATGACCTCGACCGCGCCGGTCTCGATATTGACCTTCACCGCCTGCCCCTTGAACCACAGCGGGCCGTACAGGAAGCCGTCGTCGCGGCGAATCTCGAAACCGTTCAGGCCGCCCAGCTTGTCGGCGACGAGCCGCAGGTCCTTGCGCGCGAACGGCTTGAAATCGGGCTTGTCGACGTTCTTGAGATCGATCTCGTAGAGCGCATCGCCCAAGAAGACCTCGGAGACGAACAGCCGGCCATCCTTGGTGAAGCCGATCCCGTTCGGGCCGGAAAGACCATTGGCGACCTCGATGACCTTGCCGTTGGGGCGCTTGACGTAGACCTTGCCCATGAGAAAGGCGGTCCACGCCATCGTACCATCTTCGGCGAAAGCGATGTCGTCGGCCATGCCGGTCGGCGGCTCGACGGCACGGTCGACTTCCCCCGAATCGACCTGCACATGGTAGAGCGTCTGCCCGACCACGGAGCCTGCGAAAAGCTGGTCGTCCTTGTTGAAGGCGATGCCGTGCACGCCATGGAACGGCGACCCTGGCACGAGGAACTGCTGATTGTATTCCTTGGGCGGAGCTGTCGGGGCGGACGGCGCGGGCTGCGTCGGCTGCTGCTGCGCCAGGACAGCTCCGGCAAACGAAAGCGCAAGCGCCGCCGACGTCAAAATTCCGCGCAACCCCATTCGCCTCCTCCGGCCCTGTCTTCGGCGGCGCGGACTTTAGACCGGCCTCGCCGAATCGGCTACTGGTCCGCCGGGCGCGACGCGCTCCTCGCGCATTGACTCCGGGCCCTCCGCCATCGAAAGCTCTTGCTCGACAGCGATTGCCGTTTCGCAGGAGGAAAGTCATGGCGGGTCCGCTCTCTGGATTGACGATCGTCGAGCTGGCCGGCATCGGCCCGGGCCCGATGTGCTCGATGATGCTGGGCGACATGGGCGCGGATGTGATCCGCATCGACCGCACCAAGGCGCATGTCATGGATCGTCTCGCCGATCCGAAATACGCCGTGCACAATCGCAGCCGCCGCTCGGTTTCCATCGACCTCCAGAAGAAGGAGGGCATCGAGGTAGCGTTGCGGCTGATCGACAAGGCCGACGGCGTCACCGAGCCGTTTCGTCCCGGCGTCGCCGAGCGGCTGGGCGTCGGCCCCGACGTGTGCCTCGAGCGCAATCCCAAGCTGGTCTACGGCCGCATGACCGGCTGGGGCCAGGAAGGGCCGCTCGCCAAGGCGGCGGGCCACGACATCAACTACATCGCGCTGACGGGCGCATTGCACGCCATCGGCCCGCAGGACAAGCCGACGCCGCCTCTCAACCTGGTGGGCGATTTCGGCGGCGGCGGCATGCTGCTCGCCTTCGGCATGGTGTGCGGCCTTCTCGAGGCGCAGCGGTCGGGCAAGGGCCAGGTGGTCGATGCGGCGATGGTCGATGGCGCCGCCCTGCTGCTGGGCGGCATCTACGGCATGGTCGGCGCTGGCCTCTGGAACGACGACGAGCGCGGGTCCAACATGCTGGACGGCGGCGCGCATTTCTACGGCACCTACGAGACCAAGGACGGCAAGTTCGTCTCGGTGGGCTCGATCGAGCCGCAGTTCTATGCGTTGTTGCTGGAGAAAGCCGGCCTGAAGGGCGAATCGTTGCCGGCGCAGATGGATCGCAAGGCGTGGGCCCAGCTCAAGGGCCGGCTGACGCAAATCTTCAAGACCAAGACGCGCGACGAATGGTGCGCCATCATGGAAGGCAGCGACATCTGCTTCGCGCCGGTGCTCACCATGAAGGAGGCGCCGCAGCATCCGCATGCCAAGGCGCGCAATGCCTATGTCGACGTGGCGGGTTTCCCGCAGCCGGCCGCGGCGCCGCGCTTCTCGCGCACCAGGGAAGGGGTCAAGGGTCCCGCCGCAAAGCGTGGCCAGCATACCGACGAGGTGCTCTGCGAGCGTGGCTTCTCCCCCAAGGAGATCGGCGAGTTGAAGGCGGCGGGGATCGTCGGTCCGCAGTGACTTGTCCCGTGGATCGCGCGCTTCCAACGTGCTCATGAGACGCGCAGGATGCGCGCGGTCTTGAAGACGTGATCCGCGCCTTCGAGCTCGCCGTGCAGCAACTGGGCGACCCGCGGCTGCGCAGCGTCGTCTGGCAGTCGTTGCTGCTTTCGCTCCTTTTGCAGGCGGCGATCGTCGGCGTCGCCTGGTGGGCGCTGCAGTCGTTCGTCCATTTCCAATGGGATTGGCTCAACAGC
>DATEID010000143.1:0-5931 GCA_035279245.1 Reyranella sp.
AAGATCAAGCGCGATCTCGGGTGGTGAGGGCGCTTCAGGCCGAGACCTTCGCGACAGCCGGCGGTGTCCATGTGCCATCGATGATCGACGGCGAAGACTCGCTCGGCCAATAGAGGCGCATCATGAGAACGAACTTGCCCGTCGGGGCCGGCAGCCAGTTCGACTCCTTGTCCGGCCCGGGCGACTGGTTCTGGATGTGGAGATCGATCGAACCGTCGTCGTTGACCTTCAGGTTCTGGCGGGCGCTGATCGAGTAGCGATTGATCGGATTGGCGACGAAGAAATAGTCGGCATCGTACATGGTGATCGACCAGAAGCCCTTGGCGGGCGGCAGCTGGCCCTTCGGGAATCGAATCACGTACCTGTCCGCGCCGGAGTAGTCGCTGCCATTGGCGTCCTTCAGGGACGTGGGATAGACGGCATCCTGTATACGGTTCGCGCCGAGTCCGATCGCCGTGACGAAGGCGCGGTTGAGGTAATCCTTGCCGTAGACTCCGGTGACCGAATCGAACATCCAGCCGTTGATATTCTTGACCGACTTGCCGACCTTGAACTGCAGCATGATGCGGTCGAAGGCGATCTGCGGGATGCGCTTGGCGAAGTCGGCCCGGAGCCGGCTCGCGTCGAAGTCCTTGCCGGGCACGAGGCCGATCCGCGCAAAGCGCGAAAGCTCGGCCGCATCCTCCGCCGCGGGCGGATTGCTCTTCATGAGATCGGCCAGCAGCGTGAAGTACTGGATGGCGTCCATCCCGTTCACCTGATCGCGCACCGCCGTCTTCATGTCGATCGAGGGATCGACCTTTCCGGCCGGCGGCGCATAGCCCTTGCCCCACGAGCCGAGCGGCACGAGCTTGCATTGGTCCTGGAGGGCGTGGACGGCCGCATAGTCGTCGGGCGTGCCGGTGCAATAGATGCGGCCGAGGATCCAGACCATTGCCGTGGGCGATTTGTATTCGGTCACGCCGGCCGGCAGGGTGCCGCTCCAGCCCGGGCCGGTGATGGCATAGGTCTGCGCGCCGGTCCCCGTGGTGCGGGTGCCGGGGACCTGGAACACGTTGGTCCATCCGTCCAGCAGCGGGAACAGGAAGTAGCGATCCTTCATGTCGGGAAGGCTCAGCACCCACGGCTCCTTGCCGACATCGATCCAGGCCACGGTATAGAGCGTGTCGGCGTTGGGCGCCGTGACATCGCGGAACGTGGCGTCGGGATAGCGACGCGCCTTGACGAACTGGCCCATCGGACCGCGGGTGCCCTCGGGCGTCGCCGCGTTCGTCATGATCCGCCGCGTCATCTCCATCGTCACCAGCGGGTAGCCGAAGACGTAGGCATCCGTCGCGAGCCAGAAATCTTCCAGGCCGTCCATGGCCTTGGAGAGCAGCCCGTCATCGGCGTGCGACGCCGGCGGCAGGAAGGCGGAAAGGGCGCCGCCAAGGCCGGCGCCTACAACGAAACGACGGGTGGTGTTCATCATGCTCCTCCATCATCCACTGCCGGCCATTCCCTGCTGACTTGTGGCACGGCGACATCGGCCCGCCCGACGCGGACTCTCAAAACCTGAAACTGGCGCCGATGATCGGGCCGTAGAGCGTCTCGTTGATGCCGACAGCGTCGGGACCGGCGCCCGAGCCGTAGTTCACGCCGAGCGCGCGAAAGCCGATCGTCGCACCGACCTGATAGCCGCTGGCCTGCCAGAGGTAGGTGTAGGCAGCGACCGCCTGCCAGGAGAACTGGCTGCCCAGGCCGAAGCCGCCGATATCGGCACGCGCCCACAGTTCCTGATGCGGCGTGAACCGGTGGCGGACCCGGAAGCCGACGACGGGATCGACCCACTGGATCGCGTCGGAGCGGGCGGTCGCGAGGCCAAAGGAGCGCTCGAGGTGGAGGCGCGAGAAGTCCACGTTGGACGCCACGTCGAAGGACGCATCGATCGAGTTGTTCCAGTAGCGGAAGCCGGCCAGCGCATCGACGGCGGTGAATGAGCCTTCGGAGCCTGGCCAGCGGTGGACCTCGTACACGCCGCCGACTTCGACGATGAACATCTGATAGGTAAGGGCCGCGTTGGCGGAAGTGGTGATCCTGAGGCCGCCGACCGGGTTGCGATAACCGGTCTGGCCGGCGCCGAAGCCCAGCCTGGTGAAGACGAAATCGGTATAGATGCCGACCCTGCCCTTGTCGGCCTCGAAGTAGGCCATGAGGCCGACGAGCGAGTCGCTCTTCTGCACGAGGTCGATGAAGCTTGCATTGGTGTCGATGGTCTGGCCGCGCGTCGTGACGTTGCCGCCGACACTCATCAGCCAGGCGTAGGGCGTGAAGGTGAACCGCCAGGGCTCGGGGTCGGCCGGCACCTGCCGTTCGAGCTGCGCGACCGCTTCGGTTGGCGTCGCGGCACCATCGTCGGCCATGACCGGCGCGACATGTCCGAACACTGCCCCCAAGACCGTCAGGGCAGCCGACAATGTCGGAAGCGTCTTCGTCGCACGAGATTGCATCGGCGGCCCCCTCGGTGGGCCGCAACCGACGACAGGTTCTCTGCCGTCTTCGGGATCGCCTGTACCCCTGCGATCCACGCCCAGTGGCGCTACAATACAGCAGCACTGCGAAAGCCGATTGACCTTTCGCGACAAGTCGATCCCAATAGCGGGGCCGGCGCGACTTGCGCCCGAGATTTGGGGCGCCAGTGACGGGACACGCTCTCAAGGGGGAAATGCTCCGGGTCGGAGCTTTCGTCGCCCTGCCGAAGGTCCTGAGCCGCCTCGGCCTGGCCGTCGAGCCCATTCTTGTTGACCTCGATCTGCCGGGAGACCTGCTGGCAGCGGCGGACAACGTCTTCGAGGTCCAACAGGCGGGGCGCCTCTTGCATCTCTGCGCAACGCAATCGGGATGCGCTCATATCGGCGTACTCATAGGGCAGACGGCCTCGCCTGCCCTGCTCGGCCTGCCGGGGTTGCTGATGCAGAGCGCGCCCGATCTCGGCGCCGCCCTGAGATCGATCGTCATGACGCTGCAGTTCAACGGTCGAGCCGTCATTCCGCATTTGTCGGTGGACGCCGGAACCGTCGCCTTTGGCATCACCCTGAGCCCGAGCGTGGAAATGGGGCGGCCGGTCGGCCAGGACCTTTCGCTGACCATCGCCTGTCAGCTCATCCGGTCACTGGTCGGCTCCAGTTGGATCCCGAGCGAAGTCCGTATCGCGCATCACCCGCCCGCGGATCGCGGCCCGTACAATCGCTATTTTGGCGTCGACGTGACGTTCGACGCGGAAAGATCGGCCTTGATCTTTCCGGCGATCTGGCTCGACAAACCGGTCACAACGGCCGATCGGCAGGCTCGTGAGCGGATCGAAAAGCTTCTCGCGGCCAGCGCCTCGAGCGATGTCGAGCTTGTCCTCTTCTGTCGGCGCGCCATCGTCGCCCTGATCGTTCAGCAAAGCTTTTCGGTGGCCGGTGTGGCCCAGATCATGAAGCTCCATCCGCGGACCCTGAACCGGCGTCTCGCCTTGGCCGGTACGTCGGTAGCCGCCCTCGTCCAGGACGTGCGCTTCGCCCTCGCGCGGCACTTGCTGACCGACACGTCCCTGCCCGTCGCGGAAATCGCTTCCACCCTCGGCTATTCGGAAGGCAGCATATTCATCAGGCGGTTCAAATCGTGGGCCGGAACGACACCGTCCGCCTGGCGCGCCCGCCAGCGCGCCTCCGCCGGCGACGACGAACGCCACCTCGAAATCGCAATCGAGGATCAAACGCGATCTCGGCTGGTGATGCTTCGCTAATCCTGCGTACCGAGGCCCGCCTTGCGCAGGCCGTCGAGGAAGTGCTTGCGATCGCGCGGATTCCGGTATCGCTCGGCGCGGACGCGGGCCAGGTCGAGAGGATCGGCGGGCAGCGGCCGGCCGGTCTCGTGCAGATCGCGATGGCGTTCCTCGACGAATTTCGCCAGCTCGGCTCGCGCCTCGTCGCGCATTCCGATCCGGGCGTGGGAGGCGGCGATGAGCCCGTGCGACCAGCCATGGAGAGGCCGCGCTTCCTGCAAGGCCTCGATGGCTTGCCGGTATCGCCGCCCCGAATAGAGGGCGAGCGCGTGATACCAGTGATAGAGGTTGGGCGGGAACGGATTGAGCCGCTTCGCCGTGCCGATCAGCTCGAGCGCTTCCCGCCATCGTCCCCAATAGACCAGGATGTTCGCGAAGGCCGCCGCGACGTCGGCGTCGTTGGGATTGAGCGCCAGCGCCCGCTCGAAGCTCGCCTCCGCCCTTCTGTCCTCGTTGCGGAGAAAGAGGATCTGGGCGAGGACGGCATGCGACCAGGCGTCGTCGCCGTCGATCGCGAGCGCGGTCTCGATGTGCCGCAGCGCGTCGTCCAGGGTCGCGGCGGTCAGCGTTTCGAGGAACGTCTCGCAGACGATCGTCCAGGCGATGTTGGCATGGGCGCGGGCATAGGTCGGATCGAGCGCGATGGCGGCGCGGGAGCGTTCGCGGGCCTCGGCCAGATCGCGTCGGTTCAGGCGGCGCCACTGCTGGTTCGCCAGCAGGACGAGGTCGTACGCCGTGATGCTCGACGTCTGCTTGCGAATGGCGACGTCGCGACCGGCATCCTCCACCCGCCCCGGCAGCGCCGACACGATCGCCCGGACGATCTCCTCCTGGACGGCGAAGACGTCTTCGAGCGCGCGGTCGTAGCGCTCGCTCCAGAGATGATAAGCGCTTTGCGCATCGATGAGCTGGACGGCGACCTGCAGGGATTTGCCCATCCTGGAGTTACCGGTCTGGCGGATGCGGCCCTCGACGACGTAGCGGACGCCAAGCTCGCGTCCCACCGCCTTGGTGTCGACGGTCCGGCCCTTGTAGGCGAAGCTCGAATTGCGTGCGATCACGAACAGCGACTTGAAGCGCGACAGCGCCGCGATGATGTCCTCGACCATGCCGTCGACGAAATGCTCGTGCCCGGCCTCGATGCCCGCGCTCGAGAACGGAAGCACGGCCACCGAAGGCTTCTCCGGCAGCGTCAACGTCGCGGCCTTCGGCACTGACGGTGCGATGCCATTCACGATCGGAATCGGCGGGCCGACATAGCGATAGCCGCGGCGCGGCAGGGTTTCGATCCAGCCCGCACCGTCCGCTTGCTCGCCGAGCACCCGACGCAGGGCCGCGATCTGGACGCTGAGATTGCCTTCCTCGACCGCGAGTCCGGGCCACGCCGCCTCGATCAGCGCCTCCCGCGGCACCGGCTCGCCCGCCCGTTCGAGCAACAGCCGCAGCAGGGCAACGGCACGCCGGCCGAGCGCCGTCGGCTCAGCGCCGTGCAGCAGCGACTCCGACCGTGCATCGATGCGGAACGATGAGGAAAGCGGCGCCTTCGCCATCCTCGGAGTGGGATCGATTCACGGAAAATTTGCAACTCTTTTAGATCGGCTACAGGACCTCGCGCACCCGCTCGATCATGGTATCGACCATGGCACACCTTCATCTGATGACCGATCGCCAGCCGGCGATCGAAGACGCGAAGCCGGATGCCGTCTCGGGTCTCCTGGAGGCGCTCCGGGATCTGGCGCCGCTGCTCCACGAACAGCGCGGCAGGTTCGACACGCTGAGACGCCTTCCGGACGAGGTCTTCGAGGCCCTGGCCGATGCCGGCTTGTTCCGCCTCTGGCTGCCGAAGGCCGTCGGCGGACCCGAGCTTTCCCTTTTCGACTTCATGCGCGTGGTCGAGGCCGCGTCGGCAATCGACGGCTCGGTCGGCTGGCTGATCGCCAACGGCGGTGGCATGAGCCGGGCCGGCGGCTATGTCGGCCGGGCCGTGGCGCGCGAGTGGTTCGCCGACCCGCGCGGCTTCCTCGCCGCCGCGACCGGCGCCATTGGCACGGCGACACAAGTCGAGGGCGGCTATCGCGTCAGCGGACGCTGGCGGTTCGGAAGAGGCGCGCATCACGCCTCGC
>DATEID010000144.1:0-4362 GCA_035279245.1 Reyranella sp.
TCTCGGCGATGGTTCCCGGCTCGGTCTCGCGTTCGCGCAGTGCTGTCGGCAAAAGGCGTGCGAAAGGCGATGGACCGGGCGAGAGCGCGAATGTGAGCGTTTCGCCGTCGGGCGCCAAGCCGATCATGCGCTCGTTCCAGCCCTGTCTCGTCTTCTCGAGCTGGCGAACGGGCAGGGTGTCGAAGAACTCGTTGGCGACCAGAAGCAACGGACCTTCGGGCACATTGTCGAAGCTCTCGTGCCAGGTCGGCTTGTAGATGCCGAGACCCGCTTCCTGTGCTGCGCGCAGCGGCGTATTGATCTCGACGAGATGGAGGTCGAGCGCGGCATGGAACCCGCTGACGCTGCGGGTGGCCCGCAAGGCGTCGGCCATCAGCGTGCCGCGTCCGGGTCCGAGTTCGACCAGTCGCACCGGCGATGGCTGACCGATTGCCTGCCATCGCTCGGCAAGCCACGCGCCGACCAGCTCGCCGAACATCTGCGAGACTTCCGGCGCCGTGATGAAGTCGCCGGCCGTCCCGATCGGCATGGCGCGGCGATAATAGCCGAGCGTCGGATGGCCGAGCGCCTCGGCCATGAACTCGGCAATCGAGATCGGGCCGGTGATGGCGATGCGCCGTGCGAGACGCCGGCCGAGCGCGCTGGTCACATGCGCCCGCTTCAGCGGGCGGACAGCGCCGGCCGGCTCATGGCGAGGACGACCAGCACCAGACCGAACAGGAAGACCGGTACCGAAAGCAGCATGCCCATGGTGATCGGCCCCCACAGGAAGCCCAGAAAGGAATCGGGTTCGCGGAATATCTCGCCGACGATCCGCGCCACCCCGTAGCCCATGCAGAATACGCCGGTGAGCAGCGCCGGCCGTCGCCGCCCATCGGTCAGCTTCCAAACCGCCAGCATCAGCAGGAACAGCAATATACCTTCGAAGAACGCCTGGTAGAGCTGGCTGGGATGACGGGGGATCGGGCCGCCCCGCGGGAAGATCATGGCCCAGGGAACATCGGTCGGACGGCCCCACAGCTCGCCGTTGATGAAGTTGGCGATGCGTCCGAAGAACAGGCCGATCGGCGCCACGATCGCAACGAGGTCCGACAGCATGAAAGGATTTATCCGGTTGCGCCAGGAGAAGGCCAGGATCGCCGTCACCACCCCGAGCAATCCGCCGTGGAACGACATCCCGCCTTCCCAGACGGTCAGGATCTGCACCGGATCGTGGAAAAAGAAGCTCGGCTTGTAGAACAGGACGTAACCCAACCGGCCGCCCAGGATGACGCCCAACGCCGCCCACAGGAGAAAGTCGTCGATCTTCTCGGGCGACAGGATCGCCGGCGGTTGCTGGCAGACGCGCCGCATGATGCGCCAGCCGAGGACCAGCCCGGCGATATAGGCAAGCGCGTACCAGCGGATGGCGAACGGACCGATCTGGATCAGGACCGGATCGATATTGGGGTAGGGGATCAAGAGGGGGATCATGCGGATGCTCGTTATAGCCGGGCCGACGAGCCAATCGTGACCGCAGAATGGTCGCGGCGCCGGCCGAGGGGAGCCGGCGCCGCTCAGGACGATCCAACGTGTGCTGTTCTTAGTTTTTTAGGAGAGGGGGCGTCGGAGGTCCTTTCTCGATCAGGCTTCACCGACCGTCTCGAGGATCGAGGCGGTCAATGCATCGGACGGCGTCTTGCCGGCCCATACGACGTACTGGAAGGCGGGATAGAAGCGCTCGCTCTCGCTGATCGCCACCTCGACCAGGTCGTTGAGCTGCTCGGGCTTGAGGCCCTCGGTGCCTCGCAGCGGGATGGCGTGCCGGAACATGGGCAGCCCCTCCTCGGTCCAAAGGTCGAAGTGCCCCATCCACATCTTTTCGTTGATCAACGCGAGCAGGCCGTGGATTTCCGGATGCCGCTCGGCGGGGATGCGGACGTCGTAGGCGCAGGTGAAGTGCAGTGCCTCGACATCCTCCCGCCAACTGAAGAACATGCGGTAGTCGCACCATCGTCCCGCCACCTCGACGGCGATCTCCCGCTCCGATGTTCGATCGAAGGGCCATTCATTGGCCGACACGACCTTTTCGATCATCTCGAGCGGGTTCAGATCGATTTTTTCCTTGTTCCGCTCGTGTCGCGATAACGCCATCGACCGACTCCCCAACCATTCCGCTCTGCGACTCCAGCAAGCCGTTCTTGAAAGCGGTTGGCCGATATATCGTGGTGGGTACCCAGCAACCCACAAGGTCTAGCCTGCCATAATGGCGAGTCCGGGTGCAATAAGAAATCCGGCCAAAATCCGGAAAAGAGTCAGCGATTCCAAAAATTTAATCCCCAGCGCTCAAATCCGAACTATTCGGTTTCGCAACCTCGACTCCGTTTCACAAAGGGTGAATGGGGAATTCTTGCTCACCGTGCAAAATTGCCCAATGCTGACCGTCGCGATTGTCCTGAACTGGAGTGGAATCACGAGTAGCGGATCGACCATCAGAGATCGGTAATGGGGGGAGATCATGTTCAATCAAATCCTCGATCCGACGGGGAGCCTGTTCCTTACCTGGCTCATTGCGCTCGTTCCGGTGGCTTTGCTGCTGTTCCTCCTCGCAGTGCTGCGGCTGTCAGCGTGGATTGCGGTGCTGATCGGGTCGATCGTGACCTATGTCATCGCGATCCTCGTATGGCACATGCCCGCAGGCCAAGGGGCGCTCGCTTATCTCTATGGTTCCGCGACCGGCGTCTGGAGTGTCGATTGGATCACGATTTGGGGCGTGATGCTTTTCAACACGCTGGTGGTCACGGGCGTGTTCGAGAAATTCCGCCGCTGGCTGGTCGCCCAGGGTACGGCCGACGTACGCGTCCAGACGATGCTGTTTGCCTGGGCCTTCGGAGCGTTGCTCGAAGGACTCGTGGGCTTCGGCTACCCCTGGGCCTTCGTCGCCCCGATCCTTATCACGCTCGGCATTCCCGATCTCGACGCCGTGCGGGTGGCGGCGCTTGCCAACAACGCGCCGGTTTCCTACGGCGCGCTCGGTGCACCGATCATCGGCCTGGCTGCGGTCACCGGGCTGCCGTTGATGGCTTTGTCGAGCTCGGTCGGTCATATCGTCGCCGTGCTGGCTCTGCTGCCGCCGTGGGTCCTGCTCTATCTCGTGAGCGGCCGCCAGGGGATGTGGGAGGCCTGGCCGCTGGCCGTCGTCGGTTCGCTCGCCTACATCGCGGGCCAGCTTCCCGTGGCCGTCTATCTCGGCCCCTATCTGCCTGACGTGGCGGGCGCCATTTTGTGCTTCGTCTGTCTTTTAGCGCTGCTGAAGATCTGGCAGCCGGCAACGGTGCGTGGCTATGGCGGCGCGCCGCTGTCCGGCGAGGCGAAGGCCCGCGCCACGGGCGAAGCGCATGGACTGAGCGGCGGCGAGATTTTCCAGGCCTGGTTGCCCGTGATCGTCCTCGTCGTCATCGTCGTGCTGTGGACCGGACCGTGGTCGAGGATCCCCGCCTATGTGCCGTTCCGGGCGTCGGTCGCGGCCGGCTCGGCGCTGGAGCCGGGCAAGACAGTCGCAGCGACTTTCTCCTGGGCGCCGGGCGTCGGCGGCACGGCGATCGCCGTCTCCTGGCTCGTCGTCGCCCTGCTGTTGCGGGTGAACGGAACGCAGCTCGGCGAGATCGTGCGCCGGACCTGGCAACAGATGTGGGGCGCCTGCCTCGTCGGTATTTTCATTTTCGGTCTCGCCTACGTGTTCAACTATTCCGGCATGGCGGCGTCGCTCGCCTTCGGCTTCTCCAAGATCGGCGTGCTGTTCATCGTCGTGGCGCCGATCCTCGGCTGGATCGGCGTGGCGCTGAGCGGCTCGAACACCTCGACCAACGCAATGTTCGGCGCCTTTCAGCTCGCGGTCGGCAAGATTCTGGGCTTCCCGCCGGTGCTGCTGCCGTCGCTCAATTCGGTCGGCGCCGAGGTCGGCAAGCCGGTGGCGCCGCAGACCGCGAGCGTCGGCGTCTCGACCAGCCGTTTCGTGCGCAACGAGGGCGAGGTGATCCGCCACAACATGGGCTGGACCTTCATCATGCTGATCTGGCTGATCGTGATCGGCGTGGCGTTCTACCTGTTCGTGCCGACGACGCGGGTCCTCGGTTGAGGCCGCTGGATCGCGCTTATTCCTGCCGAGAGTCATCCGTTGTCTCGGCTAGAGCGAGGCGGAAATCGGGAGCGAGCGATTTTTATCTGAACTTCGTCGGAGCGACTTGATTCGCGCGATGTCGCGCGGCGCGGTCGTAGTGCTCGCCCGGCCAATTTACCGTCTGGCAGCTTTACGAGCGTTAATCAAGGCGCGTTGCCTTTAAGGATATTGCTACGAACGGCACTTCGATTTCGCTAACCGTC
>DATEID010000145.1:0-15865 GCA_035279245.1 Reyranella sp.
GGCCAGAGCAAGATGGCCAGCGGGCCCGTCGACGACTCGTCGCCAAAAAGCGCGCCGTGCCGCCGGGTCACCGATCAGGTCCTTCACCTGGCCCCGGAACGAAGCGGCAAGCCTTGCAAGCGCGGCGATCCGCTCGGGCAGCAGCGCTTCGATTCGCGCGCGCAACATCGTTGCCACGGTGGGCGATGCGCCACCGGTCGAGACGGCCACCACCACCTCATCGCGATCGATGATGGCGGGCACGATGAAATCGCTGAGCGCTGGCCGATCGGCCACGTTCACCGGCACCCGCGCCTTACGGATTATCTCTGCGGCGAGCCGGTCGGTTTCGGCATCGCCCGTAGCGACGAATGCCGCCACCACATCCTTCAGGTCCGCGAGCCCGATTGTCTCGATGCGGCGGACGGCCGCTCCGGCAGCGCCGGTCAGCGCCGCCCGGCGTTCGGCAGCATCGCCCCGGCCGACCACAATCACGGTGCGCCCGGCGACATCGAAGAAGAGCGGCAGATGCCTCATGACGCCAGCGCACGCAAGCCGACCGCGAGAGCGATCATGGCGAGAAGCTGGGCAGCCGCCCTGAACCAGAGGATGGCGTCGGGGTGCCGGTCATGGAAACGACGCCAGGGACTTGGCGAGAAGAGCTCGGTCTGGGCCACGGAATGCTCCCACCTCGATCACGCGTTTGCATCTGGCGCTTTTTTCGCACGTCCGCCATGGCGTGAATTTCCGAAGGTTTCCCGCCTCAGGACAAAATATTTCGCCCGCAACGGTCGGCGCAAAAAATCCGTCTGAACAGCCGTTCCCAACCCTTGAAGGGCCCACGAGCGACCCTAAATCTTCGTTGTCCGCCGTGCCCATTCCGGGGCGGCGGGTCTGACATCGCTCATCTAGGAGGATGACTACCATGCGTGGATTCGATTATTCGCCGTTCTATCGCGCCACCGTCGGCTTCGACCGGGTCTTCGACCTGCTCGACAGCGTGGCAGGCCAGGCATCCGGCAACGGCTACCCCCCGTACAACATCGAGAAGGCAGGCGAGAATGCCTACCGTATCGTGATGGCGGTTGCGGGTTTTGCCGAGTCGGAGCTGAACGTGACCCAGAAGGAGAACGAGCTCCTGGTCACCGGCCAGAGCGCGCCGAACAGCGACGAAGGCAAGCAGTATCTCTATCGCGGCATCGCCGGGCGCAACTTCGAGCGCCGGTTCCAGCTCGCCGACCATGTGAAGGTCATGGGCGCGAGCCTTACCAACGGGCTGCTGACGATCGAGCTGCAGCGTGAGATCCCGGAGGAGAAGAAGCCCCGTGCCATCGAGATCAAGGCCGAGGGCAGCAAGCCGGCTCTGACGCACTGACATCGGTCAATCGGAACGGGTAATTCCGATTGGAGGGCGTCGCGGTTTTCCGCGGCGCCCTTTTCCTTGGCTATTTCGCGGCGTACTTGCCGGTAAGCTGCGGCGTATGCGGTCCTTCGCCGCCCTTGTCCTTGTGCTGCGAACGCGTGGTGCGTGCCCAGGTGCGCTTGAGCTCGTCCCTGACGCCGACATGCAGCGTGCCGATCTTTCCGATAGTGAGCTCGATCCGGTCGCCGTCCATGAAGGCATTGAGGCCGCGATGGTTGGTGCCCGTCGCGAGAATATCGCCAGGCTCCAGTGTATGGATGGAGCTCGCCCATTCGAGGCAGCGTGGAATCTGGTGCGCCATGTCGTTGGTGTTGAATTTCTGCATCACCTGCCCGTTGTTGGTGAGCACGATGTCGAGGTTCTGCGGATCGGCGATCTCGTCGGCCGTCACGATCCACGGTCCGATCGGTGCGAAGGTGTCCCGCGACTTCATCTGGAAGAAGACATTGCCCGGCGGCGGCAAGCCGCGCGCCGAGCCGTCGATGAAGCAGGTGTAGCCGAAGATGTGGCTCATCGCGTCGGCTTGTCGTACGCCCGTCGCGCGCTTGCCGATCACGAGCGCCAGCTCGGCCTCGCCCTCGAAGATCGTGGCGGGGACGTCCGGCAGCACCATCGTATCGCCGTTGCCGATCACGGCCGTCGCCGCCTTGTGGAAGGCATTGATCTGCGGCTTCTGAGGGAGCGTGCCGTCCTCCATGTAATTGACGGCCATGCAGACGATGTTGCCCGGCCTGGGGACCGGCGGCCGCAGGCGCACGCTCTTGAGTGCCAGGCCCTGACCATCTGCCGCTTTCTCGACCTTGGATTTGTAGGCGTCCCATTTCGCGATCAGGCCGACGATCAGATCGCGATTGTCGATGTGCGGGATGTCCCTCACGATGTCGGTGATGTCGACGACCGTCTCGCCTTTGATCACGCCGAGACGAAAGTCGTTGAAATAGCAGAGCTTCACTTCTTGTCCCCTTCCTCGAGCACTTCCTTCGCGACGTTCGCAGCCGACATGGCCGTTGGCCAGCCGGAATAAAAAGCGAGATGCGTGATGAGCTCGATCAGCTCGTCCTTCTTCACGCCGTTGTCGATGGCACGCGCGAAGTGGCCGCGCTGCTGCTCGGTGCGACCGAGCGCGACCAGCGCTGCACAGGTGATGAGGCTGCGGTCACGCTTGGACAGGCCGGGGCGTTCCCAGACATCGCCGAACAGCACAGTGTCGGTGAGATCGATCAGCTTGGGCGCAAACGACCTCAGCCGATCGCGGGGACTGGGGGCGGGCGGCTTGGACATGCGTTCCTCCTTTTCATCGACAGGGTGCAGGGCTAGCGTTGCGGCAGAAGTCTCGGAGGAAACGATGCCTGCAATCAAGGTCGCTGATTTCGCCTTTCCAAGAATGGAGGCACCCGACCTGGACCGGATGGAGGAATTTCTCACCCACTTCGGCCTCACCCGCGCCGAGCGCACATCCGATGCGCTCTACATGCGTGGGACCGATGGCAATCATCATTTGCACGTCACCCAGAAGGGCGGCACCAAGTTCATAGGCTTCGCCTATCATGCCGCCGACGAGGACGATCTCAAACGGGTCGCCAAGCTGCCGGGGGCATCGGGCATCGAGACCCTGAACGAGCCGGGCGGCGGCAAGCGGGTGCGGCTGACCGAGCCAAATGGCTATCAAATCGAGGTGATCGCCGGCCTCGAGCGGACGGCCGCCGTCAGGACGGAGCGCGATTTCGTCAATTCCGGCAGCGAACCGCACCGTCGTGCCGGCCGCCTCATGCGGCTTTCCAAATCGCCGACGCCAATCCAGCGTATCGGCCACGGCGTCCTGGCCACGCCCAAGGTCAAGGAGACGGTTGCCTGGTTCCGCCAGACGCTCGGCATGATCTGCTCCGACGATGTCTATGCCGGCGAGAAGGACAATGTGATCGGCTCGTTCAACCGCCTCGACCGCGGCGAGGACTATGTCGACCACCATGTGCTGTTCTGCGTGCACAACGAGAAGACGGGCCTCAATCATGTCTCCTACGAGGCCCACGACATCGACGCCATCTTCCAGGATCACGAATATCTGAAACGGCTCGGCAAGTACGAGCACATGTGGGGCATCGGCCGCCATCTGCTCGGCAGCCAGGTCTACGACTACTGGAGCGATCCCTGGGGCCGCGTCCACGAACGCTGGGCGGATACGGATCGCCTGAACGCGGCGAACGGTGGCAACGAGATCAGCGCCGAGGAAGGCCTACAGTCGCAATGGGGCGAGCGGCCGCCCGAGCGCTTCATCGGTCACGCGAGCCCCTGATCGTCAGCGCAACGGGAAGCGTGCCAGGAACTCGTAGCGGCTTCGACCAAGGAGGCTATGGACGAGAACGAAGTCGCGTACCCACCAGCCGACCGGGGTGATGGGATGTTCGGGGACGAGATGACTATCCCACAGTAGAGTCACGTGCGGCGTGTAGTCCTGGAAGGACTTGCCAAGGCCCGCGTTCTCCATCAACCGGCCAACCTGCTGCTGCAAGGTCTCCAGCCCCGCGACACCCTCGTCGCCACACAGGACGAAAGCGCCATTCCTGAAGCTTCGGACGGTATCGAACTCGATCCGGAAAGGAGGCATCGCCACGTCGGCGGCGACCCGCTTCGCGAGCTCGACGGTGGAGGCGTCGACGCCGACGCCATCGCCGATGTGATGCACTGTCGCATGGAGACGCCGAGCGCATATGGGCCGACCACGCAGCTCATGGCCAACCGCCAGCCTGTGCGCCAGCGCGTTCAGCTCGCCGGCAGTCCTCGAATCGGGAGTGATCCCGAGGAACAGCCGATCGGTCGCCGGCTGAAGCGGCGCCGCAAGCCGGGAGCCGCTCGCCGCCCGCATCGGCTATCTTGTCTTGAGCTTGTCCGGCAATCGCTCGTCGTTGCCGAGCGCCACGCGGCGCACGCCGTCGCTGTCCGGGCTCGCGGGAAAGCCATCTTTCGCACGCGGGGCCGGCGCCTCGACGACCTTGTTGGAAAGCCGCCCGACGCCGCTTACCTCGACGTCGATCGTGTCCCCGACATCCAGAGGCCGCGAGTTGGCTGGCGTACCGGTCAGCAGGATATCGCCCGGCAGGAACGTCATGTGCCGCGCCAGGTCGGCAATCAGGTAGCCGCAGTCGAAAATCTGCTCGCTGACCGCACCCTCCTGCACCACCTTGCCGTTCCTGTAGGAGCGCAGCGTGGACTGGCGCACGTCGACGCCCGACACCAGACCCGGCCCGATCGGACAGAAACCGTCCATGCCCTTCACCCGCAGCATGGAGCCTGCATCGGTGTCGCGAAAGTCGTGGCAGCCGAAATCGTTGGCCGGCGCAAAGCCTGCGATGCAATCCCAAGCCTCCTCGCGCGTCACGTTCTTGGTCACCTTGCCGAACACGACCGCGAGTTCTCCCTCGTAGTTGACGTACTTGTAGCCCTTGGGACGGATCAGCTCGCCCTTGTGCGCGTTGAGCGCCGTCAGCGGCTTCTGGAAGTACGTCGGCGTCTTGGGCGGCGTGCGCGTGTTGTTGAACTCGAAATAACGCGAGATGTAGTTCACATGCACGCAGACGATCTTGGTCGGCGCGCAGGGCGGCAGATGGACCACCTCGTCCTCGCCGCAGGTGCGGCCATCGGCGAACACGATCCGGCCGTCCCGGAACTCCACCCAGTAGGCGCTGCCCTCCTTCATGACATGGCGGACTTCCTTGCGCGGTCCTTCCAGAGCACTCATCTCGTCGTTCCTTCGTTGAAAGTCCGAGCTTCCTCAACGGCCGTTGGCATCGTGGATGGCGCGCCAGACATTCTGGGCGGTGGCCGGCATGGCGACGTCCTTGACGCCGAGGGGCGCCAGCGCATCCATCACCGCGTTCATCACCGCCGGCATGGCGCCCACCGTTCCGGCCTCGCCCGCGCCCTTGGCCCCCAGGGGATTGTATTTCGTCGGCACCGGATTGGACTTGATCTCGAGGCTGCACATCATGTCGGCGCGCGGCATGGCATAGTCGAGAAAGCTCGCGGTGAGAAGTTGGCCGCTCTCGCGATCCCATACCACCTGCTCGCTCAGGATTTGGCCTACGCCCTGTGCCACGCCGCCATGGATCTGACCCTTGAGCCCGATCGGATTCATCACAGTGCCGACATCGTCGACCACGGAGTAGCGTTCGAGCTGCACTTCGCCGGTCTCGGGATCGATCTCGACCTCGCAGATATGGCAGCCATTGGGATAGGTGTCCTTCTCGCCCTTGAAGGTCGCGTTCTCGTACAAGCCGCCCTCGAAGCCGGGAGGCCAGCGCGCCGGCGTGAATGCCGCCGTCGCCACCTGCTTCATGGACACCGACTTGTCCGTCCCGGCGACCTTGAAGAGGCCATCGGCGAATTCGATGTCCTGCTCGCCGGCCTCGAGCAGATGGCCCGCAAGCTTCTTGCCCTTGGCGATTACCTTCTCGGCAGCGAAGAAGAGAGCCGACCCGCCGAGCACCGTCGAGCGCGAGCCCATCGTGCCCATGCCGAAGGCGACGCGATCCGTATCGCCGTCGATATATTGCACGTCGGCGGGATCGATGCCGAGGCGCTGGTTGAGGATCTGCTTGAACATGGTCTCGTGCCCCTGCCCCTGGGCCTTCGTCCCCATCAGCAGCGCCACCGTGCCGCCGGGATTGAATCGGATCTCGGCATATTCCGGCTGCGCGGTGCCCGCCGCCTGCTCGATCGCGTTGACGATGCCAAGTCCACGCAACTTGCCGCGCGCCTTGGAAGCCTCGAGGCGCTTCTTGTAGCCCGCGACATCGGCAAGCTCGAGGGCCATGTCCATGTTCTTCTCGAATTGACCGCAATCGTAGAACGGGCCGACCGGGCTCTGATAAGGAAGGTCCGACTCGGCCAGCATGTTCTTGCGCCGCAATTCGACGCGATCGATGCCCAGCTCACGTGCGGCATCGTCGATCAACCGCTCGATCAGGTAGATCGCTTCCGGGCGGCCAGCGCCACGATAGGGTGCCGTCGGGTTGGTGTTGCTGAGCACGCCCACGACGTTGAGGTAGGCCGTGGGAATCTTATAGACGCCCAGCACCGTCACGATCATGCCGAAGGGCGAGAGCAAATTGCGGTCGGAGCCGATATAGGCGCCGATATTGGCGAGCATATTGAGGCGCAGCGCCAGGAACTTGTTGTCCTTGTCCAGCGCCAGCTCGATCTCGCCGATATTGTCGCGGCCGTGCTCGTCGGCCATCACCGCTTCGCTGCGCTCGCACGACCATTTGACCGGTCGCAAAAGCTTGCGTGCCGCCCACAGCGTCAGGCGGTGCTCAACATACTGCCAGCCCTTGGTGCCGAAGCCGCCGCCCACATCGCCGGCGATCACCCGCATCTTGCTTTCGGGCACCTTGAAGACGCTGTTGGCCAGCATGCTGCGCACGCGGTGGGGATACTGCACGTCGGCATACAACGTCATGCGATCCTCGCCGGGATCGTAGGTGCCGAGCGTGCCACGCGGTTCCATGAACTGGGCATGGACACGTGTGATGACGTAGCGTCGCTTGACGATCTTCGCCGCCGACCTGAACGCCTCGTCGGTCGCCGCCTTGTTGCCGCGCTCCACATGGTTCGAGATGTTGTCGGGGCACTCGTCCCAAACCGCCGGCGCACCGGGCTTCACAGTGTCCTCTGTCGACGTCACCGACGGCAGCGGCTCGTAATCGATGGTCACCAGCTCGGCCGCGTCCTTCGCCTGCGCCAGCGTTTCGGCGATGACCATCACGACAGGATCGCCGACATAGCGCACCCGGTCGATGACCAGCGGCGGACGCTGCGGCGCGAACATCGGCTTCCCGTCGGGACGCTTGCGCGGCATGTTGGCCTTGGGCATGCCGAGCCGGTCGGCGGTCACGTCGTGACCGGTATAGACGGCGACGACGCCGGCCGCCTTCTTCGCCTCCTCGACGGCGATCGACCGGATCTTCGCGTGAGCGTGCGGCGATCGCACGAAGACGGCATGGGTCTGGCCCGGCAGATTCACGTCATTGATATAGCGTCCCTGCCCGCGCAGCAGCCGGGGGTCCTCGAAGCGCAAAACAGGCTGACCGATACCGTACTTGCTCATGGGTTGCTTACTCCCGGCAATCCGCAGTCACTCAATGAGCTCACTTGCAAAACCGCATCAAGCCATAAACGGTTTTTTACAAAATGTCGATAATTGCCGAATTACCGCTCGGCGACACCGAGGAAGCGTTCGAGTGGCGCGGGGTCGGCGAGCAATATCCTGCTCCGCTCTTCTAGCACGATGCGGCCGCGCTCAAGAACGATCGCTCGATCGGTGACGGGCAAGATCTTGTGCGCATGCTGCTCGACGATGAGGGCCGCCATCCGCTCGTCGCGGAACAGCCGCGCGAGCGCGGCCAGCACCTCCTCGACGAGGATGGGAGCCAGCCCCTCGGTCGGCTCGTCGAGCAGCAGCAGCGTTGGATTGATTGCGAGGGCGCGACCGATGGCCAGCATCTGCTGCTCGCCACCCGAGAGCGCGGCGCCGGAATTGGCACGTCGCTCCCTAAGTCGCGGGAAAAGGCCGTAGATGCGGTCGATCGTCCATCGGCCCGGCCGCGCCACCGCCGTCAAGTTCTCCTCGACCGTCAGGGAACGGAAGATGTTGCGCTCCTGCGGCACCCAGCCGACGCCAAGTGCCGCACGTTGCTCGGGTGGAAGGCCGGCGATTTCCCGGCCCGCCAGCGTCATGGTACCGGCAAAGCGCTTCGTCACACCGACGATGCTGTCGATCAGTGTAGTCTTGCCGACACCATTGCGGCCCAGCACGGCGAGCGCCTCGCCCTCGGCCAGGCGAAAGGCGATATCGGAGAGCACGACGGCGCTGCCGTAGCCCGCGACAAGGCCGTCGATGGCCAGCAGCTCAGCCACGCCCTGCCTCACCCAGATAGACTGCGCGCACCCGGGGATCACTCGCGATCGCCGCCGGCTCGTCCTCGACCAAAAGACCGCCATCGACCAGGACCGAGATGCGCTGCGCGAAGCTGAACACCAGATCCATGTCGTGCTCGATCAGCAGCACGGACACATCCTGCGGAAGGGCCGAGATGGCGTCGAGGATGTCGCGTCGTTCCTCCTCGGGGACGCCGGCCGCCGGTTCGTCGAGCAGCAGGACTTGCGGCTTGCAGGCAAAGGCGACCGCAATCTCCAGCAGTCGCTGCTTGCCATAGGGGAGAGTATCCGTACGGCCGTCGAGCACATCGATCAGCCCGAATCGCCGCGCCACCGATTCGATCTCGCCCACCATGCGGTCGCCCCCCAGGGGACGAACCCAACGGGCGCCCTGCCCCAGGCGCTCCCCGACCGCGAGGGCCAGCGTCTCGAGAGGCGTCAGTTCGCCAAAGAGTTGATTGATCTGGAAGGTTCGTGCCAGGCCGCGGCGGACGCGCGCCTCGGGCGCGAGCCGGGTGACGTCCTCGCCGGCCAGCAGCACTTGCCCCGCGGTAGGCGCCAGCATGCCCGTAAGAAGATTGATGAACGTCGTTTTGCCGGCTCCATTCGGCCCGATCAGGGCATGGCGCGCACCGCGCTCGAGAGTAAAGGAAACGTCCCGCGTCGCGATCAGGCCGCCGAAGCGTCTGGCAAGTCCGCGCGTCTCCAGTGCCGCCGTCATGTCCTTATACCGGTCCAAAGGCCACGCAGACCAACCGCCATGCGCTCGCGGCCGATCATGACGAACACCACCAGGAAAAGACCGATCCAGAACTGCCAATATTCCGGCGTCAAGCCAGCGATGGCGTCTTGCAGGCCCTGGAAGAGAACGGCGCCCAGGATGCCTCCGTACAGCCAGCCGGCACCGCCGATGACGAGGACCAGCAACACATCTGCCGATCGATTGAAGTCGAAGAACTCCAGCGAGACGAAAGCCGTCGTCTGGGCAAGCAGCGCGCCGGCCGCGCCGGCGAAGGCCGCGGCCACCGTATAGGCAGCGATCAGACGTCCGTTGACCGGCACACCGACGGCCGAAGCGCGCAACCGGTTGCGACGGATCGCCATCAACGAAAGGCCAAACGGCGAATGCACGATCACGCGCGCGATCATCGTCAACGCAAACAGGACCGAGACACTATAGGCGTAGGCGGTGCGGCCGTAGAGATCGAACGGAAAGAAGCCCAGCACCGATCCCATCACGACCCCCTGCAGGCCGTCCGCGCCGCCGGTGAGATCGGAAAGTGCATTGGCAAGCTCGTGAAGGACGGAAGCAACACCGAGCGTCACCATGAGGCGGGTGAGATCGCTGCCGCGCAATACCAGAAAGCTGGTGGCAAAGCCCAATGCCGCCGCCACCAGCATCGCGAGGCCAAGGCCCGCCAGCGGCTCCGCGATGACGGACTTGGCGAGCAGGCCGGCGGCATAGGCACCGAGGCCGAAGAAGGCCGCATGCCCCAGCGACACGATGCCGGCATAACCCAGGATCAGATCGAGCGAGAGTGCAAACAGCGCCAGGATCGCAATCTGGTTCAGGATCAGATGGTGGCCGGCAGGCAGCAACACCGCGCCGAAGGCCAAAAGCCAGAAGGCGATCTCCCACCAACGCCAGCGGACGCGTCGCACGAGGCTCGTCGCTATCGTCATCAGCGCGGCCGTGCGAACAGGCCATGCGGGCGCAGCACGAGGACAGCAATCATCACGAGGTAGATGACGAAGGCGCCGATGGCGGGCACGTAATATTTGCCGGCGACATCGGCGATGCCGAGCAGCAGCGAAGCGATGAACGGTCCGGCGATCCCCGATGTACCGCCGACGGCGACGACGATCAGGAAGTAGATCATGAATTTCAGCGGAAAGTTCGGATCGAGTCCGAGGATCTCGGCGCCCAACGCTCCTCCCAACCCGGCAAGGCCGGAGCCGATCGCGAAAGTGACGGCGAAGACCGTGCCGACCGGAATGCCTAACCCGCGTGCCACACGGGCATCATCGACGGCCGCCCGCAAGCGGCTGCCGAAGCGGGTGTATGTAAGCCCCGCCTGCAAGCCGATCGCCAGTGCGCCGCACAGCACGATGATGAAAGCCCGGTATATTCCGACATTGACGCCGAGCAGTTCCACGCGGCCCAGCAACCAGCCGGGAAGCTTGACGTTCTGCTGGCTCGATCCCATCGCCCAGGTCGTTCCCGAAACAGCCATGAAGACCAGGCCGATCGAGAACAACACCTGATCGAGGTGACTGCGACGATACATGTGCCGATAGAGCGTGCGCTCCAGCACGATGCCCAGCGCGGCTGCGACGACAAAGGCCGCCGGCAGGCAGGCGACGAACGGCATGCCAGCACGCCCCATGAGCAGAACGGTGGCGTAGCCGCCCGCCATCGCGAACGCGCCATGGGCAAGGTTGACGAAGTTCATCAGCCCCAGCGTCACGGCAAGCCCGCAAGCGAGCACGAAGAGCAGCATGCCATATGCCACGCCGTCGAACAGGATGGTGGCCATAGCTAGGACGCGCCCGACATCACGAAGGCATGCCATGCCGTGTCATGCCGAGGCCAAAGGCCGAGGATCTTTCCGGAGACAGAAGATCGCTCGCCATGCTCGGATGACACGGTGCATTTCGACGACGTCGTACGACAAGGACGCCTACTTCTTCTTCGCCGCCTTGACCGGGTCCTTCACGTTGGCGATCGTCTCGAACTCGACGTTGTAAAGCTCGCCACCAACCTTTTCGACCTTCCGAATGTAGATATTCTGCACGATGTCCCGTGTCTCCGGGTCGATCGAGATGGGGCCGCGCGGGCTTTCCCAGGCCATGCCCTTGATGGCCGCCATCAGCTTGTCGCCGTCGGTCACGCCGTTGGTCTTCTTCAGTGCCGCGTAGATCAGGTGCATCCCATCATATCCCCCGACCGCCATGAAGTTCGGCCGCATGCCGTTGTTCGCCTTCTCGAAGGCGGCAACGAAGGCCTTGTTCATCGCGCTGTCATGATTGGCGGAGTAGTTGTGCGCATTGATCACGCCCACCATCGCATCGCCCATGCCGTTCAACTGATCATCGTCGGTGACGTCGCCGGTGGCGATCAGTTTGACCCCCGATTTGTCGAGGCCGCGCTCGATGAACTGCTTCACGAACTGTGCGCCGGTCCCCGAGGGAACGAACACGAACAGCGCATCGGGCTTGATATCCGCCACCTTCTGCAGCACCGGCGAGAAATCGGGGCTGCGCATGGGCACGCGCAGGTTCTCGACAATGGTGCCGCCATCCGCCTTGAACGTCTCGCTGAACGACTTCTCGGCATCGATGCCGGGCCCATAGTCGCTGACCAGCGTGACCACTTTCTTGATGCCGTTCTTGGCCGCCCATTGCGCCATCGGCACCGAGGATTGCGCCAGGGTGAAGCTGGTCCGCGCGATGCAGGGCGATGCTTCGGTGATGGAGGACGTGCCGGCTGCCATCACGATCTCCGGCACCTTCGCCTGGGTGGCGATCGGCGCGGTGGCCAGCGCCGACGGCGTGATACCGAAGCCGGCTAGAAAGGCGACCTTGTCATTGACGACCAGTTCCTGCGCCAGGCGCTTGGTCACATCGGGCACGCTGGTGTCGTCCTTGAGGATCACTTCCACCTTCTTGCCTGCGACCGTGGCACCGTTCTGCGCCTGGTAAAGCTTCACGGCCGCGTCGATCTGCTTCCCGGTCGAGGCCTGCTGACCGGTCATGGGAAGGATCAGGCCGACCTTCACTGTCTCCTGCGCCAAAGCGGCGGAGGGCGCCAGAGCAAGCGCGGCAAAAGCCGCCGTGACACCACGTCTCAGCATTTGTTTTCCTCCCAAACAATCTTGTTTGGCGAAGTACTAGCACAATCGCCCGACGGATGCTCTATGCTCGGCGGAGCAAAGCAAGGGAGCTGTCGCATGAAGAGCTACAAGGTCGTCGAGTTCGGCCAGCCGCTGCAACGGGTCGAGGAACCGACTCCCGCACCTCGGGGCGAGGAAGTCCTGGTGCGTATCACGGCGGCGGGCGTCTGCCACAGCGACGTGCATCTCTGGGAAGGCTTCTTCGACATGGGCGGCGGCAACAAATACTCGACCGCCAAGACGATGAATCCGCCGCGCATCATGGGCCACGAGATCGTCGGCGTGGTCGAGGCTGCGGGACCCGACGCCAAGGGCGCCAAGGTCGGCGACAAGGCGGTGGTCTATCCCTGGATCGGCTGCGGAAAGTGCTGGTACTGCGAGAACGGCACCGAGAATCTCTGTCCGACGCCGCGCGCGTTGGGCGTCAACAAGGACGGGGGGTATGCGGACCATGTTCTCGTGCCGCACGCCAAGTATCTTTATCCCTACGGCAGCCTGCCGGACGAACTCGCCTGCCTCTATGCCTGCTCCGGCATCACCGCCTTCGGTGCGGTGAAGAAGGCCGTCGGGCATGATGCCGGGCGGCCGATCCTGGTGATCGGCGCCGGCGGCGTCGGCCTCATGGGGGTGCGCTTCGCCAAGGCGGTGCTGGGCCGCGAGCCGATCGTTGCCGACATCGACGAGAAGAAACGCACGCTCGCGCTGGAGAACGGCGCCTGCGCCGCCATCGATCCGCGCGAGAAGGAAGCGCGCAAGCAGGTGATGGACCTCACAGGCGGTACCGGCGTCGGCGCGGCCATCGACTTCGTCGGCGCCGAGTCGAGCGCACAGTTCGGCTGGCGCGCGCTGGGACGCGGCGGACGGCTGATCGTGGTCGGCCTGTTCGGCGGCACTTTCAGCGTGCCGATGCCGATGTTCGCGTTCACCGGCAACCAGATCATGGGTTCGGTCACCGGCACACCCGGCGAGATGAAGGAGATGATGGATCTCGTCACCGCCGGCAAGGCAGAGCCGGTACCGATCATCAAGCGCAAGCTCGACGAAGCCGATGCCACGCTGCAGGAGCTGCGCAAGGGCCTGATCATGGGGCGCGCCGTCCTCGTTCCCTGACGGAGTGGCTGTGAGCCAGGCCGGACGCGCTCTCGTCCATGCTTTCTATTCCGGAGCGCTCGCTCACAGGCGGGCGTTCTTCCTGCGCGCCGAGCCGCTGCCGTTCGAGGATGTCGAAGCGGAGCAATCGTTCCGGCCCGACTATCTACGGCTCGAGAAGGCCTCGCCGCGAATAGAGCAAGGGTCCTACGAACAGGGCCTGCTGCTGCTGACCAAGCACAAGGAGGAGAACTTCGCCAACATCGCCCGCGGCTGGGCATTACTGGCCGACGGCGGCACGCTTGTTTGCGCTGGCGCCAACGAAGACGGCGCCGCGAGCCTCGAGAAGCAGGCCGGCAAGATTTTCGGCCTCGCGGGAACGCTGTCGAAGTTCCACAGCCGCGTCTTCTGGTTCGTGAAGAGCAGCCGGACGCCGCCGGACTATTGGTGTCGCTTCGTGCACCCACAGCCAGTGGGCGACGGAAGCTGGCTCAGCCAGCCCGGTATCTTCAGTTGGGATCGGATCGACGACGGTTCGGCATTGCTCGCCGAACACCTTCCAAACGGCTTGTCGGGCCGACTGGCCGATTTTGGCTGCGGCTGGGGCTATCTGGCCCATTGTGTGCTCGAAGCCTCGCCCGGGGTGCAACAGATCGATCTGATCGACGCCGAGTATCGTGCCATCGAAGCCGCTCGCCTCAACATCGAGGACGAACGGGCACAATTTCATTGGCTCGACCTCGCCCATGAACCCGCGCCCGCAACCTACGATGCGATCGTTTGCAACCCGCCCTTCCACACCGGCCGGGCAGCGACACCGGCGCTCGGCCAAAAACTGATCGAGGCGGCCGCCCGCGCGCTCGAGCCCGGCGGTCTCTTCTGCATGGTGGCAAACCGCGGCCTGCCGTACGAAGCGGTGCTCAGATCGCACTTCGCCTCCTTCGAGACGCTAGCCGACAACAACAAGTTCAGGGTGACGCGGGCGATCCGCTAAGGTGATAGCGTCCGACAGTCCAGGCGGAGGGCACATGGCGAATGCGGCACCGATCAAGTTGTTCCAGTTCCCGCGCATGTTCGGAATCCCGAATGTCAGCCCGTTTTGCTGCAAGCTCGAAACCTGGCTGCGCATCGCGCACATACCATACGAAGTCGTCGACACGCCCGATCCGCGCAAAGGTCCCAAGGGCAAGGTGCCGTTCATCGAGGACGGCAACCTGCGGATCGGGGATTCCTCGCTGATCGTCGATCATCTGGTGAAGACTCGCGGTTTCGACCCCGATGCCCGCCTGGGCGCAGTACAGCGCGCGACGGCCCTGCTGGTGCAACGCACGCTCGAGGAACACTACGCCTTCGTGATCCTCTACACGCATTTCATACGTGCCGAGGGCTGGCAGCACATGAAGCGCAGCTTTGACCGCGTGCCATCGGCTGTTCGGCCGCTGGTTGCCCGCCTGGTACGCCGTAACATGCGGAACATACTGTATCGGCAGGGCCTGCTGCGCCATTCCGACGATGAAATCATGGAAGCGGCAAGGCGGGATTGGCAGGCCATCCTGACGGTCATGAGTGACGAGCCGTTCTTCTTCGGAAGCGAACCCACCGGCATCGACGCGGCCCTCTTCGGCACGCTCGCGACCACGCTGCTGACGCCGGTCCCCTCGCCCGTTCGAGAGTTTCTCGAAGCGCAGCCGAAGCTCGTTGCCTATACGGAAAGGATGCGAGTCCGCCTTTTCCCGGAGCTCGCCGCCAGCGTCAGCTCCTGAAGCGACCAGCGATCAGGAACTCCTTGTTGCCCTCCGCGCCTTCGATCGGACTGTCGGTCAAGCCGAGCACTTGCCAGCCGGGCTGGGCCGCCAGCCAGTCGGAGATCGCGCTGCATACTTCTTGATGCAGCGCGGGATCGCGCACGATGCCGCCCTTGCCAACACGGCCCTTGCCGACCTCGAACTGCGGCTTGATCAGCGCCACGAGATGCGCACCCGGCTTTGCCAGCGCCAGCGCCGCCGGCAGGGCCGTACGAAGCCCGATGAAGGACGCATCGCAAACGATGAAATCGACCGGCTCGGGGACCTCCACCGTCGTGATGTCGCGAATATTGGTTCGCTCCATCGACACCACCCGCGGATCACGGCGCAGCTTCCAGGCGAGCTGATTGGTGCCGACATCGACGGCATAAACCTTGGCCGCACCATGCTGTAGAAGGCAATCGGTGAAGCCGCCTGTCGAGGCGCCGACATCGAGTGCGATGCGGTCTTGGGCTGAGAGGCCAAAGTAATCGAGCGCCTTCTCGAGCTTCAACCCGCCACGGGAGACGTAAGGGTGCGGCTGGCCGCGCACCTCGAGCGGCATGTCGTCGGCGACGCTGTGCCCCGGCTTGTCGAGCCGCCGATCGTTCGAAAAGACGAGGCCGGCCATGACGACGCGTTGTGCCGCGGCTCGCGTCTCCGCCAGGCCGCGCTCGACCAGTGCCATATCGAGCCGCTTTTTCGCCATCGCGGCTAGATCCTGGTGGCCCGTGGGCGGCGACCGGCCGAGGCTTCCGGTTCCG
>DATEID010000146.1:0-4162 GCA_035279245.1 Reyranella sp.
CCCGGCGGCGGCCGCCGCGACCACCTTCTCCTTGACGCCGCCGACCGGCAACACCAAGCCGCGCAAGCTGATCTCGCCGGTCATCGCCGTGTCGCTGCGCACGACGCGCCCGGTCAGGAGCGAAGTGAGCGCCATGAACATCGCCACGCCCGCGCTCGGCCCATCCTTTGGCGTGGCGCCGGCCGGCACGTGGACATGGATGTCGCTCTTGTCGAAGCTCGCCACATCGATCTTGAGCGCGATGGCCATGCTCTTCACCACGCTGAGCGCCGCCTGCGCGCTCTCGCGCATGACCTCGCCGAGCTGACCTGTCAGGACCAGCTTGCCGTTGCCGGACGCGCGTGTCGCCTCGATGAAGAGGATGTCGCCGCCGACTGGCGTCCAAGCAAGCCCGGTCGCCACGCCTGGCACGGTCGAGCGCATGGCGACCTCGTTCTCGAAACGCGGTGCGCCGAGGATCTTATCGACCGTCGCGACATCGACGCGCTTGTGTTCCGTCGCTCCCTGCGCGACGTCGACCGCGATATGCCGCAGGACGCGCCCGATCTCGCGTTCCAGATTGCGGACGCCGGCCTCGCGGGTATAGCTCTCGATGATGCGGCCGAGAGCGGCGTCCTCGACCTCCACTTGCTCCGGCTTCAGGCCATTGGCCTCGAGCTGGCGCCGCACCAGGTAACGCTTGGCGATCTGCAGCTTCTCTCCCGCCGTGTAGCTCGACAGCGCGATGATCTCCATGCGGTCGCGCAACGGCCCGGGAATCGTTTCGAGCATGTTCGCCGTGGTGATGAAGACCACCCGGCTGAGATCGAACGGCACGTCGAGATAGTTGTCCCGGAACGTGCTGTTCTGCTCGGGGTCCAGCACCTCGAGCATGGCGGCGGACGGATCGCCGTGGATGCCGGCACCCATCTTGTCGATCTCGTCCAGCATCATGACGCAGTCGCGGGCCTGGGCCTTGCGGATCGCCTGGATGATGTTGCCGGGCATGGCGCCGACATAAGTGCGGCGATGGCCGCGGATCTCGGCCTCGTCATGCACGCCGCCGAGGCTCACCCGCACGAACTTGCGGCCCATTGCACGCGCGATCGACTGGCCGAGCGAGGTCTTGCCGACGCCGGGCGGACCGACGAAGCAAAGAATCGGCGCCTTGCCGTCGGGGGCGAGCTTGCGCACGGCGAGATACTCGACGATGCGCTGCTTGATCTTCTCCAGGCCGAAGTGATCGGCGTCGAGGATGCGGCGCGCCTCGACGATGTCGATGTCCTTGGATTCAGGCGGTGCCCAAGGCAGCTCGATCAGGATGTCGAGGTAGGTGCGGATCATGCCGTATTCGCCGGCCGCTTCGGGCGTGCGCTGCAGCCTGCGCAGCTCCTTGCGCGCGACGGCCTCGACCTCGGCCGGCATCTTCGCCTCTGCGATCGCCTTCTCGAGGTCGGCAAGCTCCTGCTTGTTGGACCCCTCCTCGCCCAACTCCCGCTGGATAGCCGCCATCTGCTCGCGCAGCAAAACTTCGCGCTGGCGCGTGTCCAGCGAAACCTTCGTCTGCTTGCCGATCTCGGCCGAAAGGCGCAGCACCTCGAGCCGATGGGCCAGCAACTTGGTGACACGGTCGAGCCGCGGCACGAGATCGATGGTTTCGAGAAGTTCCTGCTTCTCCCGCGGCTCCGAGTCGAGATACGTCGCCGCGAGATCCGCCATCAGCCCCGGCGAGGTCGTAGCCTCGATGGTTTGCCTCAGCTCGGCCGGCGCCTGCGGCAGGAGTTCGAACACCTCGCGAACCTGGTTGCGCAGAACGAGAAAGCGGGCCTCGACCTCGGGCCCGGTCGCCGTCGGCTCGACAACGTGAAGACCGCGCGCCAGCAGGAAGGGGTAGCCTTCGACGAACTCGCCGATGCGGAAGCGCTGAACGCCCTGGCAGACGATATGATGGCCGCCCTCGGGGCTGGTCATGTAGCGAAGGATATTGGCGACCGTGCCGACCCGATGGAGATCGTCCGGACCTGGCTGGTTGTTCTGCGGGTCGCGCTGCAGGAGAAGCACGATCTGCCGTTGCTCGCGCACCGCCTGCTGGATCGCCGCCACGGATGACGGCCTGCCGACAGTGACGGGCAGCACGACCTCGGGAAACAACACCATGTTGCGCATCGGCACGACGACCAGCGCATCGGTCGGCAGCGGGCGCTGGACCTCCGGCCCGGCGGTTGTATTCACATCGGGCGGCGTCATGGCGCCGCCTTTCGATTGGCCTTCGGCAGCTCGATCACGAGGCAGCCGTTCAGCACCGCGGTCTTCGGTGTTTCGTACCGCCCCGCGGGCAGCGCGATACCTCTTTCGAACCGCCCCTGTGGCAGTTCGAGCCGGTGGATCCGGGCGATTTTGAGCTGAGGCGGCAGCACGCGCTCGCCCGCGATCATCAGGATGCCATTCTGGATGGCGACCTCGACCTGCCCCGGATCGACTCCCGGCAAGGCGACCAGGATCAAAACCGAATCGTCGGTCTCCAATACATCGGTCGGCGGCTCCCACGCCGGTCCGCTGGAGCGCACGGCAATGGGAGGGGTGAAGACCTGGCGATGAAGGCGCTCGGCGCGCGCCAGCATCTGCAGCGCCTCGGACCACATCCAGTTGCGGGGATCGTCATTGCTCATCGGCGGCTATATGGGGTGCGTTGCGAACGCTGCATCCCTCCCTCCTCGATTTTAGTTCACCAGCGCCTGGTAGACGAGCTGGCGCAACACGGCGTGGTACTGCTTTCCTGCCGCCGGCGACTGCATCATGAACACAACGTACAGGCGCTCGCGCGGGTCGTGCCAGAAGTAAGTTCCCCAGACGCCGCCCCAGTGATAGTCATACGGCGAGCCCGGCAACGGGTTCCGCCCCTGGTCGATGCGGACCGCGAATCCCAAGCCAAATCCCTGCCCCATCTGCGGACTGGGCTCGAGCGGTCCCAGCCGCCACATGTCGTCTCCCATCTTGATGTCCGGCGGAAGGTTGTTCGCGGTCATCAGATCGATGGTCTTGCGGGAAATGACCTGCACGCCGTCGAGCACGCCCCCGTTGGCGAACATCTGCAGGAAACGCGCGTAATCCGCAGCCGTCGAGACCATGCCGGCCCCGCCGGATTTCCAGGTCGTGCGATAGGTGACATCGGGAATTGGCGGCACCTCGTTCCGCGGCCCCTCTTTCTGCGGATGCGCGCCGCGTCCCTTTTTGTCCACGGTCACGTCGAAGCCCGTGTCGCCCAGCTTGAGGGGCTTGGCGATCCGCTCCTCGATGAACTTGTCGAGCGGCATGCCCGAGACGACCTCGATCACACGACCCAGCACGTCGGTGGACATCGAATACTCGAAGTGCGTGCCCGGCTGATAGAGCAAGGCGAGCTTGGCAAGCTTGGCGGCCATCTCGGCATTGGTCTGGTCGGCGTCCATCACTTTCATGTCGTAGTAGGATTGCTTGACGGGGTTGCCGCCCAGGGCCGGGTAGGTGAGGCCCGAGGTATGCCGCATCAGGTCCAGGATGGTCATCGGCCGCTCCTGCGGCTCGAGCCCCAACTCGACAGTCCCGTCCGGCTTTGTCTTCGCGACCGACACCTTTGTTTCGCCGAAAGCCGGAATGTATTTCGCCACCGGATCGGCGAGCGACATCTTCCCCTCCTCGACCAACGTCATGGCCGCGACCGAGGTGATCGGCTTGCTCATGGAGGCGATGCGGAAGATCGAGTCGGTCTGCATGGGCGTTTTGGCGTCGCGGTCGCGATAGCCGAAGGCATCGAACATGACGATCCGTCCGTTGCGCGCGATCAGGACCACGGCGCCCGGAATCCTGCCCTCCTTCACGTCCTCGTTGATGCGGTCGGACAGCCGCTGGAGGCGAACGGACGAGAAGCCAACTTCCTCGGGAGATTGCGCCTTGGGAATGCCTTGAGCCAAGGCCGGCAAGGCGACGCCCAGGACCAACGCCGTCAAACCGAGAACGCGAACCACCGACATGCCGACTTCTCCCCCGATGTTCGGCACATCAAAGCATCGATCGTGCTCGCCAGTCAGGCGAAAAGGAGCCGTTCTGCCAACCAGAAGGTGCCGGCAGCAGCGACGGCCACCGACAGAACCTGCGGCAGACGGGCAATGCGGCCAGGTTTCGCCAGCCAAACCACCGCCGGCAT
>DATEID010000147.1:0-9112 GCA_035279245.1 Reyranella sp.
GACCTTGTGAGACGTTTCCAACCGGCCGATCGGCCCCTCAAGCGACCCCGGCGCGACGGCGTCCCGGAACGCAGGCGCGACTAGGTCACGGAAGAGCAAGAGATAAAGGGGATAGAGGGGCGATGGAGCAGCTTGGCCTTACGGTGTTCGACGTCGCTGTCATTGCCGTCGCCATCTTTGGCGCGGCCATTGGCATGTCTTCAGGGTTCGCGCATTCGGTCCTGTTCATCGCCTCCTGGATTGCCGCCGGCTGGGTCGCCGTCCATTTCTCGAACGTCATCCAGCCCCAGGTCCAGCAGCTCATCACCAATCCCGAGCTCGCCTATTTCGTCTCGATGCTGGTGGTCTTCGTCGGCGCCCTGATCGTGCTGGTCATGCTGAGCAATGCCTTCTCGCGCTCGGTCCGGTCGGGACCGCTGGCCAAACCGGACCGCATCTTGGGGGCCGGCTTTGGCGCCCTCTGCGCCTGGGTGGTGATGGGCACCGCTTTCCTCTTCTACAGCTATCTCGGGCCCAAGCAGCTTCCGCCGCCGGTCGAGGGCGGAGCAACCTTCCCCATGATCAAGGACATGGCCGCGTTCGTGGAGCCCTACCTGCCGCCTGGCTTCCGTACCCGACTGCAGCAAAAGCCGGCCGATTCCATGCCGAATTTGGGGCCGTCACCCCAGACCGCGCCGCCAACAGCGCCTGGCGCCGCGCCAACGGACAACAATCAGTCGCAGTAAGTTATCCTTGATGGCGTTGGGCGTTGCTCCCAGATATAACGCCGCCGTGACCCCTGCCCGTCCACACCACGACCTCGACAAATTCCACGAGGAATGTGCGCTGTTCGGCATCTACGGGACAGCCGACGCCGCCGCGCATACGGCGCTCGGCCTCCACGCCCTCCAGCATCGCGGCCAGGAGGCATCCGGCATCGTCACGTTCGACGGCCGTCATTTCCACAATCACCGGGCTGCCGGCCTGGTAGGCGACATTTTCGGCGAACAGTCGGTCATCGCCAAGCTCAAGGGCTACTCGGCGATCGGCCACAACCGCTACGCCACGACCGGCGGCTCATCGGATCGCAACATCCAGCCGATCTTCGCGGATTTCGATTTCGGCGGTCTTGCCCTCGCGCATAACGGCAATCTCACCAACGCCTATCTCCTGCGCCGGGAGCTGGTGCGGATGGGCTGCCTGTTCCAGTCGACCACCGACACCGAGGTGATCAACCATCTGATCGCTCGCTCCGCCTATTCGACGGTAGTCGACCGCATCATCGATGCACTGGGCAAGGTGAAAGGCGCCTATTCGCTTCTGATGCTGACCGGCGAGGCGCTTTATGGGGTGCGCGATCCGCTGGGCGTGCGTCCGCTCTGCATCGGCCGGCTCGAGGATGCCTGGATCCTGACCTCCGAGAGCTGCGCCCTCGACATTATCGGCGCCCGCTTCGTACGCGACGTCGAGCCCGGCGAGATCGTGATCGTCGACGGCCAGGGCCTGCGCTCGATCAAGCCCTTCCCCAAGCATCAGCGGCGGTTCTGCGTCTTCGAGCACATCTACTTCGCCCGTCCCGACAGCAAGATCGAAGGCGTTGGCGTCTACGACGCGCGCAAGCGGATCGGCATGGAGCTGGCCAAGGAAAGTCCCGTTCCCGCCGACGTGATCGTGCCGGTCCCCGACTCGGGCGTACCGGCGGCCATCGGCTACGCCCATCAGTCCGGCATCCCGTTCGAGCTGGGCATCATCCGCAACCACTATGTCGGCCGCACCTTCATCGAGCCGGCCGACAACATCCGCCATCTCGGCGTGCGGCTGAAGCACAACGCCAACCGAGCCCATATCGAGGGCAAGCGCGTGGTGCTGGTGGATGATTCGATCGTGCGCGGCACCACTTCGATGAAGATCGTGGAGATGGTACGCAATGCCGGGGCGCGCGAGGTGCATATGCGCATCGCCGCGCCGCCGACCACCGATCCGTGCTTCTACGGCATCGACACGCCCGAGCGCGACAAGCTGCTGGCCTCGCGCTACGACGTGGCCGGCATGGCGAAGTTCATCGGCGTCGATTCGCTCGCCTTCATCTCGATCGACGGTCTCTATCGCGCAATGGGCATGCCGGGTGGCCGCAACAAGGCCAACCCCTCGTTCTGCGACGCCTGCTTCACCGGCGACTATCCGATCGCGCTCGACGATCTCACCGAGGTCGAGGATCGCCAGCTCTCCTTCCTCGCCGAGCCGGCGTGATCGTGGTCTCCTGGACCGCGAGCTTCCAGCTCGCCTCAATTCATGAGCGCGCAAGATGCGCGCGGTCCCAAAGACCATGAGGCTGCAAGGCCGGATCGCGCTGGTGACGGGCGCGTCGCGCGGGCTGGGCGCGGCGATGGCGCTTGCCTTCGCCAGGGAGGGTGCGCATTGCGTGCTCGTGGCGCGCACGGTGGGCGGCCTGGAGGCTGTCGACGACCAGATCAAGGCGGTCGGCGGCAAGGCCACGCTGGTGCCGCTCGATGTCACCGACGGACCCGGCATCGATCGACTGGGCGCCGCGCTCTACGAGCGCTTCGGCAAGCTCGACATCCTTCTCGGCAATGCCGGCGTGCTGGGGCAGCTTTCACCCATCGGCCATATCGCCCCCGATGTCTTCGAGCGTGTGATGGCGGTGAACGTGACAGCCAATTGGCGGCTCATCCGTTCCCTCGATCCGCTGCTGCGGCTTGCCGATGCCGGCCGTGCGATCTTCGTGACGTCGGGAATCTCCCGCCGAATCGTGCCCTATTGGAGCGCCTACGCGGCGAGCAAGGCCGCGCTCGACATGATGGTCGGCGTCTATGCGGCGGAGTGCGCACACACAGCGGTAAGGGTCAATCTCTACAATCCGGGGCCCATGCGCACAAAGATGCGCAAGGAAGCCTTCCCCGGCGAGGATCCTCAGGCGTTGGTGCCGCCCGAGGCCCATGCCGAGGCGCTGATCCGGCTCGCCCTGCCGTCCTGCACGCAAAACGGCGAGTGGATTGCAGGAGACGCGGCGACGTAGGCGCTACCGCTTCTTCGCCCGCGGCGCATAGGGATTTTTCGGCTTGCGCATGGCGAGCCGAATCGGAACGCCCGGCAGATCGAAGTCGTCGCGCAGCCGATTGATCAGGAAGCGGAGATAGTCTTCCCCGAGCGCCTCGGGCTGGCTGACCGACAGCACGAAGGTCGGCGGCCGCGTCTTGATCTGGGTCATGAAGCGCAGCCGGATGCGGCGTCCGTGCGCGAGCGGCGGCGGATGCAGCGTCTCCATCTCGCGCAGCCAACGATTGAGCTTCGGCGTCGGCACGCGCTTGTTCCAGATTTTGTAGGTCTCGAAGACGGCCGGCATGAGCCGCTCGACGCCGCGACCGTTCAGCGCCGAGAAGCCCACGATCGGCACGTCCTTCACCTGGGCGAACGATGCTTCGAGCCGATCGCGAAGCTTGCGCCAGGCCTTGCCGGCCTCGCGACGGTCGTCCGCCAGCAGGTCGGTCTTGTTGACGGCAATGACGAGCGCACGCCCCTCCTCGATCACCCAGCCTGCCACCGAAAGATCCTGCTTCTCGGCCATGTTGGCGGCGTCGAGGACCACGACGGCCACGTCGGCGAGGCGAATGGTGTCGAGCGTATCGGCGACCGACGCGGCCTCGAGCCTGGCCTCGATGCGGCTGCGCCGTCGCATGCCCGCCGTGTCGACCAGGCGCACGGCGCGCCCCTTCCACTGCCATTCGACGCGAATGGCATCGCGTGTGATGCCGGCCTCCGGCCCGGTCAGGACGCGCTCCTCGCCGATCAGTCGATTGACGAGGGTCGACTTGCCGACATTGGGCCGGCCGACGATGGCGAGCAGCAGCGGACGCTCGGCAAGCTCCTCATCGCTCGGTCCCTCCGACTCCTCGGCGGCCGCGTCCGCCAGCTTGTCCTCGACGGGCATCGGCGCGACGTGCCGGGAAAGCGCGTCGTGCAGATCTCCCAGGCCCTCGCCGTGCTCGGCCGAAACCGGGATGGGCTCGCCGAGGCCCAAGCCGTGCGCCTCGGCCAGCCCTTGCTGGCCCGCGCGGCCCTCGCATTTGTTGGCAATCAGGACGACCTTGGCGGCGCGCTTGCGCAGCCAGCTCGCGAACGCTTCGTCGAGCGGCAAGATGCCGGCGCGCGCGTCGATCAGGAACAGGACAACGTCGGCAGTGTCGACGGCACGCTCGGTGAAGCGGCGCATGCGCGCCTCCAGCGCCTCGCCAGCAGCGGTTTCCCATCCTGCCGTGTCGAGCAAGGTGAAAGCGAGATCGCCAAGCTGCGCAGGCGCTTCGCGGACATCGCGTGTCACACCCGGGGTGTCGTCGACGATGGCGCGGCGACGCCCCACGAGTCGATTGAACAGCGTCGACTTGCCGACATTGGGCCGGCCTACGATGGCGACCCGGGGTCCCCCCCGATCAGGAAGCCGGCCCTGCTCAGCGGAGCGCAACGAGCCTGCCCGAATCGGTCAGGATATAGATGGTCTGGTTGGCGATCACCGGAGCAAGGCGCGCCGGAGCCCCCAGACTGACCTTGCCAATGACGTCGCCGGTGTAAGGCGAAAGCGCCAGCAGATCGCCAGTCGTTCCCGTCACCAGCAGGCGGTCGCCGGCGAGCACGGGGCCACCCCACAGGACCAGCTTCTGACGCTTTTCGTCGAGATACTGCGTGAGTGGCGTCACCCACTTCACCTTGCCACTGTCGCGATCCATGGCGACCACGTCGGCGTTGCTGGTGATGGCGAACAGGAAGCGGCCGGCGACCCAAGGAGTCTGGTTGCCGCCGAAGTTGCGCTCCCACCGCCGCTGTCCGCTGGCGAGATCGATCGAGGTGATCTGGCCGGCCGATCCCATCGCGAACACCTGGCCACGATCGATCACCGGCCGGCCGCGGATATCCGCGAGGTTGCCGAACGCCCGGGCCTCCGCGCCCCGGCCGACCAGCGATTCGTTCCAGATCGAGCGATTGTTGGCCGGGTGGAACGCGACCAGTTCGCCCGACCTGAAAGGCGCGATGACATAGTCGCCGAATCCTGCCGGGCTCGGCCCGTCGACATAGCCCGAGACTTCCTGGAGGCTCGTGAACGACCAGAGATCGGCCCCGTCGACCGCCGCCAGCGCGTGCAGCTTGCCGTCCAGCGTGATGGCAAAGACGCGATCGGCGAAGGCAAGGGGCGCGCCACGGATCGGTGCGCTCTCCTGCGATCGCCAGATCTCGCTGCCGGTATTCGGATCGAGGGCGAACACGCTGGCGAAGCCGGTCGTCACGAACAGGCGTCCGCCATACCAGGTGAGACCGCCGCCAAACTCGCCTTCGTCGCGCGCCTTTTCGGGCTTGAGGGTCACGCTCCACAACCGCTCGCCGGTGTCGGCGCGGAATGCCGAGACCGTGCTCTGCGCATCCTTCACGAACACCTTGCCATCGGCGATCACCGGCGGCGTGGTGAGGATGCGGTCCGACGTGGTGCCGGCGCCGACATCTGCCGTCCAGGCGATCTGGGGCTGTGCCCCGATCTGCAGATGCTGCATGGCATAGTCGGCAAAGCCGCCCGACTGCGGCCATGCATCGTTCACGACGGGCGCCGGCAGGACGACCGGGACGTTCGCCATGTCGCTGTCCGGCTCGACTTCACGCCGCTCATTGAACACAGCGATGCGTTCGCCTGGAAGTGGAGGCCCCTTCTTGTCGAACAGGCTGCACCCGGTGACGGACGCGCAAAGAATCGTGACCGCGAAGAGCACGCGGGGGTGGCAAAAGCGCAGCACGGTCGACATCGCCTATTTCGTTCCCTGCTCGTCGGAAAGATTGAGCATCGCCTGCGCGCGCTGCGCCGTACCGGAGGATGCAGCCGGATCCTTGAGGATGTCGGTCCAGAGTTCCCGCGCCCGCTTCGTCTCGCCCTTTTGGAACGCCTGGAGGGCCTGCAGTTCCAGAATGCTGCCGTGGAACGCGTGGTCGACACCCGATATGGGGCCGAGCGCGGCGACGGTCTCCTCGGCCTTCGGGGTGCCCACGCTGCGATATCCGGCAATCACCTGGGCAAGTTCCGAAAGCTCGCCCGGCAGCTTTGGGGCCAGATCGCGCAGGGCAGCGATCCGTTCTTCCGGCTTGTCGCGCATTTGCGCCGCGATCATCGCGGCAAGCGAGCGATAGGGCTCGACAGCGCTCTGGGCCTGCTTGTCGAGCGCGGCGCGGGCGGCGGCATTGTCCTTGCCGATCAGAGCCAACGCCGAGGAATAGGCGGTCCCCGCTTCGACCCGCCGCGCGTTCTGGTACTGCCGCCATCCGACCAATCCGGCGACGGCAACGACGATCACCACGACGCCGGCCACGACCCAGGTTCCGTAGCGTTTCCACCAGGCTCTGAGATCGTCCTGCCGCACGGCATCGTCGATTTCGTGAAAGGCGGCGTGATCGGACACGGGAGCTCCCGATTATTGCGGAAAATCAACAGCTTCAGCGGGTTCATAGCCGCCGCCCCGCACTTTGGCAAACCACGTGACGCCGCAAGCTGGGGATCGGTGGCTTTACCCTCCGAAAGCCATCTGCAACAATTAATCAGACGGCATGACCCCCTCGCTGCCTGCATGACCAATCTTTACCGCCTCGCCGACCAGAGGGCGCGTCGTCGCGTTGTCTCCTTCGATCGTCGCGAGCTGTCCCGACTGCTGAACCTCTACAGCCTGCGCGTGGCGTCGGGGGAATGGCGCGACTACGCGATCGATTTTCGGCCCGGCATGGCCATTTTCTCGATCTTCCGCCACACCGCCGAACAACCGCTGTTTGCCATCGCCAAGGTTGCCGGCAGCGGCACGGCAGGCGGCTATATGGTCTACAATGGGCCGCGCAAATTGGCGCATGGCGACAGCCTCGAAGACGTACTGCGCGTCTTCGACCGCAAGCTCCGGCTGCTGCTGGGCTAGAGGAGACCTATTTGACGCCGCCCGGCGTCGTAACGGCGCCGATGCCCGCGCCCAGTGCCGCGCCGGCCAGGGCCGGACCAAGCAACGGCCAGCCGGCAAGCGCACCCACCGCCAAGCCGGCGCCAGTACCTATGGCACCACCCGTCACGGCACGCTGTCCCCAGGTATCGCCGCAAGCCGAGAGGGATAGGGCGAGCGGTACAAGAATCAGGGCAAAAGCCTTTGTTTTCATGGCCAGAACCTCGAGAGGGAGAGGCGGCCAGACGGCCGCTGGCAATGTTGATTGCGGCCATTTACGCGGCCGGATTAAAAGCTACATTCTTGAATTTGATTCTTCACGTCAAGGACATGTTTTATTTAGCTGATTCGAAGCAGAAAATTGTATTTATCAGGCGCAAAGCCGACCCGCAGTTCGCCGTCCTTCTCCAGCACGGGCCGCCTGATCATAGACGGCTGTGCCAGCATCAACTCTAGGGCCTTTCGCTCGCCAAGGTTTTCCTTGTCGGTTGTCGGCAGCTTGCGGAAGGTCGTGCCGGCGCGATTGAGGAGCGTTTCCCAGCCTACCCTCTTTACCCACCGTTCGAGCCGGCCCCGATCGACGCCTTGCGTCTTGTAATCGTGGAAGGTGTACGGGACGCCGTTGGAGTCGAGCCATGCCCTCGCCTTCTTCATCGTGTCGCAGTTCTTGATGCCGTAGAGGATGGCGAGACTGGACGTCACTTCTTTCCGCTCCGTCGATAGAGATAATCCGCCGGCAAGCCGAGCCTGAGACAGGACTGCACGGCCGGACTGGAGCGTATCAGCACCCGGTCGGCAAGGGCTCCCGCCAGCCGTACCAAGGGCCGCTGCCAGGGCCGCAAGCCGAAGACCGGGCTCAGCCCAAGGCGGTCGCGAACCCAATCCGGCACGAGATCGATGGCGGCACGAATCAGCAGGGCCTGCAGCGGGCGCAGCATCGCAGGAAAGACCGGCGCACAGCGCATGATCGACAGGAACTCGAACACGATGGGCGAGGCTTCGAGCCTGTCGCGCTTGGAGTCGAACAACCGCTCCAGGGCGGCATGCGACGTCGGGGCATCGGCCGCTCCATACAGACGTGCGGCCACCAGCCCTTCCTCGCAAAGCCGATCCAGCTCTTCTCGGCCAAGCGCGTGGACATAGCGGTGGTAGGCCTGCGCGAAACCGAACCCGGCAGTCGCCTGCACCCAGGTGAGCAACGCGACATCGTTCGCCCGATAGGCTTCACCGGCCGGGGTGCGCCCGGCGATTTTCTCGTGCACGCGCACGACATTGGCGATCATCGCCCTGGCCTCGGTCTCGCCGCCATAGACGGTGACCATGGCCGCGAGGCCCGTCCGGCGCAGGCGATGCACGGGATCCTGCCGAAAGGACGAATGATGCCACACGCCGGTGCGCACGGCGGGATCGGCAAGCTCGAGGATCACAGCCGTGATCCCGCCGACGAACAGGGCCACGGGATTCTTGAAGATCCGCCACGATACCGAGTCCGGCGGCACGAGAGCCTGCTCGCCAGCCGGTTGCGTGAAATCCACCGACAAGCCGCCCCTTGGCCGGACGAGGTCGCGGGCAAGCGCATCGAGAAACGGCAGGACGACAACGGCCATGACCCTCTCAAGGTAAGAGGCCATGGCCGCGAGACAAGAAGGCTAGAGGTCAAGCCGGCCGCGCTTCCTGTTCCCGGCCGAGAGCTACGGAGCAGCGCTTTCGTTACACGCCCAGATGCCGATGCAGGATGTCGGGATTGGCCTTGATCTCCGCCGCCGGACCTTCATGGGCGAGATGGCCATTGTTCAGGATGTAGACTCGCTGCGCGAGCGCGAGGACTGCGGCGAGATTCTGCTCGACGATCACGATCGTCTGGCCGGCCGCGGCGAGCTCGCGGCAGGCCTTCATCAGATCGTGGACGATCACTGGTGCCAGGCCCTCGAACGGCTCGTCGAGCAGGACGATCTTGGGATCGCGGATCAGCGCGCGAGCAATGGCCAGCATCTGCTGTTCGCCGCCGGACAGATCGGTGCCGCGGCTCGTCCGCCGTTCCTTGAGGCGGGGAAACATTTCCCAGACGCGCTCGATCGGCCAGCGCTTGGGCGCGGTGTGGCCGGCGAGGATCAGATTCTCCTCGACATTCAGCGTGCCGAAGATGCGGCGCTCCTCGTGCA